>JAAERE010000254.1 GCA_024230675.1 bacterium | reverse complement strand
TACGCCAACGACTACTGCGGCGTTCACACCAACAGCGGTGTCGGCAACAAGTGGTTCTACCTTCTTTCGGACGGCGGCACACACAACAGCGTTTCCGTAACAGGCATCGACGTGGCAAACGCCATGCAGATCGCCTACCGCGCCAACGTTCACTACTGGACCAGTTCTTCGACGTATGGTGAAGCTGCTATGGGCACGATTTCCGCCGCCGACGACCTTGATCCTTCCGGAACCTGGGGCACTCAGGTACTCAATGCCTGGAACGCAGTGCAGGTTCCTCTGCCCAAGCCTTTCCTGGTTTTCACCTATCCGAGCGGCATTCCGTCGACCCTGACACCGGGTGAGACGACTACTTTCAGCGTATCGGTAGGTGCGACTCTCGACGGCTCGCCGGTCTCCGGCAGCGGACAATTGCACTATGCTATCGACGGCGGCGCCTACACCGCAGTCTCCATGACAGAGACCTCGACCGACAACTACGAGGGCACGCTTCCGGCGCTGGGCTGCGGACAATACGTAAACTTCTATGTCAGCGCTTCCGAGACTACGGAGGGAGTTTTTAACGATCCCGACCCGTCTTCTCCCAATACCGCCAAGCCGTCAACCAACGAAGTTCTCGTGTTCTCCGATGATTTCGAGACCTTCCAGTCCTGGCAGGCAACCGGCGCCTGGACGCGCGGGGCTCCCACCGGTGGCGGCGGCGAGCACGGCGGGCCCGACCCCAGCAGCGCATACGGCGGCACCACGATATACGGCTATAACCTCGCCGGCGATTATCCCAACGATATGAGCGAGCAACCCCTGACAAGCCCCGTAATGGACTGCTCCGGCCTGGTGAACACGAGACTTTCGTTCCAGCGCTGGCTGGGAGTCGAACAGCCGCTGTACGATCACGCCTACATCAGGGCAAGCAACAACGGTAGTTCATGGGTCACCGTCTGGGAAAACGAAGTTCAAATCGAAGACACTGAATGGATCCAGACGAACGTCGACCTATCGGCGGTGGCCGACGGCCAGTCCACCGTATATCTCCGCTGGGTAATGGGCACTTCCGACGGCGGCTGGGTCTTCTGCGGCTGGAATATCGACGATGTCGAAGTGTACGGTTCTCAGTGTTTCGACGATGAACTCACGATACTCACGACAACCCTGCCCGACTGGACCGAAGGCGTCGCGTACTCACAACAGCTGAGCGCTGCCGGAGAAGTCGGCACAATTACCTGGAGTGACAAGTACGGCGATCTCGTAGGAAGCGGCCTGTCCCTCTCCGCCGCCGGTCTGGTAGAAGGCACTCCGGTAGTAACCGGCACGCTGTCTTTCACGGCCGAGGCTACGGACGAACAACCCACCGTTGCCGAACAGCCTCTTACGATCCTCGTGAATCCCGCCCTGGTTATTTCAGACGAGACTCTGCCGGACGGCTACCTGGGCGAAGTCTATTCCCACCAGCTTATCGGATCGGGCGGTACCGGCACGACAGTCTGGTCCGATAAGAACAACGTCCTTGCCGGTTCCGGACTGACGATGTCCGCTCAGGGGCTGATATCCGGTACGCCTACTTCCGGAGGCGAGTTCGGCCTGACCGTTCAGCTTCAGGACGGTATCGGTGCTGACACAGAAAAGCTCCTGAATCTCGAAGTCATCGTCCCTTGCTGCATAGGTGTGGTCGGCAATATCGACTGCGATCCCAGCCAGATAGTTGACATCACCGATGTTGGGGTGCTGGTCGACAACCTCTTCCTGACACTGACACCGCTCTGCTGTTACGAAGAAGCCAATATCGATTTTGCAGGTGTTGTCGACGTCACGGATCTTCAGGCCCTGATCGACAACCAGTTCCTGACCTTGACGCCGATGCCTCCCTGTCCGTAGGAACGGCAACAAGATACTTTGGACGGCAGACAAAGGCCCGGCCCCCGCAAGTACGCGGAGACCGGGCCTTTTGTTTTGAGCTTCTCGGCTATGCTATTCCGAAGGCATCATCCCTCCTGATCGGCCGTCAGAGCTTCCCGATCAAGATGAATGTTCCCAAAAGAATCCTCTGAAATCACATAATACCAGCCGGCAAAGCGATTGTTCAAGTCAGCCGCAAGTTGGCGGCCGTTCTCGACGTTGCGCTGCCACTCGTCGACTGCGTCCTGCCGCGCCTTGTTCTCGCGATCAGCATCGGTCCACAACGAGTCGGCTTTTTCCAGATACTCCCGAGACCGTGGTTCTGCGGGCTTTTTGAAATACCCGTTCTCATAACCCGCGGCCACGAACAGATAGCGATTCGCCTGACCCTGTCCGTCGTCGCCCCCGCCGCCGGATTCCGACCGGCCGGCGGTAACGTTCAGCCCCGATCCGTAGAGGACCTCCCCGAACCGCAGGATGTATATCACGCCGTCCGTTGTGCGGACGTTCATCTCCCCCTCGTTGGAGAGCAATTGACCGTCACGCGTGAAGTAATAGCCCTTGCTCTGGAGCGACAGGCGCCCCTCCTGAGAGATGTTGTCGTTCCGAGGGTCGCTCAATTCAGCTGAGAGACCTTCCGGCTTCGGGCGAACGCCCACTATGCTCAGATCCGAAAGAGTCGAGACCAGCGTTTCCACCACGGTTGAGTCGAGCTTGTCAACGGCGCCGATTCCCTTCATCCTCCAGATATTGTCCTCTCCGCGCAACAGTTCAATGTTGCTTCCCTGCACGACAGAGCGAGTTCGTTCGTCGATAGAATAATCCTTGAGCATGACCCGGTCGATCTTCTCGCCCGAAACCTCCAGAAGGTTGGTTTCAATCCAATCGGCGAAGTTTGTTGATATTTCGATGTCCATGCGGGCGGCATAAACACGGTTCTGACCGGGCAGCCGGACAAATCGCATGCCCTCGCGATCCGGGATCTCATAGCCGACAATGTAGTCCGCCAGCACCTGATCATCGGCGCCTTTGAGCGTAATCCTACTTCCCCTCCCGGACAGTCCCGGAGCGGTAGCATCAAGGGGATCGACAACGCCGCAGTGCTCGTGATCTGCGGCGCTGCTGGTGCGAAAGTCATCCTTCTTGATATCGATAACGCCCGCCGCTGTCTGCGCCAGACGATCTTTGGCATCAGCCGGGTAGTTGTTGTGAGACGGTATTGTCCAGCCTCCGCTTCCGAACGTAACTTTGAACGGCCGGGCCGTACCCGACGCCTCGTCATAGTCGATAACCTCCAGGGTCGTGGCTGTGTTGGGGTCGGTGAATTCCGGATAGAAGGCTTCTCCCTGGTCCATAAAGGCGTCCGGAGTAATCCGGGAGGGAGAGAATATGTATGCAGCCAGAGCCAGCACCACGGCGACTCCGACGAAAATCAAGGTCTTTCTGGTTTCGTCCATAACTAGCTCCTCAACCTTCTGGCCGCCGCGGCGCCTTCCAATTCCCGTTTGCGCCTCTTGAAAAACGTCAGCACGCCGAATATGAATACGGGGATGGGCGGCAGCAACACTGCCAGCGTTTTTATACGGCTCTGGATCTGGCGAATGGCCATTTCCATATCCCCTTTGCTGGCTTCAACCCGAGCCTGACGCTGAGCCTCGATATTAGCCTTCACGACTTCAAAGCGACGGCTCTCGACTTCCTGAAGGTTCTGGGTCATTATCCGCTTGGTCTGCTCGTCGAGGTCGGTACGGTTGCGAACGGTTGCTACCCGCTCGTCAAGCCGTGACTGCGCCTCGCGAAGGGCGTCCTGAGCCTCGGCTTCGGCCGCCGTTTCGTCCTCGAGCCGTTTCTCGACAAACTCCCGAGTCTGAGCTTCCACCGTTTCCAGGGTTCGGTGCTTGACGCGCTTTTTACGCAAATCCACGAAGGACTCGTCGCCGACAAGCACGTCCATGCAGTTCAGAACAAACGAAACGTTGTCGAAACCTATTCCGCCCATCCCTTGCTCTCGGAGACGGAAAAACTGCTCAGAGATGAGGTCAACATCGGCGATAACAATTGAGTTCACGGAGGACATTTGACCGGCAGCCGTGCCACCGGGGGCAGCCTCCCCCTGTCCAAAAACCTGGGCGGCCAGAACGTAGGACTCCCCGGTCGTTGAACGACGAGGGTTGCGATTGATCCTCATACCGAGGAAGCTCCGTTGCATCAACTGGTTCCAGGGCACAACGCCCGAGACGCGACCCGTGCGCATCAACGGTTGAAACTCAAACGGGCTGCCGGACGCCTGGAAGAGAAATCCCGGATAGATGGCCACAACTTCCTGCAGCCCGGCACTGGCCGGGTTAAGGTCGTTGAAAGCGTCCACCGTCTCGTTTCCCTCGCCAACAAACACGATCTCAGGTGGCAGCGTGCCCAAGTCCGGATGTGGATTGTAGCTGTCCCAGATGACCTGCGACGACATCCATTTTACGCCGATAGCGTCCAGCAGGCTGCCGACATCCCCTTTGGGCGGGGGTTGGGGCTGGTTGTTCTGCATGAAGGGATTGTTATTGGCTCCCGCCGGCACCTGCGGCGACAGTGAGGGGTTAATCATAGGCAGCGGGTCGACCAGGAACAGAGTAGGATTACCCGCCAGAACATAGCTCCTGAGATTGTCCAATTGCGGCTGCGAGAGCGACGACGGCAGGACCACCAACAGGCCGTCCAGACCGTCGGTGATCGGCTCATCGGCGCTGACATCCCTTACTTCGTACTGCTTCTTGAGTTCCTTGACAACCAGCCAGGGTTCGGCTGTGTTCATCGTCTGGAAGTCAAAACCTCCGGCCAGTTTGGCCTCGGTAGCCAAGACACCCACAACCTTTCGGCTGGTCTTGGCTGCCACTCTGATGGACCGGGCCAGTTCGTATTCTACCGGAAGACCCCGGTCGAAAAACGGGATAACCTCTTCAGCTGCGCCGGAAGTGAAGGCAAGGCCCATGAAGACCGACGCAGTGCTTACTCTGGCCGATTCCCCGCTCATGACAGACTTCGGAAGAATAGCGAACTTCTCGCGAGCGTCGCGGGCCTCCTCACTGAAAGGCTCGGTATCGTGGATGAAGACCTGGACTCGCTCGCCGCCGACGGCTGAGATTTCTTCCAGCATCGACAGTATATTCTCTCGCGTCTCCACGTAACCACGGGGAACTTCAGGGCTAATGAAAGCCTGTACCAGTACCGGTCGGTCCGGATCGATTTCATCTATCAGGTCGACGGTTTCGTCGGAAAGGGAGTGCAGACGTTCGGCCGTAACATCCAGCCGCAAAGCCGCCCGGCCCAGCAGGGCGTTGATGCTGACGACGATCACAACGAGCGCCACGCCTCGCAACAACTGGTGCAGCCAATAGCGATAGCCACCGGCCTCGATCGGCCAGTGCCGCTTACCCACCAGCACCACATTCAGGTATAACATGACGGCGATTATCGCTGCGAAATACAGTATTCCGGAAAAGCTGATCACACCGCCGGTAAAGTCGCCGAAGTACCCGCTCGCACCAAGCGGCGCCAGCATTTCCTGTATCCCTCGGCTGACTTCCCACTGGCGTGAGTCGACAAAAACAAAGAACGAGCAAAAAGCGGCTCCGATGATAAATCCTACCGTCGCATTGGCGGTCAGCAGCGACGCTAACATGCCAACAGACAGGAGCGCTGCGCCAATCATCCAATAGCCCAGATAGTTGCCGAACATCAGCCCCAGGTCAGGGCTGCCGAGCCAGAACAACACAAGGACATGGCTGAGTGAGAACAGCAGCGAGGCCGAGTATATACCCAGGACGGCCGTGTACTTTCCCAACACAACTTCAAGATCCGTGACCGGAAGCGTCAGCAGAAGTTCGTCGGTTCCAGCCCGGCGTTCATCGGCCCAGACGCTCATAGTCAGCGCCGGGACAAAAAACAGAAGTATGTACGGGAAGTAGTTGTTTAGCTGCAGCAGATTGGCCAGATTGTTGGCAAAAAAGCGTTCCTGCCAAAAAGCGGCGGCCGCACTGAGAAACACGAACAGAGTAATAAACACGTACCCGGTCGGGCTGCTGAAATAAGACTTCAAGTCACGCTTGCTGATCGCAAAAACCAGGCTCCAGTTCACGTTCATGCGACACCTCCCCCGGCCTGATTCGTCGACGACGTGCGCCCGAAGTCTGTCAGCTTATAGAACGTCTCATCGAGCGGTGCGTCCTTCTGAAGATCCCCCGGGCTGCCGTCGAACACCAGCCGGCCGTTGTGAATCAGCAGGACACGTTCGGCAACGGCGCTAACCTCCTGGAGAATGTGTGTCGAAAGAAGAATCGTCTTCGACTCCCCCAGCCGCTTTATGTTGGTCCGAAAATCTCTGATCTGGTTCGGGTCCAACCCGGCCGTAGGTTCGTCCATTATGAGAACGTCCGGGTCGTGCAGCAGTGCCTGAGCCAGCCCCACTCTCTGGCGATATCCTCGCGAGAGTTTGCCTATAGGCTTCTCGAGGACATCCTGGAGCGCGCATTGCTCGGTCACAGCCTCTATTCGCTGTTTCAACAGGTTCCCCTGCACTCCCCTCATCTCACCAAAAAAGCGAAGGAGTTCAATCGGTACCATGTTGTCGTAGAGGGGGCCGTTCTCCGGAAGGTAGCCCAACCGGCGAGAGGCTTCCAGGCGTTCGCTGCATACATCGAGTCCGGCAATCGCGGCCGAACCTTTGCTGGCGCCAAGAAAACCGCTCAGGATCTTCAGGGTCGTAGACTTCCCCGCCCCGTTGGGCCCGAGAAAGGCCACTATCTGCCCTCGGGGAATCGAAAACGAAATATCCTCGATGGCCACGAAGGAACCGTAGTACTTGCTGAGTCCCCGGGCCTCAATCTGGATGGGTGGTGAATATTCCGCCATTGTCAGTCCTTTGCGTTAGGATTTCTCCGATGCTGGAGGTCTTTGTGAATTATCTCCCGTCAAGTTCTGCCAACATATACTCTCGGCCGCAGCCTGTCAAGGTTCCGACGAACGGAGTCCGACCGCGTTCCCTTTTTTGGACTCCTGTCTGGGACCTGCGTGATAAATAGATTATATGATCCGGGATGCGTTCGAGTTCCAGAGAATTCGAGAATTGCGAAAAGTATGTTAGAGTGTGACCGTCGGACTCCGTCAGGAGCGCTTTTCCAGGTCCTTGACGCGCCTGTCGAGACGCATCAGAAAAAAGAACAGGCCGCCCCAGACGACCAGGGTGACCGCCATAGCAACGTAGTTGTCCTGCATCTAAAAATCCTCCTCCTGCCGACGGCGCACAATCTTCTGTACTCGTCCCGACAGATTCAGCATCCAGAAGTACAATATCGAGAACAGCGCCAGCGACGAAAAGAAAATGGTAGCCACGGTGGTCGTCATCTGGAACTTCAGGTTTTCATCGACGATCGAATCCTCCGGGTGCAGCGAGGGCATTATCCGGGGAACCACGAATATCAAGAAAGGCACCGTCACGAAGGCAAAGATGGCGTAGACTGCCGACAGCGCCGCCCGTTTCTCCTCTTCCTCAATCGCGTTTCTCAGAGCGAAATAAGCCGCATATATGAGAAGCAGGATAAAGATCGATGTCTCCCTCGGGTCCCAGTTCCAGAACGAACCCCAGGTCACCTTGGCAAACACCGAGCCGGTAACAGTAGCTAGAATGCAAAATGTGAGCCCCAGCGTGGCGGCGCTGACCGCCTTGTCGTCGTACTTAAGCGATCGTGAGGTCAGATAGCGAACGGAATACACCATTGCCATCAGAAAAGCTACGACGCACAGCCATGCCTGGGGGATGTGATAATAAAATATGCGGCTGGATTCGCCGATCTGCTGCTGAGGAGCCGGGGTTATATAGCTGAATACAATCATCACCGACATCGCCAGAAATACGAGTATCTTCCACCACATCTTCGTTACATCCCCTTGATACGATTTCGTGGGCCCAAGAAAGACCGCCCTTACCGCAAAAGCAACAATTTTAAACGCCGGTAGTTCCTCAAAGGCGTCCCACAACCGGGAATCAATTACCCCCCCGGGGAGAACCACAATATTGACTATTGACACAATGCCCAGTATGCTATAATGTCGTTTCTTTTATCGGGCTCTGAAAGTTTACCTCAGGTCCGAAAAACTCTACGCGTTGATTTGTCCGAACGGCAACAACCCGCTCGGGACTTTTGGAGGAAAAGATGGAAATGAAGAAAATCGGAATAATAACCAGCGGCGGCGACTGCGGCGGACTGAACGCAGTGGTGAAGGGTGCGGCTCAGATGGCCACGCGCAAGGACGTGAAGGCCTACGCTATTCCCAACGGCTATGCCGGACTGTATAATCTAGTCGACTTTGAAGTAGGAGAGGATTCTTTGCACAAGCTCGTCCGATTGACTCCGGACCGAGTGGACTATTTCAGCATCGGTCTGGCTGGTTCCGAAGCCGGACATTCGCGCGTCAAGATTTCCAGGATAGATGACCCAAACAAATACGAGCGTATTAAAGCTGGTCTCGCTAAGCACGGTATCGACGGACTCGTGATAAGCGGTGGCGACGATACGGGCTCTGTCGTGGCCGATCTTGCCTCGCAGGGAATACATTGTGTTCATTGTCCGAAAACGATGGACCTTGATCTGATTCCGTATTCGGTAGGTGGGGACTCGACAATAAACCGCATCGCGTTTTTCATCTCTGAGCTGAAAACCACCGGAAGAACTCACAACCGCATAATGGTTATTGAAGTATTCGGCCGCTATGCCGGTCACACCGCTTTCCGCGGTGGCGTCGCCGGCGAGGCTGACGCTATCCTGATCCCCGAAATACCCGTAGATTTCAAGGAGCTTTATCGCCATTTCAAGAAGCTTTACACCAAGAGAATCCACGAGAGCGACGTCAACGCCGGAACGTACACTATCGTTGTGGCCGAAGGGCTAAAGGACGCCAGCGGTGAAGAGATCTACGATAAGACCGCCGGGAAGGACCCGTTCGGACACATAAAGCTGGCCGGAGCCGGCAAGTATGTAGCTCACGAGATGCAGAGTCGGCTGGCCGTGGACGACGAGATCCGAAAGTTCATGGAGAACTACGGCATGTTTGTCAACGGTCTGTACACCGTTCCCGAAGTTAGAACCATCACGCCCAGCCATCTGGTTCGTGCTGGAACCACCTCAGCCTACGATGCCAATTTCGGCATGGAGGCTGGAGCCAACGCCGTGATCCTGCTATTGCAGGGCCTCTCCGGCGTGACCGTGACCGGCTATCTGGACGGCGTGGTTCGTTATCTAAATATCAAGGAAGCTATTGCCCAGCGCAACGTCGACCTGGTCGATGTTTCTCTCTTTGAACAGCTAGGTTTCTGTTTTGGACGCGAACGAGAGGAATACAATCCGCCGTACGAATTGGAAACCCGGCGGATAAATCGGATATACTAATACGGCGATGCTGCCGCGCATAAAAAAAGAGCCACCGTCCGGGTTCGAACCGGAGACCTGCTAATTACGAATCAGCTGCTCTACCAACTGAGCTACGGTGGCTTCTATCTGTGGCCGTATATCGGCTTTAGATCGCCAAATCTATTCAAATAATGGGGAAAGTCAACTGAAAACGTGAGGGGATTCCGGTCTACGGCGTCATCCGAACCGGCGCAGCAGCCCAACCACGCGACCGGCGATTCGGAACTCGACCGCCCGCTTATCAACCATGATCGGCTCGAAAGCATCGTTCTCCGGCTGGAGGCGTATGCGCTCACCTTCGGGCACATATCTCTTGACGGTAGCCTCGCCATCGACTACGGCAACGACGATCTCCCCTGAATTGGCCACCGCCTGTTTTTTCACAATTACGACATCCCCGTTCAGGATACCGGCGTCTATCATAGAGTCACCGGTAACGGTCAGGCTGAACGTCTCCCCCTTCGGCATAAACGACAGATCCAGGGCGATTTCGCCTTCGACGTTTTCCACCGAGTCTATGGGATGACCGGCCGGCACCGAACCTACCAGGGGGACCCTTCCGATTCGAGAGGCAAGATTCCGAGTCAGCTCCAAACCTCGCGAAATGTAATCCTGCTTTTTGAGATATCCCTTCTTGACGAGAGCCGTCAGATGAGTACGGACGCCGTTGGTCGATGAGATGCCGAACTTCCGGCCGATCTCTCGAATTGTCGGCGAGTGACCGCGGTCAACTATTTCGCCCTCGATATATCCGAGGATCTCTCTCTGTCTGTCGGTCAGTTCGGGCTTGGTCATATTGATCTCCACCTGCCGTGGTTCTTATGTGAAGCTCAACCACCCGCGCGTCGCCTGCCGACCGGTAAGGCCCGGGAGGTCGTTGTGGAGCTAATACGTTCGTTGTTCCATTATTGATGGTAGTGCTCATTTGTTCATCTGTCAAGAAGAAACCGGCCGTGACTATCACATTGTGATCCCGGCACAAGAAAAGGCGGGGCATCTCTGCCCCGCCTTCGAATCTACTCCATGGCAACGAAGATCAGCTATCGGCCTCTTTCTCGGCCTTCGCCTCGGCAATGATCTTCTGAGCGGCTTCGTGAGGAACCGTCTCGTAGTGCGAGAAGTCCATCGTGTATACGCCCTGTCCCTGGGTCATGGACCTCAGATCAACCGAGTACTGATACAGTTCCGCGCGCGGAATAGCCGCACGAACCAGCGTATTGCCGCCACCCTGGGGGTCCATGCCGGCGATTTTGCCGCGCCGGGAGGAAAGATCGCCCATGACGTCGCCCTGGAAGTCGTCCGGCACCAGGACCTCGACGTTGTAAATGGGCTCGAGGATAACCGGTTTGGAATCCATGAAGCCTTCCTTGAAGGCCATTGACCCGGCAATTTTGAAAGCCATATCCGACGAGTCTACATCGTGATACGAGCCGAAAAACAGGGCCACCTTTACGTCTACTACTTGAGCACCGCACAGGCCGCCGTGAGCCATCTGCTCGATTACACCCTTCTCGACCGCCGGTATGAACTTGTTGGGGATAACGCCACCCTTGATCTCGTCCGAGAATTCGAAACCGCCACCACGCTTATTCGGCTCGATGCGGATGTGAACGTCACCGTACTGGCCACGGCCGCCCGACTGTTTCTTGTGCTTGTACTGCTTTTCGGTTTTGCCTGTGATGGTTTCCCGATAGGGAATTTTCGGCTTGGTGAGATCGACTTCGACACCATAGCGGGCGTGGAGTTTCTCCATGAGAACCTCGATATGGGTCGAACCCTGGGCATAGAGCACCTGCTGTTTCAGAGCCGGGTCGGAAATCAGTTTGAATGTAAGGTCTTCCTCGTGGAGCTTGGTCAGACCGGCCGCGATTTTTTCTTCATCCCCTTTGGCTTTCGGTCGGATAGCCACATCCATCACCGGGTTCGGGAACTCGGTCGGCTTGACGCTAACGTCGTAGCCCTTGGCCGAAAGAGAATTGCTGGTGTGCGTCTTCTTGAGCTTGACGGCCACACCGATGTCGCCCGCAGCCGCCGAAGGAAGATCCGTGCGATTCTTTCCCTGGAAGGTATAGAGCTGTGCAAGACGCTCGGTCGCGCTTGATTGCTGGTTGATCAGTTCTGCGCCCGGTTTGATCGTTCCCGAAACGACTTTGAAATAGGTCATTTCACCCAGGTGACCCTCGGACACCGTCTTGAAAACATAAGCCAGAGGTTGTCCTGAAGGATCAACGGGCACTTCGACCACGTCCTCCTTGCCGGTTCTAACCGCAGCCGTCGGGGCCATCTTGTTGGGTGCCGGGATGTATTCCGCGACGAAATCCAGTAAAACCTTGGTGCCGATATTCTTGCCGCCGGCTCCAAACAGCACCGGATACAGAGTACCACCGGCAATACCGCCGCGCAGGCCGATCATGAAATCGTCGGCGCTCAGGGTGCCCTCGTCGAAGAACTTCTCCATCAGAGCGTCATCGGACTCAGCAGCCGCCTCAATGAGGCTTTCACGCTGAGCATCAGCTTCATCCTTGAGCTCGGCGGGTATGTCGATTTCGGTACGGTCGTCGCCCGTAAACTTGTAGGCTTTCATATGCAGGAGATCTACGATGCCGGAGAAGGTTTCACCTTCACCAATCGGCAGCTGCACGGCCACCGCCTGCTTGCCGAACGCGTTCTGGATCGAGTCCAGGGCTTCCTGCCATTTGACGTTCTCCTTTTCCATCTTATTAACGAAAAAGAACCGGGATTTGCCGGCCTCCGGCAGCGACTTCCACTGAAGCTGCGTGCCGACCTCGACGCCGGAACCGGCGTCAATAAGAAAACCGACAGCGTCGCAAACGTTCATAGCCGAGAGAAACTCTCCGATGAAGTCGGCATGGCCGGGGCAGTCAAAGAGGTTTATCTTCTTGTCCTGCCAGGTGGAGGCCATCAGCTTGGCCGAAAGTGAGGATTTCCGAGACAGTTCACCTTCAGTATAATCAAACAACGAACTGCCGTCATCAACCCGGCCGATCCGGCTGTTAACACCGGCTGCAAACGCCATGGAATCAGCGAGACTGGTCTTGCCACAACCTCGCTGTCCGGCCAGGCAAAGATTACGGATATTATCGGTCGTGAACTCCTTCACCGGCGAACCTCCAAACTAATTGAGACTTACACGTGTAGCCCGGCAAACCGGGCGCTACAGAGCGTTTTTTTCAAGGTAGCAATTATATCACAAAGCCAGGTGGTTGTCAAACGGTTTCGGGGAGCCGTTCCGGCCCGCAAAGCGGGCTAATGGGGCAAAAAAAAGGCCCGCAGCAAGCTGCGGGCCTGGCGCAAACCGGGGTCGTTATCCGACCTTATTGATCTCTATTTCGAGGTTGAGTTCAACTTCGTTGCCAACCACAAGACCACCGGTCTCAAGGGCCTTGCTGAAAGAAACACCGAAATCCTGACGGTCAATGACGGCGCTGGCCGAAAAACCGGCCTTGGTGGTGCCCATGAACTCGACAGAACCCCGGAACTCACAGTCAAAAGTGACTTCCCTGGTGACGCCGCGCATGGTCATGTCCCCGACGATCTGGAATTCATCCCCCTCACCTTTTACCACCTTCCGGGATACAAAAGTGATACTGGGATGATTGGCAACATCAAAGAAATCCGGAGCTTTCAAATGGCTGTCACGGTCTTCGTTGGCGGTATTGACCGAAGCGACGTCGATCTGCATCTCGACCTTGCCGGTTTCAACGGCCTG
>JAAERE010000253.1 GCA_024230675.1 bacterium | reverse complement strand
GACGCGGATCAAGGGAATCACGTTTGCCACGGGTATCTCGGTATTCCTGCCGCAGGAGTCTTTTGTTCGACTGAATACGGGGAACCCGCTCCTGACCGAGTCCGACCCAACTTGGTGGGTCTACAACCAGGCGACGATGGATTTTTAGAGACATAATCCTCCTCTGGAGGCAACATTTCGACGGTGAGGCTGTTCCTATACGGGACAGCCTTTCTCGTTACGGGCTATTGGGATAAGGTTGAGCAAAAGCCTTGCGCCGCGTAACAATGAAAGACATATTGCGTACTTAGAGATAGTACATGAACGATGGAAAGTAGCCGACAAGAGACGCTATGAGCAACCGCACGATATTATTTGGCTTCGTATTGATCGTCATTGGGATGGTCTTCCTGGGCCGAAGCCTCGATATTTTCGATTTCGGCATCGGCGATCTCTTCAGCATGGTTCTTCCGGTGGGTTTCATTCTGATTGGACTCTGGCTGATTGTCCGTCGAAAAGAGAGCGCCAAGGCGCACCAATGGCATCCTCCGGGTGAGGAACCATCTTCGGAAGCCTGGTCCGCATCTCGAGCGGGCGCCACTACTTCCGGCCAAACGACTGCTTCTTCCGCCGAAAGTTCAGTTCCTCCCCCGCCGCCTCCCGGCCCGCCGCCGGGCGAATCGACGAACGAGGGCGCCCGTCTGTCGGACGCTCCCCAATACGGACCTTCGGGTAAGCTCAAATTCGACAAGTTCGTCGGCGATATGTATATCGACTGCTCCAATGTAAATCTGCAGAACATCGAGATCGGCATGTTCGTGGGGGATATTGAAATCAAGTTGCACGGCGGCAATCTTGCCCCCGGTCTCAATCGGATGGTCATATCCGGCTTTGTCTCCGATGTGCGGATTTTGATCCCGAGGGAGATGGCGGTCTACATCCAGACTTCTAATTTCATCGGCGACATCGAACTTATGGGACGCACAACCAGCGGATTCGGCAACAACCTCGACGCCCAGACGCCCAACTACCAGGCAGCCGAATCCAAACTGTACATCGCCAGCAACCAATTTGTCGGCGACGTCCGCGCTTACATAGTCTAGTCCGTCCCCCGACCTGCCCGCCTTTTTCTTCCGAGCCGTCCAGCTACAGAATATACCGACTGAGATCCTCGTCCTCGATTATCTCGTTGAGCTTTTTCTCGACCTTGGTTGCCGTAATCACCAGCTTGCGTTTGGAAGCGGGCGGTTCGAAAAGAATATCCTCGAGCAGCGTGGTCATCACCGTGTGGAGCCGCCGGGCGCCTATATTCTCTGAGCGGGTATTCACTACCTCGGCGATCTCGGCAATCTTTTTGATCCCTTCCTTGGCGAAGGCCAGGTTCACGCCCTCGGTCTTCAAGAGCGCCATGTACTGCTTCACCAGCGCCGTCTGAGGTTCCGTAAGGATGCGCTCAAAATCTTCCGCCGTGAGGGAGTCCAATTCGACGCGGATAGGGAATCTTCCCTGGAGTTCCGGGATGAGATCAGACGGGTTTGTGCCGTGAAACGCGCCGGCCGCGATAAACAGGATGTGATCGGTACGTACCATGCCGTATTTGGTCATAACCGCCGAACCCTCGACAATGGGCAGAATATCACGCTGGACACCTTCGCGGCTGACGTCCGGCCCCGACTTACTGTCGCCGCCCGCGATCTTGTCGATTTCATCCACAAAGATGATCCCGGACTCCTGGACCCGTTCAAGCGCGAGCGCAATGACGTCATCCATATTGACAAGCTTGGCCAGTTCCTCACCCAGCACATAGTCCCGGGCTTCGTGAACTGTCATTTTCCGCCGCTTGGTCTTCTTGGGCATGAGCCCGGAGAATACTTCCTGGAAATTGACGCCAAGTTCTTCCATGCCCATCGGTGAGAAGACCTCGACCACTGGGAAATTGCGCTGGGGAGCGTCAATTTCGACCTCCCGTTCATCCAGGAGACCTTCGACCAGCATCTTCCGAAACTTGTCCCGGGTCTTGGCCGCAGTGACCGCCGATTTCCCTGCATCTTCGTCTTGCCGGGCCGTCTTCTTGGGCGGCGGTCCCACCAGAAGGTCGAGCAGGCGTTCGACCGTGGCTTTTTCGGCTTTTTCGTTTTGCTCGACGGATTTCTCCTGCCGGACCATGTTTACCGAAATTTCGGCAAGGTCGCGCACCATTGATTCAACGTCGCGTCCTACGTACCCCACCTCGGTAAACTTGGAGGCTTCGACTTTGATGAACGGCGCCCGGGCCAGCCCGGCCAGACGACGCGCGATTTCGGTTTTGCCTACGCCAGTCGGACCGATCATGATGATGTTGTTGGGCATAATCTCGCCCCGGATATCCTCGGGAGCCTGCTGTCGCCGCCAGCGGTTGCGCAGAGCGATAGCCACAGACTTCTTGGCGTTGTCCTGGCCGATGATGAACTTATCCAGATGTTGAACGATCTCTTTGGGCGTCGGATAGTCGTTGGTCATTTGATAGTCACAGTCTTGATATTGTTGTTAGTAAACACACAGATGCCGGCGGCGATTTCCAGAGACTTTTTCGCAATCGACTCGGCCGATAATTTGGGGTTGGCGTAGAGCAGCGCCCGCGCCGCAGCTAAAGCGTAGGTCCCGCCGGAACCGATAGCTATGATCCCATCGTCCGGCTCGATTACATCGCCCGTACCGCTGATGAGCAGTATATGTTCGGTATCGGTTACGACCATGACCGCCTCGAGCCGGTGCAGCATTTTGTCTGTCCGCCAGTCCTTGGCCAGTTCGACCGCCGCCTTGGGAAGATTCCCGGAATACTCGTCCAGCTTCTTTTCGAAAAGCTCAAACAGAGCGAGGGCATCGGCCGCCGTGCCCGCAAACCCGGCCAGGATGCGCCCATCATCGAGCGTGCGTATCTTGGTCGCCTTGGATTTCATGACCGTGTCGTCGAGCGACACCTGGCCGTCGCCCGCGAGGGCTGCCTTCCCCTTATGTATCAGGCCGATTATAGTTGTGGCTTTGAACTGCATGACTTCCTCTATTTCTTCGAACCGGAGCGCGGGTGAGCGTCCCGGTAAACGCGTTTCATGGCTTCCGCTGTCACGTGAGTGTACTTCTGCGTGGTCGACAGCGAGGCGTGCCCCAATATCTCTTTTATCAGCATAAGGTTCGCGCCGTTCTCTAAAAGATGCGTGGCCAGCGAATGTCGCAAGGCGTGAGGCGTAAGATCCACACCCTGGGCCCGGCCGAACTCTTTCACCAACCGGTCTATCGACCGCACCGACAGCTTCTCACCATTCCGATTAAGAAACAGCGCCGGCGACAGCCCGTCGGACTTATCGAGAAACTCTTCCCGCTTGGAGAGGTATTTCTCAAGGTCTTCCTTCGTAGTATCCCCTAACGGCACCACCCGTTCCTTGTTCCCTTTACCGATAACCCGAAGCAGCCCCCGCGACATATCTATATCAGGCAGCTCTATCCTGGAAAGTTCCTCTCGGCGCACTCCAGTCCCGTAAAGCATGGACATCATGAGAAAGTCACGCCAGTAGAAGTAGGTCTTTTTGTCCTCGCGGGCGTTGTTGTGCTCGAACAGGCGGGCAGCTTCGGCCTGCGGCACGAATTTGGGCAGCTTCTCGCTGAACTTGATGCTCGGTATTTTGAATTGATAGGCCTTGAAGCCCTTCTGAGTCGTTAGATATCGCTGAAACCCGGACATAGCCGAGACAAAACGCGCGAGCGAGCGGTTTGAAACACCGGCCTCGGTTCGCTGCCTGAGAAAAAGCCTCATCAGCAGCGGGTCGTTTCGCTGGATGCCGGGAATGGCGTCGTACTGCTCCTCGAGATAGGTAACCCACGGCGTCAGATCGCGGCGGTAGGAGTCGATTGTCCGGGGCGACTTGCCTTCGACTTCGGTGAGGTGTCGTAGGTATTTGTCGAGGGCCTTGAGCAACATGGGGGCATAATATCCAAATAAAACGCCCCGGTCAAAGGGTTTCAGGGGTCCTAACCAGAATGCCCCCGGCTAGAGTACCATGCCGGAAATAAACGCACAGAAATGATGGTGTGAACGACCGTCCTCACCCGCAAATCCTGTTGCTGTCGACCCGTATACACCGGCGTGACAGCCAACGCCGAGATAGGCACCGAACCCAAGCATGAACCCGATGTCGGACCTGAAGGCCGGAGACCGGGAGGTCTTCAGAAAGCTGGCCCCAACTCCAATGACAGTGAAGAGGCAGTTGCCGACAGGCTCGTTGTAGAGGTACCAGACCGGCCCCAGATAGCCGACGGTCGTCTCGGGACCGCTGAGATAGACGCCGTTGAATTCAACCGCCAGCACATCTCTCTCGCCCACGCCCTTGCCAATTGTGAACTTGCCCCCGAACCCCGGCTTGGAGCCCCAGTCCTCGAGGGCTGCGTACGCAATACCGATCCCGCCACCTATAGCGAATCCTTTTCGCTGACCGTCGAAGCCAAGAGCAGAAGCGGACAGAGTAAAAACGAGGATGAGTAAAACAGAAAGAAACCGTGGCACAGAGCCCTCCCGTCGAGTTG
>JAAERE010000252.1 GCA_024230675.1 bacterium | reverse complement strand
CAACGGCGGCGGTGAGAATACCCTGCGGTTGAATTTCTCCAACTGTACTCTCGAGACAGTGGTAGAGGGGATAGGCCGACTGGCAAAACTGTTCAAGGATAACATGTAGGCAGCCAGGCTGCCCGGCTGACCAGAACAGTGAAAAACCCGCTTCAGGCGGGTTTTTTCTTGCTGGAGGCCGGTGCCTTGGCTTTATAGCATTTCCATATGGATATCAAATTCAGAAAATACCACGCCCTGGGCAACGACTTTGTTGTCCTCGACCAGCAGCTGCAAAACGTGTCGAAGAGGCGTCTGCCTCGTCTGGCCCGGGAGATGTGCGATCGGCGCACCGGGGTGGGAGCGGACGGACTCCTCAGCCTCAGCTCCAGCCGCAAGGCTGACTGCCGGATGGATATTTACAACGCCGATGGTGGCTGGGCCGAAAAATCCGGCAACGGTCTCAGGATCGCGGCCGTTTACCTGAGCGGCAAACGCAGGAACTGCCGGCAGTTGAACATCGAGACCGGCACCTCGGTCGATTCTGCCAGGCTGGTACGAAAGATTGCCGGCGGCTACGTTGTCAGAACCGAACTTGGCAAGCCCGAATTCGAGACCTCCAGAATCCCCGTGCGTACTCGGCAGCGGTTTGTCATCAACAGTCCGCTCAAGATCGGTTCGGTGGAGCTGCAAATGTCCTGTGTGGCTGTGGGCAATCCGCACGCCGTTATTTTGGTGGACAGTTTCGATTTCGACTGGCCGGCTCTGGGAGCAGAGATTGAGACAGCGAGGCCGTTCCCCAACGGTACTAACGTCGAATTCGTGAAAGTCACCAACCCGGAGAAGATCGAACTGGCCGAATGGGAGCGGGGCGTTGGCGCCACCGGCTCATGCGGCACGGGTGCGGCAGCGGCTGTGGCCACCCTCGTAATGATGGGTCTTGCGGAACGCCGGTGTGAGGTTGTGTTCGATACCGGGTCGCTCAAGGTCGACTGGAAAACCGGCACGGATATCATAGAGATCACCGGGGCGGTCCGTTTTGTGATGCAGGGTACCTACGACTTCAGATAAAGCCGTTCTCGGAAAAGGGAGCAGCAGGATAGATCAATGATCCTCATGCTCGACAATTACGATTCCTTCACCTACAACCTGGTTCAGTACCTGGAGAGCCTCGGGGCAGAGTTGAACGTCTTACGCAACGATGAACTGTCGGTCGAGCAAGCTCTGGAGCGGGAGCCTTCGGCTATCGTGCTCTCACCCGGTCCGGGGAGGCCGGAGAGTTCCGGAATCATGAACGATCTTATCAAGGCAGCTGTTGGGAAGCTGCCGGTTCTGGGGGTTTGTCTGGGGCACCAGGCGATTGCCCAGGTATATGGGGGACGTATCAGCTATGCCCCTTCGATTATGCACGGGAAGACCTCCCGCATCTCACACGACGGTTCCCCCCTGTTCAAGGAGATCGACTCACCCTTTGAGGCCACACGTTATCACTCGCTGACAGTCGAGCCGGAATCACTCCCCGAGGAACTAAAAGTCACCGCCTGGACCGAGGACGGAGTCATCATGGGACTTCAACACCGGCAACACGCGCTCTACGGCGTCCAGTTTCACCCGGAGTCTATTCTGACCTCACACGGTCAAAGGCTTCTGCAGAACTTTCTGGACTGTATACCGAGCAGGCCGAGAGTGAGTGGATGACGACGGACCTCAAACCCTCCCAACAAACAACTCCCCCGACGAACCTGTGGTCCAGAATCACCGTCGGTCTATCGGAATACCGTTCGAGCGTTGGACTCTTTTCCCGCAACGCCCGGTTGTACCTGATAGGTTCGTTCCTGATAGGTATTAATTTCAGTGTTTTCAACCTGCTTTTTAACCTGTACCTGAAGGAACTGGGATTCGTCGAGAGCCAGATAGGTTTTGTGAACTCCTCCCGGGCGGTTGGCATGACGCTGGTGGCTATTCCGGCCGCAATGATCCTCAGCCGCATCCGTCTCAAACCTCTGCTTCTGGCAGCCTGTGTCTGTTTTGCTGTTTTCTCCTTCGGGCAGACTACCATCCAGCAGATGTCTCTCCTGTTGGGTGTGGCCGTGTTGACCGGAATGTCTTTTGCCTTCTTCCGCATAGCCTCGGGACCGTTCTATATGCGGAATTCCACGCGCACCGAACGCACGCACCTGTTTTCGTTTTCGTTCGGTATGCATCTGCTGGCCGGGATCATAGGTTCCTGGGGGGCCGGTCACCTGGTGACGGTCATAGGTGAGCGAACGGGGGATATCATCCTGGGGTACCAGTACACTCTGCTTATTGCTATAGCTATGGGGCTGATGGCTCTGGTACCTTTTGGTCTGGTAAAGGCCTCCTTGCCCTCAAGCGAAGAGAACCGCATAACCTTGAATCTCGCTCAATTCAAGCGTCGCGGCACATTCTATTTCAAGGTCACCTTTGTCAATTTCCTCATCGGCACCGGCGCCGGGCTGATTATCCCGTTCATGAACCTGTATTTTCGGGACCGCTTTCTGCTGCCGCCTGATCGGATCGGACTGTATTTCATTCTGTTATCTTTCGGCATGCTGGTCGGGACCCTGTGCGGGCCGCTTCTGACGCGAAGGCTTGGCCTCGTCAGGACCATTGTCATAACTCAGCTCGCATCGATTCCGTTCATGATGACCCTGGCCTACAGCTATGCCCTGATTCTGGTAGTCCCGGCCTTTGTCATTCGCGGCGGCCTGATGAATCTTGGGGTGCCGATAAGCACCAATTTTGGCATGGAGCTGTCGGAGAAGAAGGAGCAGGGTCTGGTAAACGCCCTCCTGAGTGTCTCCTGGACCTCTTCGTGGATGGTCTCCGTGGCCATAGGCGGCAGCCTGATCGAGCATTACGGCTACACAGTGGTGCTGAATATAGCCTCATCTCTGTATCTGCTGTCGTCGCTTTCGTATTTCTGGTTTTTTGGGAGGATCGAAAAGCGGAATTCCAACGGCCCCGGCTGGTATGTGCCCCGGGATATTCAGCTATAGCCCTCTGAAAGCGGCCTCGACATAATATTATTGCGAATCCCGGCCTATTATTAGATATTACGCCCTCGAATTACCAACGACCGCAAAGAGATATGACAAAAGACAAATACAAAGACCAGTTTGCTCACGCCACGGCCAAGGCTTTTCGCCAAGTCTATCCCGATATCTTTAAAGAGGTTGGGGAGACCGAAGTATTCGCCCCCGACGTTATTTACAGCGGATTGGCCAAGCCCAAAGACCCCGGTATGGGGCGGTTTGCGTTTGCCGTATTCCGGTATGCGAAACTGCTCAAAGAGAAGCCGCCCGAAATAGCCGCCAAAGTAGCCGCCGCCACGACATGGGAGAGCGGTAGCTCAATCGGTACCGGCGGTTTCCTGAACGCCAAAATCGACCCCGTCAAGCAGTCGTCCGGCGTCATATCCGAGGTCCTGACCAAGGGCGCTCACTTCGGTGACAGCGATATGGGGAAGGGGCTTACTAACCTGGTCGAGCATTCTTCGCCGAATATCGCCAAACCCTTCGGCGTCGGGCATCTCAGGTCGACTATCGTCGGCCATTCTCTCCGGCGGATATACCAGAAGCTTGGCTTTACCGTAGTCGGTATCAACTACCCCGGCGATTGGGGCACTCAGTTCGGCAAGATGATTGTCGCCTATCGCAAGTGGGGGGATGATTCGACTCTTAAGGGCGACGCCGTTAAGAATCTCCTGGCGTTGTACGTCCGCTACCACATGGAGGCGGAGAACGACAAATTACTGGATGATGAATCCCGCGAGGCTTTCAAACAACTGGAAGCAGGCGAGCCCGAAGTGGTCAAGCTCTGGGAGACGTTCAAGACGATATCGCACGCCGAGATGGAACGGGTGTACGACCTGTTGGGCGTCAAATTCGATTGGGTTTGCAGCGAGTCCGACCTGAACGACAAAATGGAGCCCGCGATTGAGCGTATGGAGCGCGCGGGGCTCACCTCCGTTTCGCAGGGTGCCCTGGTGGTGCATCTGGAAGACGAACAGTTGCCACCGGTTTTGCTTAAGAAGGGGGACGGCGCCACGCTGTACGCCACCCGCGATCTGGCCGGTTTGATTTACAGATGGGAAAAGTATCCTGGATTCAATCAGTCGTTGTACGTTGTTAATACGGCCCAGTCCGATCATTTCAAGCAGTGTCTGAAAGTCATCGAGATGCTCGAAGAGGCCGAAAAGATCCCCGAGAACGAACGCATGACCGGCCGTGTCAAGCACGTCGATTTCGGCTGGGTTCGTTTTGCCGGCAAAACCATGTCTACCCGCGGCGGCAACACCGTCCTGCTGGAGGACGTGATAACCGAGGCCTCGGATCTGGCTCGCAAAAACATCTCCGAGAAGAACCCGGAACTGGCAACCATAGATGCGACTTCGCACATAATCGGAGTCGGGGCCGTGATCTTTTCGCAGCTTTGCGTCCGGCGCCAGCGGGATGTGGATTTCCGCTGGGAAGAGGTTTTGAGTTTCGAAGGGGAGACCGGACCCTATCTTCAATACACCCACGCCCGGCTATGCTCGTTGATGCGGCGCTATGGTCATGAGGTTACGGCCGAGATCGAACACGCCCTGTTGAACGGACCCGAAGAACAGCGGGTTATAGAACTACTGGCGGATTTCCCAAAAGCGATCCTGGACGCCGGTGAGCAGTACGAACCTTACTTCATCTCGGCGCATCTGCTGAGGCTGGCCGGGGCGTTCAACAAGGTTTATCAACGCAAGGACGCTGACGGCAATATAGATAAGATTATTTCCGATAACGCCCCGCTGACCATAGCCCGCATGGCGCTGGTTAAATCGGTGCAGTTGGTGATTAACGAAGGTTTGCATCTCCTGGGCCTTGAAGCCCCCGAGGAGATGTAGTCGTGAAGACGGCTGACAGGAGTCGGAAGTGCTCGTAGTAATGGAACGCAACGCCACCCCCGAACTAGT
>JAAERE010000251.1 GCA_024230675.1 bacterium | reverse complement strand
GGAGACAGGGCTTTATTCCAGATGCGAACATCGTCGATGATACCGTTGAAGACATTGCCCCAGCCGTCCTGTCCGATGAACAGTCTGGCGTTGCCACCGCTTATTGAGGATATCTGATTCCGGTCCGTCTCTACTCCGTTGAGGTAACAAACGATGTTGGTACCATCGAATACCCCGATGATGTGATACCATTCCCCCGGTATTAGGTTTTGATTAACGGAAACCCAGGTACGCCCTTCCGAGTTAGTATTGAATTGAAAGCCCATGAAATTGCTGTCACCGGGAGCATTGTAGCGTAATTGCCAGCTCCAATCCACCCCGTCTTCAGCTTTACAGATGGGGCCTGCATTTGGTCCTCCCTCTCCTGCAACTGCCGGATTAATCCATGTTTCAATGGTTATCTCATCGGTGATATCCAGTGATTGATCATTATCGCAATCGATAAAATCATCGTTGCCGTCGAAGATGAGAGCGGAGCCCGATCTGCCGGTTGTCCACTGAGGTCCGTTGATTAAAATTCCGATATTATCATTGACGGAATTATCGGAGGCGATTGATCCAGAGTTCTC
>JAAERE010000250.1 GCA_024230675.1 bacterium | reverse complement strand
TTTGAGGGCGGCGGCGTGAATAGCGTAAGAGATGGTCTTGATGCGTCGGAAGATCGAATCCTGATCCACTTTCCAGTCGGATACCTTGAGGCGAAACGGTTCGGACGGAAGTTTGTGGGGGGAAGCCGAGAGGATCACCTGTGGTTTGCCCTGCACGCCCACCCAACGGGCGGCCTCGCCGCTGGTCATGGTCAAGCGGAGCTTTTTGACCCGGTTTGGATGAGCCTTGATAGTGGCTTTCATCCAGCGTGACAGAGTTCGCCGCGTGACGGGTATCTGAAGGTCAATAACCGATGCGCCTTTGTAGAGACGGTCGAGGTGCTCTTCCATAAACACCACATGGTCATCTATTGCCAGGAAAGTCTCGAACAGACCTTCGGCATACAGCAGGGCGTTGTCGAAAACCGATATCCTGGCTTTGGATTCGGGGACTCTCTTGCCGTTGATGGTCGTTACGGTTTTGGATCGGCGCGGCATTATAACTCCACTCCCACGGCCCGGAACAGATTCAGGGCCTTCAGTTGCATTTCATCGAACTCTTTTTCCGGCACACTGTCGGCCACAATCCCACCCCCGGCATGAATGTGGAACGTGTCCTTGGCATGCACGATCGTCCTGATTGCGATATTGAAATCGGCGCGCCCGTCGCCCAGGCAGCCGATACAGCCGGTGTAAACGGAACGAGCGCCCGTCTCCAGATCATCGATAATCTCCACGGCGCGTCGCTTGGGGGCGCCGGTGATTGAGCCGCCCGGCAGCAGCGCCCGAAGAATATCCGTTAATGTCGTTTCCGGCTTGAGTCGGGCGGAGATGTCGGCCATCAGATGGATCAGCGAGGAATAGGCATCGGCACGAAAAAGCGTGTCTACGGTGACGGTGCCGGTGCGTGCAATTTTGCCCAGATCGTTGCGCACAAGATCGACTATCATCAGCAGTTCCGCGCGGTCTTTCTCCGAGTTGACGAGCTGCTCCAAATTGCGGCGCTCTTCGAACTCGTCCCGACCGCGCTCGATAGTACCTTTTATGGGCGTGCTGGTAATCCGGTCGTCTTCGAGCAGAAACATCCGCTCCGGCGATGATGATAATACCTGATAGTCACCGAAATTCATGAAAGCGCCGTAGGGGCACGGGTTGAGATTCCGAAGTCGGTCGTATACTTCGAAAGGCCCGGCGTTGCTTCGCACGTCGAATCGGCAGGTGAAATTGGCCTGATAAATATCGCCTTCATGAATATGCCATTTGATGCGCTCTACTGCCTTGAGATACTCGGCGCGGGAAACCGCCGGAAGAATATTCGGTGGCCGGGCGTCGTTGCCGGCCATGCCTTCGGAGATTTCATTATCATTGCCCTGGGACAGTTCCTCCACCCAGCCCGGGTCGTCATAGACACCGGTGGCATGGTCGTATCGAAGCACCCGGTCATATACAAAAAAGTGCGCCGGAGGAATGCCGGGAGTCGTTCTGTTGGCTTTCAATCCCAGAAACGGAAGGGTGCCCTCGTAGCCGATGAAGCCGACCGCCGTGAGATGCGGGTCAAGCGCGATACGGTTCAATTCATCGAAGAAGCTTTGGTGATCATCCGACAACGTAATCTCGCGGATCGGATCGGTGGCGATCAAGGAGGTCCGCCCCCAATTATCCCGGGTGAGAGAGGAGTCCAGCCAGACCGAACCCCTGGTATGTCCCCGGGTGCGGAAGAGGTCGGCCGGGGGGAGGCTGACAACGCTGTTCTTTTTGGGCAGGCTTTTCATCGTAAGAGGGAAAGCTAGAGCCAGATCCGGCCGTGTCAAGTAACTTGTGGCGGACGATTGACTTTGCTTCGGCATGTCCCCAACTTGATACGATGGATGCCCTGAAGCTGGTTGTCATTCTGGTTGCTATCATCGTAGCGCTTCGGAGGAAAGTTCCCGTGGGCGTGGCGCTCTTCGGGGCCGGGCCGCTGGCGGCTCTGTTGTATCAGGTGCCGCTGGATATACTCGGACAGGGATACCTGAGTCTGCTTGGCTCGGAGAGATTTCTTTTCCTGACCGGGGTGGTCATCCTTATAACGATTCTGGGACATCTCCTCAAGGAACTGGGGGCGCTCGACCGTCTTGCC
>JAAERE010000249.1 GCA_024230675.1 bacterium | reverse complement strand
GGCTGCTCTGTTTTCGGCCAAATTGGAGATCTGGTGGAATCAATGTGGAAACGCTCGCTGGGAATAAAGGATTCCTCAGCGCTCATACCCGGCCACGGCGGCATCCTCGATCGATTCGACTCGCTGCTTTTCGCCGCACCTTTCATGTGTGCCTATTTGTTGTTCGTCCTGGCATGAAACTTCTGGATTTTGTTTTCGCCGCCCGGCCGATGCTTCAACTGCCGATCTGGACGGTCTACCTCGTCGCATTGCATTATCACCACCAGCTTTCAGGCGGCTCATTTGATTGGAACGATCTGGCCATAATGGCCTGTATCAGCCTCCTGGCCTCGGGTGCTGCTTACCTCAATCAGGTGTTCGACTATGAATCCGATCTCATCAACAAGAAGCTGGGCTTTCTTCAAAATGGTCTTCTCAAGTTCAAGCAGCTTCAGGTGGGCTTCATAATCGCCTGCGTTATCCCTTTGTTTGTGGCGCCGATGTTTTCCCAGTTCACCTTCTTCCTGTTCGCGCAACTGGTATTCCTGTCGTTTGTCTATTCAGCCCCGCCGCTGCGTCTTAAGGACCGGGCTTTCTGGGGGCTTATAGCCAACGCCTGGAGCTATGGTTTTCTCGTGGCCCTGGCGATCATGCCAGAGATCACGATTCACAACGGCGGGCTGCTGGGCTGGGACAAC
The DNA here is from genome assembly GCA_024230675.1 of bacterium. Lineage (GTDB taxonomy): Bacteria > Zixibacteria > MSB-5A5 > GN15 > FEB-12 > JAAERE01. The sequence continues at coordinate 8,601 of JAAERE010000249.1, read as the reverse complement.
CCGCTCTATTTCTTCCTGGCTGTGGCCGCCACCCACATCTTGACCACTATTCCCGACCGCGAAGGTGATGCTGCCACCAACAAGAAGACCATCGCTGTAGTCTTGAATCGTCGTTCGGCTCTGCTTATAGCGCTTGCCCTGCTCCTGCTGGCCGTCTGGCTGGCCTATCGTTCTGACTTCGTGGAGCTGGCGCTGTTGGCACTGATTGCTGCCGCGCTAGTGCTGGTGGCTGTATTTATAAAGTCTGATCGACCGGTGCTCCTGGCGGCCAAAATGCCGCTATTGCTGCTAACCTGTCTGGCGGGATATTTCTTTCCTGTATATGTAGTGTTTGTAGTTGCTCTGTTGATCGCCTGTCGGATATATTATCGCCAGCGATTTGGCGTTGTATATCCGAGATTAATGTGAAGAACTACTTTCCCATAACCCTTGCGACCCTGCTGTTACTGACGGCTTGTTCGCCCTATCCCCGGTATCGTAAGGACCCGATTGCCACTCCTCACGAAGTGAATACTCCCGCCGAGGGGAAGTTCCTCACGAACGACTACATTCGTCTGGGTCTTATTCTCCAGAGTCACCTGGGCAAGCCGTATTCAGGCCGTTCGAAGTGGGAGGAAGGGCTCGACTGCTCAAAATTCACGGCCGAAGTTTACGAGAAGTACAACAAGACCGTTCTTCCGCGCACCGCCGCCGCTCAATTCCAGGCCGGCGATCTGGCGCCGAGGAGACGCCTGAAATTCGGAGATTTGGTATTCTTCCGGACCGATCGCTCCAAAGTTTCGCACGTCGGGGTCTACATCGAACACAACGAATTCATCCACGCCTCAACTTCGCGCGGCGTCATTATCAGTAACCTGAACGAGAAGTACTGGGCCGAGCGCTTTGCCGGAGCGCGCCGGATTCTGAAATAGCCTCCGGGCAGAACCGTGCGAACTCTCGTCCGTTACACCTGATATGAACAGCGGCAAAAAGGATCTCGATCTAAAACTGGCCAACCTGCCCTCGGCGCCGGGCGTCTACCTGTTTCGTGATGCCACCGGGAAGCCGATCTATATCGGCAAAGCCAAAAATCTCAGGAATCGTGTCCGGACCTATTTCCAATCCTCCGGGCGGCTAATGGAGCGGACGCGCCGGATGGTCGCCAAAGTTGCCGATCTGGACCTGATGGTTACGCGCAACGAGATCGAGTCTCTGATTCTCGAGGCCAACCTCGTGCACGAGCACAAGCCGCGCTACAACGTAGCCCTCAAAGACGACAAACACTTCCCGTACGTCAAGGTCACGACCCACGAGCCTTTTCCCAGAGTTCTGGTCGTTCGGAGGCTTGAGAATGACAGGGCGACCTACTTCGGCCCATACACCAGCAGCAAGGGCATGCGGCGCACGGTGGCGTTCCTGACGCGGCTCTTCAAAATACGCTCCTGCAACCTGATAATCCCCGCCCCCGAGGGCAAGAAGCACCAGGTCTGCCTGGATTTCCACATAGACCGCTGCAAAGGTCCGTGTGTCGATCTTCAATCGCAGGAAGACTACGCCGATAACGTGCAGGCCGTGATCATGGCCCTGAAGGGCAAATCCAAAAAACTGATCGATCGAACCCGGGAGAAGATGGAAGCGGCTTCGAAGGAGCTTGAATTCGAGGCTGCCAAGGAATATCGTGACCGGATCGAGGCGCTCCAGTCGGTGCTGGTGCGGCAGAGCGTGGATGTGGGCGAGGTTGTGGACCGCGACATTCTGGCCGTAACCCGCGAAGGGTCTGTAGGAGTGGCCGTGGTTATGCAGGTGCGCGAGGGCGTCTTGATCGGTCGGCAGGATTTTCAGCTCGCGGCCGACCCTGAGGAATCCGATCGCAAAGTGCTGGAGACGTTTGTCACGCAGTATTACAACCATCAGCCGAATCTCCCCGATGAAATCTGTCTGCCGAAAGATTTGCCGGGAGTGCGTCTGATTCAGGACTGGCTGAAGCAGGAGAAAGGCTCGGCGATCAAAGTCTACACGCCGCAGATCGGACAGAAACATCGATTGGTCGATCTGGCCGCCCGGAACGCTCGCTTGCTGCTTGATGAGCTCCTGATCCAAAAACGGACTTTCAGCGAACGCACCAGCAAGATGGTAACCGCTCTTAAGGATGACTTGCGGCTGGCTAACTCCCCGCGCCGGATGGTCTGTTTCGATATTTCCAACACGGGGGAGATGGACGCGGTCGGGTCCTGCGTCTACTTTGATAACGGCAAACCGCTCAAAAACCAGTACCGCCATTTCAAGATCAAGGGGAAGTCCGGGCAGGATGATTTTCGCATGATGCGGGAGGTGATCGGCCGGTATTTTCTTCGGATACGCGAGGAAAACCTCGATCCGCCCAATCTGGTGGTGGTTGACGGCGGCAAGGGACAGCTGTCCTCGGCCCTGGCTGAGTTGACTTCGCTGGGCTTCTCCGACCAGCCGGTGATCGGTTTGGCCAAGCGTCTGGAGGAAGTTTTTGTGCCGGATCAGTCCGACGCCGTGACGATCGCACGCACCTCGCCTTCGTTACTGCTCCTCAAACGCATCCGCGATGAGGCTCACCGGTTTGCGATTACCTATAATCGCAAAGTCCGCACCAAGCGCACAATCAGGTCGGCCCTGGACGATATTCCCGGTGTGGGGCCCTCCCGGCGGGTCGCCCTGCTCAAGAAATTCGGCTCGGTGGCTCGACTCAAGAAGGCGAGCGCGGAACAAATGGCCGAAGTCAAGGGCATTTCCCCGGCCCTGGCCGAGAAGATACACAAAGCGCTCGATTCACAATCCAAGGCACCTCGTGCCCAATAAATCATTGCCTTCGTGGCCGTGACGACTCTATCTTCTCAAATGCCCGAACGTCCGCAAGCCTATACTGTAACCGCGATCACGCGGATGATCAAGAGTTCGCTCGAGAGCCAGTTCCAGGGAGTCTGGGTCGAGGGAGAGATCTCCAACTTTCTGCACCACAGTTCTGGTCATAGATACATCACGCTCAAAGACGACCGGGCGGTTATGAAAGTCGTGATGTGGCGCTCTGTGGGGGGGACGCTCAAGTTTGAGCCGAAAAACGGGCAGAAAGTTCTCGCTTTTGGCGACATCGCGGTCTACGAGAAGGGCGGGCAGTATCAACTGAACTGTCGCAAGCTCATCCCGGTTGGAGTTGGGGAACTGGAACTGGCTTTTCGCCAATTGCACGAACGCCTTTCGGCCGAAGGTCTATTCGACGAAAGCCGTAAGCAGGAACTGCCCGCATATGCACGGAAAATAGGAATCGTGACTTCTCCGACCGGTGCGGCCATCCGCGACATGATCCAGATTTCGCGCCGCCGAAATCCCTCGGTGCAGCTTGTCATCCATCCGGCGCAGGTACAGGGGGACGGCGCCGAGGAGACAATTGCGGCGGGCATTCGCTATTTCAACGATCGCGACGATATCGACGTAGTCATCACCGGTCGTGGGGGAGGCTCTCTGGAAGATCTCTGGCCCTTTAATACGGAGATCACCGTACGAGCTATCGCCGCCTCTCGAATCCCGGTGGTCTCGGCGGTTGGCCACGAAATTGACGTCACGCTGTCGGATATGGCTGCCGATCTGAGGGCCCCGACACCGTCCGCAGCCGCCGAACTGACTGTCTGGTCTCTGGACGAGTTCAACGAAAGGGTCGAAGCCCTGCTTCGCGATCAGGCTGCCCTGCTTGGCGACCAAGTGCTCTTGGCGAGGGAGAACCTTCGCTCAATTCTGGGGCGACCGGTGTTTAAGAGACCTCTGGATATTGTGAATCAGGGGCGGCAGCGCCTCGATAACGGCATGCGTCTGCTTCAAGCCTCGGCAAAAAACTCCTTTGAGCGGCACAAAAACCGGTTATCTTTAGGGCTGGCCAACCTCGACGCACTATCACCGCTAAAGGTACTGGCGCGCGGCTATTCGGTAAGTCGGCGTTCCGACAACCAGGAACTGGTCCGCACTCTTCTTGATATTGCCGAGGGCGAGACGATGGAGACGATTCTGGCCGAAGGCCGGTTGATCTCCCGCGTCGAAAAGGTCAGCAAAAACCTTACGGACTGAATATGGCGACAAAGAAGAAGTATAAAGATTACGAATCCGCGATGACCCGGCTCGAAGAGATCACGGACTCCCTGGAGGCCGGCGAAGCCCCGCTCGAGGATGCCATCAAGCTGTATACCGAAGGTCTTGAGATTGCCAGGTACTGCGATGAGAGGCTAAATGAGGCGGAGAAGAAGATAAAGATAATCGCCGAGAAAAACGGACTTCGAGTTGAGGAAGACTTTGAAGGAGGCAACAGCTGAGCTTGAGCCCTGCCACCGCCATAGATGGCCGAAGGTACATGGAAGCCGGTCGGCTTCTGACTGAGAGATTGTTGGATGAGTTTATTCCATCCGATAACGACGATCCTCAATTGCTGCACCGGGCGATGCGCTATTCGGTGATGGCCGGGGGAAAGCGGTTGCGTCCCATCCTGGCCCAGGCGGCTTATGAATACTGCGGCGGCACCTCGGAGGGTGCGGCGGGTACAATACACAAGGCCATGCCGGCGATCGAAATGGTGCATACCTACTCGCTTATTCACGACGATCTGCCGTGTATGGACGATGATGACCTTCGGCGGGGTATGCCCACCTGTCACAAGAAGTTCGATGAGGCCACGGCGACGCTGGCCGGCGATGCCCTCCACGTTATCGCTTTCGAACTGATGGCCCAGACAGGTTCTATCGATGTTGTCCTCGAGCTGGCCCGCGCGGTGGGGACTTCAGGTATGCTGGGCGGACAGATGGCGGATATCGAAGCCGAAGGCCGACCGGTAACTGCGGAGGAGATACAGGCCATACATCGGCGCAAGACCGGGGCCTTGATACGAGGATCGGTCAGGGTCGGCGCAATACTGGCTGCGGCGGACTCGGCGACGCTTGCGAGGCTGACCGATTATGGAGAGAAGATCGGTCTGGCGTTTCAGATTATCGATGACATTCTCGATATCGAGGGCGACCAGAAACTGTTAGGTAAATCGGTTGGCTCCGATACGCGCCACCAGAAAGCGACATATCCAGCCGCTATGGGATTGGAAGAATCCCGCCGGCAGGCGGCAAATCTGATCGACGGCGCCCTGGCTACTTTCGTAGAAGAAGAAGACAATATGTTGAAATGGCTGGCTCGATATATAGGCCAGAGGGAACGATAGGTCGATACGTATAGTTGTAGAACGAATGAAACACCTTCCGAACATAAACTGCCCCCGGGACATCAAAGCGCTGACTCCCGAGGAACTGGCCGAACTCGCCGCCGAACTCCGCCAGGAAATCCTCGGTGCGGTTTCGGATTCGGGAGGCCATCTTGCCTCGAACCTCGGTGCGATCGAGCTTACGCTGGCTCTGCATTTTGTATTCGACACTCCGGATGACCGCCTCATCTGGGACGTAAGTCACCAGACCTACGCTCACAAAATTCTGACCGGTCGTAAAGACCGGATCCGCACCCTGCGCCAGTATCACGGACTGGCCGGGTTCTGCAAACGGGTCGAATCGGAGTACGATGTTTTTGGGGCCGGTCACGCCTCAACCTCCATTTCGGCCGCCCTCGGGTTTGCCACTGCTCGGGATATGAAGGACGAGAGCCACAAGACTATTGCGGTTATCGGGGACGGTGCCATGACCGGCGGACTGGCGTTTGAAGCGATGAACAACGCCGGCGCCCAGAAAAAAGACCTGCTGGTGGTGCTCAACGACAACACCTGGTCAATCTCCAAGAACGTCGGAGCCATCTCCAAATACCTCACCAGCATAATGGCCGATGAGAAGTTCCAGAAGCTGCGTAACGAGGTCTGGGAGCTGACCGGAAAGTTCAAGAGAAGAGATCGCATCCGCACCACGATTCAGCGGCTGGAGAATTCGATCAAGGGATTCCTGGTGCCGGGTATGCTGTTCGAGAAGTTCGGCTTCAGATATTTTGGCCCGATTGACGGACACGATCTGCCGCTATTGATAAAGACCCTGGGCGACGTCAAGAACCTTCCCGGTCCTATCATGCTTCACGTTGCCACGGTTAAGGGGAAGGGCTACGCTCCTTCGGAAGAAGATGCTAACAAGTTCCACGGCGTGGGCAAGTTTGACAAAATAACCGGCAAGGCCGCCCCCTCGGCAGGATTGCCGTCCTATACCAAAGTGTTCGGTCAGACCATGATCGAGCTGGCCGAGAAGAACGACAAGGTGGTGGCGATCACCGCCGCGATGTCTTCCGGTACCGGGCTGGACGCGTTCGCGGGAAAATTCCCGGATCGATTCCACGATGTCGGTATTGCCGAGGCGCACGCTGCCTGCTTTGCCGCCGGTCTGGCGGCCGAGGGCATCCGACCGTACCTAACGGTTTATTCCACGTTCATGCAGCGAGCTTACGACCAGGTTATTCACGATATGGCCGTGCAGAATCTCCCGGTCGTCATCTGCATGGATCGGGGCGGTTTGGTCGGCAACGACGGCCCGACCCATCACGGCGTCTACGATCTGGCCTACATGTCCGCCGTGCCCAACGTGACGATCGCGGCCCCAAAAGACGGCAACGAACTTCGCGCGATGTTACATCACACCGTTGACAACGAGCTTCCGGGCATCACGGCGCTTCGCTATCCTCGCGGCAACGTTCCGACCGCTATGAAGGGCGAAGTTGAAGAGATTGAGTGGGGTACCTGGGATTGGCTGGCCGCACCGCAGGAAGTCGTGATCCTGGCGGTTGGTGCTATGGTCGAGGAGACGGAGAAGACCGTCGCGATACTGGACGAGAGAGGCATACACGCCGCCATAGTCAACGCCCGGTTTGTGAAGCCGCTTGATCTGAAAGTACTGGAGGAAGTTCGCAAAAACGCCCGTGTTATTGTTACCGCCGAGGACGGCGCCCTGCGGGGCGGGTTCGGTCAGGCGGTAGCCGAGTACCTTCTGGCCAGGGGTTATAAGGGCAAGTTCCTGGCCAAGGCCATTCCAGATCGTTTTGTCACGCACGGCGGACGCAACGATCTTCTCAAAGAGATCAATCTGGACGCCGCCAGCATTGCCGAAGCGATAGTCGAGCTGGTCGGGGATAGGGAAGACGCCGGCTCCGAAGAAGTTGAGGCGCCCCAGGGATTTTTCAAGAAACTTAGCCTGCGCCGAAACGGTTCCAGCCGTAAGAAGGAAGCCGTCAAAGGGGTCCCTTTGACCGGAACCGATCCGGAATAAATCGGATATTAGGTGTTAAGTCCATGCGATTCGGTCTCATAGCCAACGTCAACAGAAGCGGCGCCGAGGAAGCCATTGCCGCTATCATCAAGTGGTCCCGCGAAACCGGCCAGGAACTGATTCTCAATCACGGTCTCAAGGAACTTGTTACCGACTACAATAAGTTTGCTCCTCGTGAAGACCTTGCGGAGGCTGTAGATGTACTTGTGGCGATGGGGGGCGACGGCAGCATTCTGGCGGCCGCCCGTTCGGTCGGATCAATAGGTACCCCGTTATTGGGGATAAACATCGGCTCGCTTGGCTTTCTGACACAACAGACTCCCAAACAAATGGGGGCGGCGCTGGACGCTATTCTCGCCGGGAAGTATCGCATCGAGGACCGAATAATGCTCAAGGCCGAGATCGGCGGCCGGGACCCTCTGCCGATGCCGTTCGCACTCAACGATATCGTTTTGGACAACGGGTCGGTCAGCCGGGTGCTCAATATAAATCTCAAAATCAACGGCGAGAAGGTCGTGTCGTACATTGCCGACGGCCTGATAATCTCCACACCGACCGGCTCCACGGCCTACAATCTTGCGGTGGGCGGACCGATTATGAACCCCACTATGGACGCCATGATCGCCGCGCCAATCGCTCCCTTTTCGCTGACTACGCGGCCGATGATCCTTCCGGGCTCAGACCGTCTTGAGCTTGATATTTCGACACCCGACCGGGAAGCAGTGTTGACGCTCGACGGTCAGGTGCGGATTGAGCTGCACGAATCCGAGCCGGTGACAATCACCAAGGCCGACTATACCAGCAAGTTCATTGTGTTTCCTGAGAATTCGTACTATAAGCTGCTTCGGAACAAGCTCCACTGGGGCATGCCGCCAAATTTCTGATCTTTGGTTTACTGCGCGCCTCCGCAAGTCAATCCAACCAGCTCTGTCGGTGCTGGCGGCTGGGCCGGAGGGTCATTCTGAATCGGCCGCGCGCCGGATGGCGCTCAGTATTGTCGGAGTAAACCGGTGCACGCGCTGTCTTGCCGAATTTATCTGCAAGGCAATTTCGGCGTTATTGAAGGGACGTTGTATGATACCATCTGCGCCGGCGGCAATCAGTTCTTCATCAACTATGCCGCTTTCTCCGGAACGGATTATCAGGACCGGCAGATTCGGATTCCTTTCTTTGACTTCGGTCATCACATCAAGCCCCGAAGCATCGGGCAAGGTCAATCGCACGACAGCGGTCGAGAATTTCTCCTTGTCTAGTAGCGCGACGGCTTCCTGGCGTGATGATACAGAGGTTACTTTATAGGCGTGGGGCCGAAGGGCCCGGCTGATCAGATCAGCCTCGTAGCGATTGTTGGTTACTAGAAGCAGTTGACCGACCTTCG
>JAAERE010000248.1 GCA_024230675.1 bacterium | reverse complement strand
CGAGAGCGTTTATCCTCTTGGAGGCATACTCGAGTTGATCCCAGCCCAGAGGCAGAAAATCATCCTTGAGTCCGCCTGCTTTCATCGCCAGCTCGTGATTCATAAACAACACGCGGGTACCCAGGATCCACGGGCGGCCGTGTATTTTGCCCCCGTAAGTAGCCATCGACCAGCCGTCGAATTGCGAGGTGTCTTCCGCGACCTCTGTCGAAATATCAGCCAGTTTATCGTTGGCGGCGAATTGCGCAATCCAGTCCGAGCCGAGTTCCACGATGTCGGGACCGGCTCCGGAGGCAAAGGCTATGGCAATCTTCTCGTGACCGTTGGCCCAGGTCAGATCGGTAAGCTCCACCGTGATATCAGGATTGGCTTTTTCGAATTCCTCTACCATCGAGGAAATTACGGGCCTTATTGTGGGATCGGTCCAGAACTGCCACCAGGTTATAGTGGTTTCGGATACGGCCGGCCGGGCCAGCAGAAACAGGGCAAGGAACAGAGCAGTTGTTACAAATCGCATATACATCTCTCCAGTTTGAAAGCCAAATATAGGCAGTCCCCCCTTGGGGTCAACCACAAATCTTTTAGTTGATTGGCACGGCGCCCGGTCCCTCTTTCTGTCTCATGTGGCTCCTCTCTATTTTGGCAGTGTCGGCCGCCGACCCGGGCTGGTTTGAAAGCTCGAGGTTGCCGGTACTGGTCTGTGCTGTCGTATCAATCGCTATAGTTCTTTATACGACCTACCACAAGAGAAGTCGCGAGCGATTCAAGATGCGCGAAATCGCCGGCCTGAAAGCGGTTGAAGAGGCTATTGGGCGAGCGACAGAGATGGCCCGGCCGCTCCTTTTCACCCCGGGGTGGGGGGGAGACATTCAACGACCGACCACGATTGCCTCCATGAATATCCTCGGGCACGTGGCTCAGACTACGGCGACATATGACTGCCCGCTGATCTATCCGACACACGACCCGGTGATAATGTCGGTGGCGCAGGAGGTTGTGCGCGAGAGTTATCTGCGGGCCGGGTATCCCGAAAGAATGCGCGAGGACGATATCAGCTATGTCTCTTCTTCACAATTCGGATATGCCGCCGCGGTGGACGGCATGATCTCGCGCTTGAGGCCGGCGTCGATCTTTCTGCTGGGGACTTTCGAGGCCGAGTCGCTTATTCTGGCCGAGACCGGCAACAGCGTGGGGGCGATTCAGATTGCCGGCACCGACTCTACTATCCAGCTATCTTTCTTCATTGTCGCCTGTGACTACACGCTCATCGGCGAGGAGCTTTTTGCGGCCTCTGGTTACCTGTCACAGGATCCTTCAGTGCTCGCCTCGGTGCGATCTCAGGACATCTTGAAAGTGATCATCGTATTCTTCGTGATTCTTGCCACGATATGGGCCACCTTTGATCCTGAAGCAACCTGGTGGCTGTTCTGATGCAGAGAAAGATACCACAACTGGTCTGCGGCGCGTTTGGACTGCTCCTGTTCCTTCTTTACTTCTCGAGCCATCCCCAGGCACGGGCGCTAAACGGCCTGATCCTCAACGAATACTGGCAGATTATCTTTGGCTTCGCGCTTCTGCTCGGGGTCCTCAGCTTCATGAAAGTGAATCTGAAAGCTATCGAACGCGGTAAGGACCGTCCCTATCGCATTGTCTCGTTGATCGGCCTTCTTACTATGCCGGTTCTGGCTATTATCTGGGGCATCGGGGGCGACTCTCCCTTCATGTGGATGTTTGATAATGTCCAGGTGCCGATGCAGTCCACTGTATTTGCGCTGCTGGCCTTTTTCGTGGCCTCCGCATCTTTCAGAGGTTTCAGAGCCAGATCGGTACCGGCTGCGATTTTGTTGGCCTCGGCGCTGTTGACTTTGCTGAGCCGTTCTGATGTGGGCGGCTTTCTTTCGCAATATCTCCCGGACATCGCCGACTGGGTGCGCAACAATCCCTCTATGTCGGCTCGTCGGGCTATTCTGATAGGCATCGGTCTGGGTTCGCTGACAACCAGCCTTCGCGTGATTATCGGCATCGAACGCACCTGGCTGGGAGGTGACCGCGCATGAAACTGGAGGCGCGTCATTACACTTTCATCGGACTGGCGGTTGCAGTTGTTGCTGCCATGCTGGTCGGGTATCAGCCGGAAGTAGAACCCTCGCCGGACTCTGTCCGCATGCACGAGTATATAGAGAGTCTTCCCGAGGGATCTGTCGTTATGATATCTTTCGACCACGAGGCTTCTTCGCTGCCCGAAATCAGACCCCTGGCAGTTGCGCTTCTGCGGCACGTGTTTGCGAAGAACCTCCGACCGGTTGG
>JAAERE010000247.1 GCA_024230675.1 bacterium | reverse complement strand
ATTACCGATGACATGCCGTTATGTCCGCGCTCTGGAGTTTGGGCTTGGTTTGCGACGGGACCCCACCGAGATTGATAACCGGCGCGCCTTCACTGGGCCACGCTCTCTTCCTCTTCGGGTTTGGCAAACATGGTGGAGAGCTTGTTTTTCCAGAGCATGATTGCCTTGCCCAGGAGATTGCCTCGCGGTACGGTAACAGTCAGGTGACGCCTTATCTGGCGGGCCCATTTGGTCTTGTAATCCGAGGCTACGCCACCGAAATCAAATACGCCCGGTTCCCCTTTGTCGAAGAGATGTTTGAGCATGGCCAGTTTTAGATTCTCGCCGGGATGATAATATGCAAAGTCCTTGTCGTAGTCGCTGCGCACGCCGGTATTGTTCGTCTTCCAGTGCAGGTAGTAGTCAAACCCGGCGTATTGGCCGTTTATTTTCAGAAGCCAGATCCTGACCAGGTCTCGCTCCAGGGCAGTCGGTGTAAACATAGTATAGAAATCGATCGCTCCCTGAACCTGCCCGATGGCCGTCCCAATATCCGCTTTCCAACTGCGGCTGGAGACTTCCATCATCACCTTGAAAATCCGCTCCCATTCTTCGGGAGTTCTTATGCACTCGAACGAGTACTCCTGCGCCGATTCCAGCTTCTTGAGACATTCGCGGCGGATGAATCTTCGGCGTTTCCCGGACATGGTCATCAGGTGATCTTCCCAGGTGCCGGAAATGTCCAGGTACGGGGCCATGAAACCGTCCGCGATATTGCAGGCCACCCGGT
>JAAERE010000246.1 GCA_024230675.1 bacterium | reverse complement strand
CACACGCATCGTCGAAATTGACCGTGGAAAGCTCTTCGATCAGTCATGCGATTACCAGACATTCCTTTTGCGCCGGGAAGCCGCTCGCGAGGCGGAGGAGACCGAAAAGGCGCTGTTCGACAAGAAACTGGCCCGAGAAGAGCGCTGGGTCAGGCAGGGGATAAAAGCCAGAAGGACTCGCAATGAGGGACGGGTTCGGGAACTGGAGAAGATGCGCTGGCAGCGCCAGGAGCGACTGGACCGGATGGGGACGGTCAGAATGGAGGCCCATGAAGCGGAGCGATCCGGTAAGCTGGTGGTAAAAGCCAAAAACATTAACTTCAAATACGGCAATACCCCCATCATCAGCAGTTTCTCTACCACGATCTTGAAAGGCGACCGGGTCGGAATTCTTGGACCAAACGGCAGCGGCAAGACCACCCTGTTACGAATTCTGCTGGGCGATCTGCAACCGGCATCCGGGAGTGTCCGGCTCGGGACCGGACTCAATCTCAGCTATTTTGACCAGTTGCGAGAGCAGCTTGATGAAAGCAAGAGTGTTCGGGAAAACATCGGTGAGGGCAACGACATCATTACTATCAACGGGAAAGACCGCCATATCATCGGCTACCTTAAGGACTTCCTCTTTTCCGCTGACTGGGCCAACTCCCCAGTGTCGCT
>JAAERE010000245.1 GCA_024230675.1 bacterium | reverse complement strand
TCAAATGGGCGGGGATTGCACCCGAACGCGGCCCCGACGTCATGCGGGTGCTGGACAAGTTCGAAAAGCAGGGAAAAGAGGCCGTTTTGGCCGAGCTAGATAAGGGTCGCATAGATGACTCCGGCGCCAAAATACCGGGACTGGAACTTCCCCAGGACCAGATCGCTCAGATTGGCCGATTCATCGACGAGGCACTTTTGGCCGATGCCGATCCGATCTCATGGGTCAACGATACTCTTTCGGGTATCACTGAGGCTGAAGAGGGCGTCTCCGAGCTGCAAGGCATACAGGCCCATCTGGCCAACCTGGGTGTCACCGAAGGCAAGTCCGAGGTGGATCTGACGATTGTGCGCGGCCTTGGCTATTACACTGGGCCGGTGTTTGAAACGACCTTGCTGGATCTTCCGGACTACGGTTCGGTCTTCTCAGGCGGCCGCTACGACAATCTTGTGGACCGCTTTCAGGGGCAATCTGTGCCCGCTACGGGGTCCTCAATAGGCATCGATCGCCTGCTGGCGGCCTTGATCGCGCTGGAGACGCTGCCGTTGACGTCGGCTACCTCACAGGTGCTGGTGACGGTTATGGATCGGGACCGGCTGCCGGATTATCTGAATATCTTGAAAGAGCTTCGGGCGGAGGGGATACCTTCGGAGATCTACGCCGGGGACACCAAAAACTTAACGAAACAAGTTAAGTACGGCGACAAAGTCGGTATCCCCATTGCAGTTATCGCAGGCTCCGACGAATTCGAAGCCGGACAGGTAACGGTCAAAAACCTCGCCGCCGGAGCCTCGCAGGCGAAGCAGACCGAAGACCGAGAACAGTGGCTAAAGGCCGAGGGCTTCCAGGAAACGATCTCAAGAGACCAGCTTCTGTCCTACATCAAGAAGGTCCTGGCCCGGTAATCAGCCGAAGGACCGTTCTCTCAAAGGATTGATTTTTGTCAAGGCCATTACAGGCCGAACATACGATATTCCCGGCATGTTGAAGACCGATCTTACACGTGATACGGCCGCTGCCTCCAAGGGCAAAATCGCCACGAATAAGGCGCGGAAGGTACAGGACCTTCGCTTCTACGCCCAGCTGTTCTCTCTGGCGGTGAATATCTGGATCGGCGTGCAGTTTTACCTGTTCGTGAAGTACATCGCCAGCGGGGGGACGGCCTGGCAGGTTTCCCGACCTCCGGGGGTTGAGGGCTGGCTGCCGATCGGTTCGCTCGTATCCCTCCGTTATTTCTGGGAGACGGGGATCGTCAACACGATCCATCCCTCCGGCCTGATAATTCTCGTGGCTATTTTGGTCACGGCCTTTCTGTTCAAGAAGGGTTTTTGCTCCTGGGTCTGCCCGGTGGGATTTGTGTCGGAACTGATGGGGGATATTGCCGACAAACTCTGGCGCAAGCGTCTGAAACCGCCGCGGTGGCTGGATTATCCGCTGCGATCTATCAAGTATCTGCTTCTGGCGTTCTTCATTTGGGCTATCTTGCTTCAGATGACGCCGCAGAGCATCAGAGAGTTTATCTACACCGACTACAACATAGTTTCGGATATCCTGATGCTGCGCTTTTTCACGGACATCACTCCGCTGGCACTGTGGATCGTGGCCGGGCTGTTTGTCCTGTCGCTGGTGATCCGGGCCTTTTGGTGCCGTTATCTCTGTCCCTACGGGGCGCTGCTGGGGATTCTGAATTTCTTATCGCCAACCCGTATCCGGCGCAACTCCGAGACGTGTATCGATTGCTCATCCTGCGCCCGCGCCTGCCCGGCTTTCATCAAGGTCGACAAAGTGAAGGAAGTTGTTTCCGATGAGTGCGTCGGCTGTATGGCCTGTGTTGACTCCTGCCCGGTGAGCAATACTCTGGAGATCAAGGCCGTCAGCAAGAAGCGGCCGGTTTCAAGCTTCAAGTGGGCAGCGGTGCTGCTGCTGATTTTCTGGGGCTCACTCTTTGTCGCCAAGCTCTGGGGACCCTGGGCGAATAGCGTCACCGACCAGCAGTATATGGAACGGATTGACAAAGCCAACCGGGGTGCGTACGTTCACCCGTAGCAGGAAACCTCCGAAGGAAATCTCATGGCAAGCAAATCAGTTTTTGACGTTTACGCTCACGAATACGATCTGATCACCAACGCAAAGGCCCGTGAAGCCTATCACGCGAAAGAGGTTGGCGCTCTCATCGATCGTTTCGACCCCACGTCGGTCCTCGATGCCGGTTGTGCGAGCGGGTTGACTTCGATGCTGTTCGCAAAGCAGGGGATAGAGGCGGTCGGCCTCGACAGATCGGCCAAGATGATTGCCGTCGCCCAAGGGAAATTCAAGGACCAGTCGCTTCCTCTTTCTTTCAAGAGAGGCAGCTTCGAGAAGTTGCCCAAGTCGTTGTCCGGGAAGTTTGACCTGGTGGTCTGTCTGGCGAATTCTATCAGCGGTCTTGGCAGTTTCTCCGATCTGAAAACTGCTTTTCGCAATTTTGCGCGGGTACTTGAGCCCGGGGGAAACATGGTCGTGCAGGCGCTTAACTACGAGGCCATCAAAGAGGGGGAGATATTCCCCATCAAAGCTACCGAGAACAAGGGGATAGTGTACCTTCGTTATGCCCGTCGCCGTCGGCGTACCCAGGAGATTCATGTGGTGCGCCTGGACATGAACCGGAAGCCGTTCAGCTTCGAACCGTTCTGCCACGAATTCGACAACTTCACCGTGGAAGAGGTGTCCAGGGCGGCTGAGACGTCCGGTTTCACCAACCTTCGCAAGTACGGCAATCTTCATTTGAACAAGAAGTTTGGGAAAAGGTCCCGCGATCTGGTGCTGACGGCACGCAAGAAGGTTTGACAGTCCTACAGCCACATAGCATTGGACAACACATAAGTCTACTAGTGCAAATACGAAGGCACCTGCGCCGCCGGTTTTTGATTGACACGTCGACGATTCTGCCTATCTTCAGCCGACATATGGTACGTTATGTCGTTCTAGCCCTAATCCTTATCGCGGTTGCACCGAGCCTCTCGGCTCAGGAAGAACCGGATCTGTTTCGCGCCGTCAAGGCCGATACCTCTATAGAGTCGTTCCGTCCTTTGGGGGACGCTCGCACCTGGATTTTCTACGCCCAGCAGCAAACATTCGGACGACTGATCTCGACGGTCAGCGGGACCAGGGAGATCAACGGTCGCAGGGCCCTCACTTTCGACGAAAGCCTCGAAATCGACTACACGATGATAGGCGGCGAGCGGAAGTCTGAAATCAAGGGCGAATTCTATATTGCTCCCGAGGGGTCCTACCTTGGTTGCCGCCTGACCCTGGGGCCTGACTCCGTTTCTGAGCGGTTTGAGGTGGACCTGAACAACGGCCGACTGGAGGGGTTCTATACTCGAGCCGGGAGTCAGGTTGAGGTGAACGTTCCGCTCGAACGGGACTACGTGCCGTGGGAAGCCAGTTTTGTCGACCAACTGGAGATTTTCCTGGCGATGCGGGACCTGAAAGTCGGCGATACCATAGTTGATTCCGTCTTTTCGCCACAGATCATGATGCCGACCAGGATTGTAGGACGAGTCACCCGATGGATGTGGCAGGAGATATACAAGGACAAGATAGACTCCGTGTTCATTATTCGGCTGACCGAGCCCGGCGATTTTCAACTGTATTTTACGGCCGACAAAAGGCTCGTTCGGGTCGATATGGAGAATCAGAACATCCGGGTTTATCAGGGCCAGATTCGTGGAACCTTGCCCGGGGGGCCTTCCGCTACAGCTACCACTGTGCCTGCGCGGGACGCCAGGAGCACATTTCGGCTGATGTTTCTCAGGTCGCCCCACTATGCGGCATTTCTGGCGATGGCGCTCTTGTCGGTCCTGTTCCTGACGCGCGCGGGCTTCAAACGTTTCGATAGCTGGCTGGCCTTTGTCGCCGGCGGCATAGGCTTCATCATCATTCCGTACACCCAAATCCCCCTGCAAATATATCTGGTGACGTCCTGGCTGATACCGAACGTCAACGAAGGCGGATCGTTGTACTTCTGGTCGATCTTTCCTGCCCTGGCTGCGGGAGTGATTCAAACTCTGTACGCGTTTCTTTTGCTGACGGCCGTTCTCTTCTGGCGGAAGGTCAAACCGTTTCACCAGCCTTCGATAGGCGCTTTCCTTGGAGCCGGATTCGGATTGATCGAGGCTTGCTATGTATCCGGTCTTCAGGTGACATCGCTGTTCACGCCGATACTGGTGGAACGCGGCTTCATCATCTTGTTGCACGTGGTGGCCGGGACGCTCATAGGAAGTGCTATTGGTCGCGGTACCGAGCGCCTCAGCATTACGATAATACTCATCATGTTGCTAAACTCCTGCTATCGCTATCTGCCGATATTCATCCAACAGGGAAAAATGTCGGTACCGCTGCTAACCATAATAATGGGTTTCATAGGCCTCGCGTTTCTGGTCTACGCCCTGGTGACTCTCAGGGCAGATGCAAAAGAAGCCTGAGGGTTCGAGCCCGTTCCCACCCGGTTATTAGTCTTGACACCCTCACGGGGTCGGTTTATGTTGACGCAACTTCGAGTACCAGCTATCAGATAAGACGATAGTACGAAAGGCTTTGGCCACAGGACTCTCCGTTAGTATGGCAGATAATCTTGCATACGCCGGCATCGACATAGGCGGCACCAACATCAAATTCGGATTGGTGGACCAGAAGGGGAAGGTCCTCTTCAAGGAACAGCGGCCAACCATGGCCGATAAGGGCGCCGAACCACTGATGCACCTGGTGACCAACATCGGCGAAAGTCTGCTATATCACGCCGCTGATGAAGACCTCGAGATCCAATGGCTGGGCGTGGGAACGCCGGGAGCGGTCGAGAGCAAGACCGGCAAAGTGATCGGCGAGTCGCCCAATATCGAAGGTTGGAAGGGGACTGTCGTCGGAGAGATTCTCCAGGAGCGGCTGAATCTTCCGGTCTACGTCGACAACGACGTCAACAACGTGGCCCTGGCGGAACATCGGTTCGGGGCGGCGGTCGGCTATGACTCGGTTGTCTGCGTGGCGCTCGGGACGGGCGTGGGCGGGGGCCTGATTGTCAACGGGAAGCTCTGGCGCGGGGGGAATCACTCGGCGGGCGAAATCGGGCACATTGTCATCAACGATGAAGGTCCGGCCTGTCGTTGCGGCAGCCAGGGCTGTTTGGAAGCTTACTGTTCTTCCTCAGCTATTATGAGGCGTACCAGAGACAAGCTGGCGGGAGGGCTGACGCCGGCATTTGAAAACGTCCTCGACGGCAGTTTGGACAATTTGAGCATTCGCAAACTTTTCAACGCTGCCAGAAAAGGGGACGAGATTGCGCTGGAGGTGGTCAACGAAACCGCTCGTTATTTAGCGATCGGTCTGGCCGGAGTTGTGAATCTTTTGAACCCCGATATCGTTATAATAGGTGGCGGAGTAGCCGACGGCGGCGGCGGGTTCGTGGACGCTGTCAGCGCCGAAATCCGTAAACGAGCCTTTGGCTCGGCGGTGGAGCAGCTTCGTGTAGCCCGGGCGAGCCTGGGTAACAACGCCGGTTTTATTGGGGCCGGACTTCTCGGTGAGGCCCGTTAGAGAACAGGAAAGGCTTTTTTATGACTCAGGAATCTTTGACCCGACCTATCACGTTTTTGCTGGCCAAATGGTACGGATATGTTTTTTCGGCCATGTTTATCCTTTACGGCGGCGTTAAGATCATTCTGGGCGTTCTTGACCGGGATTACTCCGACATGTCCCAATCGGTCATCTTTCTGATAGCCGGCGCAATTATGATAACGGTGAGTTTTGCTTTCCGGGACCTCAAACGGTGGGGCTGGTACGGTCTGGTGGCGCTCAACGGTATTGTGGTGCTTCTGGTGCTGTTCAGCCTGGGGGAGACGCTTAATCTTGTATTTCTGGTATTATCGGGGGCCGTGCTGGGGGCTTTGTTTGCGCCGCCGACTAAAACGCAGATTTTCGGCTGATCTGAATTTATGAGTTGACATCCGGCCGATTCTTGATATTTTTCCCATTCTTTCGGACATGTACCTGTCGAACCATAAAGACGGGTATCCAGAGATTAAGTTGGCGCCCTAGCTCAGTTGGTAGAGCAACGGACTGAAAATCCGTGTGTCCGCAGTTCAATTCTGCGGGGCGCCACTTTTTTTTTGGGGATCCTTCAATAACTATTGATCCGACTCTCCTGAGCGTGGTTCGATCAGGTCGACCCCGTCGGCCTTTGCTTCCTCTACGACATTCTGGGGATAATGTGTGGCCTTCTCCCAATGCTTGGTACTCTTCAGTTGTTTCCAGGTGAGGTTTGAAGCGTGGTAGAGATCGGCGTTCCACATGTCAGCTTCGGTGAGAATAGCGGAGCCCAGGTCAGCTCCGCTTAGATCGGCATTACTGAGATTGGCATTGTGGAGGTCAGTATGGCTTAGACTCGCAAAGCAAAGAACGCCGTCCGACAGATTTGCATAAGATAGGTCGGCGCCGGCCAAAACGGCACCGCCGAGGTCGGCCCGATGAAGGTCAGCCTCACTGAAGTCTACACCTGCCAACCTAGTATTGCTCAAATCGGCACCTACCAAGTGAGAACGATTGAGATTTGGTAGCGATGCATCCAAATCGACTAATTGCCTAATGATCCGGACTTTTGTCGCAACCACCTCACTGGATTGAAATTCCCGCAGACTATCCAACTGAACCCGGTGGCGAGCGACCGTCGCGGTGTGTTTCACCCTTAACTCGTGGTCGGCTCGGCTGTGAAGGTCCTCTGTTCGCTGAGATTGCAGAAAGTCTATTGTAGCAGTCCGTTGTTTATGGTCCTTCAGCCAACTAGCTCCGAACTCGGATCTTAAGAGTCTAGTCAGCTCAGGACAGGTCCGTAAAATGTCCAGAGCCTTTGCTGAGTCGTGCGAATCCGAGGCGATTTCTGAGGGTAGTTTGTCGGACATCCACTCTGCCACCTCGTTGCACAACACTTCGGACAGAGAAAGGAGCCAGAATATGGAAGGCCATCTCTGCTGTATACTTCTTGAGACTGCAAAGAACGGAATAGGCATATCCTCGTGTAGGCCTGCGCCTGCGGTTGCTCCGAATATGGCCCGGTCAACAAGGAGGTTGTTCACGAAGCGGACGGCCGTGCGGGGATTGGCGCCAGAGGCAAGGCCGATAATGGGAACCAATTTCCTAAAGTCAGCCTTATCGGCTGCATCCAGACGATCCACAATGCTGTCCCAGAAGTTGGCCATCCTGTTTTCATGAGGAGGTATGTGGAACGGTAGCTGGACGATCTTGTCCAGATAGTCATGGCCGTCAAACCCAGTAATGCCAAACTCTTTCTCGTATCTGTGGCGGAGGTAGCCTTCAATGACTTTGCGGGCTACCGCCAGATAGAATATGAACCCGGGCTGAGCCAGGACGAGCTTGATGCTCTCCAGCAAACGGATAGCCTTGTCGGGAAAACAGCGATCCAGGTCGTCGATCAGTACCACGATTCTTGTGTCATCCGGCATCT
Organism: bacterium; assembly: GCA_024230675.1. GTDB lineage: Bacteria > Zixibacteria > MSB-5A5 > GN15 > FEB-12 > JAAERE01. The sequence continues at coordinate 966 of JAAERE010000245.1, read as the reverse complement.
TTATGGAGGAGAGTTGTCGGAACGCTTCGAAAAAGACGCTACGATCAAGCAATGGATCGGCGGAAATCGCCTCGGCGTGGTCGATCATGTCCTTCGCCACAAAAGACGCTTCTATTTCCGCAAATCCCGGAATCTTCAGCTTCGAATTGGCCGAAAATCCATAAGCCACTGCGCGGAGACCCCTCAGCAGCGCCTTACCTTCATCCGCCATCCTATCGCAGAAGGTGCGGTTTCGCTCTATTTCCTTGACAATAGTCGCCACTAGTGGGACTATGGGCTGGTCCTCGCTCTCGTAGCGCCAAGCGTTAAACCATACCGTTATGACGTTCGGTGCTGGTCTGAGGTATTCTTCCACGATGCGCAGCAGGCTGGTCTTGCCGGTGCCCCACTCACCGAAGATACCCACTGTAAACGGACCTGGCGTCTGAATACCCGCCTCGCCCAGTACTTGTGCGTACTCGCGAAAACCCAAGCCATCGGATTCCGAAGGTGGTCCTTCGACGATAGGTTGGTCGCTGAGCAGGCGCAGGCCGCCGACAGTTCTCTTCTTGCTCTTGGATTGTTTCGCGGTCACTGTACCCTCCCGATTGATGACGCAATATACGGATTACCGCGGCCTGCGCAAGATGGTTTGTTAGCAGAGAGGCAAGCTACCTAATACCCCCGTCCCACATCCACGCGCCCGGAGATGTTGTCTCCCTGCAGAATGCCATTGATCAAGTCCGCCAATGCTGTGGCGCGGAGGGTCTCGATGTTGGCGCAATGGCCGGCCATGTGACACCCCTGAAGCCGCGGCTCTCTGTTCCATTGTTGCGCTGCAAACATAACAGGCCGGGACTGTAAAAAGGGTCCAACAGTTGTGTCTCACGCCGACGATGAGACACTGGCGATCTGGAGCCTTCGGTACGACTCGCCGTCACGCAGTCGCAGAAAAGACTTGTATGGTCGAGAGGCCAGGGCTAGATT
>JAAERE010000244.1 GCA_024230675.1 bacterium | reverse complement strand
CTGGAAGTTCAGGCAGGTAGGCGGCGTACGTCTAGCTTATCATTTACTGAGGTCCAACTGGAGGAAGTCCACTGACCTCCTGCCACAGACCGGCACGGGAGATGACAATGAAAAGGGACAACGGTCAGTTGACGCCCGAACTCCTCAGAGAACAGGCCCGGGAAATACTGTCTCGGAGCGACGACGCCGGCGACAGATTGCCGGACCGGATTGACAACATCCTCGAGGAACTTCGTCTTCGACAGATTGAGCTGGAACTGCAACGCGAGGAACTGAGGGCCGCTCGAAGGGAATTGGTCGACCTGCGCCACGAGCTTGATGATATCCACAATTACGCGCCGGTCAATTTTCTTTCGGTTGATGCAGAGGGTCGCGTTATATCTGCGGGCACAAACGCCGCCGCTCTGTTGGGAACGACTTGCGACCAACTGTGCGGGACCTTGTTCACCGAACGAGTCGATTCCGAAAACAGGGACCACATGCAGGTATGTCTGGCCGAGGCCCTCTCCACCGAGACAGAACGGGATTGTCAACTCCTCCTGATGAAAGACGGCGACGGGAACGTGCCGGTCAACGCCGTGTTTACGCCGCAGGCCGATGGAACCGGTCAACCGGAGCAGATTCGGGTGTCACTCCTCAGGAGCTACGAGGACAGAGAGGGATACGAGGAACTTCGGACCCAACAGAGGCAATACAGTACTCTCAGCCGCGAGGGCAAGATAGGCGTCTGGGAGTTTTCTCTAAGCGACGGCAGGCTCATCCTTGATGATACAATCAAGACGCTCCTCGGGTACGAGGACGCGGAGTTTGACGAGATTGGGGAGAATTGGATCGACCTCTACCACCCGGACGATCACCCAGGCATATTCGAGGCCATCGAGGAGGGCAGAGCGGGGCGGCTTTCCTACTATGAAGCCAGACTAAGGCTTTTCCACAAAGATGGTACTCTTCGTTCGTTTCAGGTGCAGGGATCGGTTGGCGTCGTAGGGGAAGGGCCACCAGAGAAAGTCTATGGGACCTGGCAGGACATAACCGAACTCAGGGAAATCGAGAAGGCTCTGGAGCGAACTCGTTTTTCGATGGATAACGTCCAGGAGGGTCAGCTCTGGATTCGGCCCGACGGAACCTTCGCCGACTGCAACAACGCCGTCTGCCGCGCTTTGGGGTACAGCCGCGAGGAGATCCTTTCTATGGCGGTGTGTGATATCGACCCTGGCATGGCGGCGGACTTCTCGTCCGTGCACTTTGCAGAAATGAGAGAGATCGGTTCCGCGACCAGGGAGACGACACATCGTACTAAAGGCGGGGAAGAGATTCCGTTGGAGATTTGCTCCACCTACCTGGAGCATGACGGCGAGGAGTACATCTGCGCGCTGGCGCGTGACATCACTGAGCGGAAACGCATTCGGGAACACCTCAGCGCCTCTGAAGAAAAGTACCGCTCGCTGGTAGAGCACGCCCAGGACGGCATTGTCATCGTCAGCAAGGGTTTACTGACCTTTGTCAATCCGGCGCTGGCCAAACTGCTGGGCTATACGGTTGACGAAATGCTGGGTAAGGAATTCGAACAATTTATTCCGCCCGCCTACATAGACGAGATTGCCAGGAACTACCGGGCGCGAATGTCGGGAGAGGATGTACCGCCGGCGTATGAGTCCGTTCTTGTTCGCAAAGACGGTAGCCCGGTGGAGATAGAGTACAACGTATCTGTGATAACGTACGACGGGGGCCCGGCAGACCTGACTTTTATACGTGACATCACTGAGCGTCGCAGGGCCGAGGATCAGCGGCGGCTCCTCTCCTCCATCGTCCAGCAGACCAGCGAAGGTATCGCGGTTCTCAATGAGGAAGCTGTTCTGCAGTTCGTGAACAAGGCCTTCGCCGATCTGCACGGCTATGATCCTGAAGAGATGGTTGGACAGCCTGTCGCGATGTGTCACGGTCCGGAGCAGACAGCATCCGTCGAGAACGTGAGGCGGGCGGTGCTCGACAAGGGGTATTTCAGCGGTGAGCTTGAGCACTTTCGTCGCGACGGTTCCTCTTTTCCGACTATGATGCACATTACCAAATTCCAGGAAGATTCCGCAAGACCCACAGGCGTGTTGGCTATGATGCGCGATATTTCGGATCGACGAGAGGCCGCGACACACTTGCGTCTGCAGCGCGATCTGGCCTTCTCCCTCGGGTCCGTCTGCGATTTGCAGCTAGCCCTGAATCTGGTGCTGGAATCTCTCATTGATCTCGACGGCATCGACTGCGGCGCTGTGTATCAGGTGGACGGCGATCGCGGCGTTATCGAACTTGCGGCTCATTGCCGGCTTTGGGAATCATTTCTGAAGACGGCTGCGTCGTTTGATGCCAAAGACAGCGTTCAGGCGGGACTGTTGGCTTCCGGCCTCCCCGTGTACGGGCATCACGCCGATCTACTGCCGGGTCTGGAGGACTCCGAGGAATATAGAGCCCTGAAAGGGCTGGCGGTTATACCGATCCATTTCAACAGCGAGCCAGTAGCCGTGTTGGCGCTCAGTTCGCGAGCCTACGAGGAGATACCTACTGGCAGCCGTCATACACTGGAAACTGTAGCCGCCCAGATCGGCGCCGCCATCGGGCGAGTCAGGGCTGAATCTGCTCTCAGGGAATCGGAGCAGCGTTACGACGAACTTTTTACCTCCATTCAAGAGGGCGTAGCTGTTTTAGGTCCCGACTACAAAGTCACATTCTGCAACCCGGCTATGGCCAGAATCCTGGAGGAGGATACAGTTGAAGCGGTGATTGGAGGGGAAGGTAGCGAGTACGTTTCGAGAGGAGAGCGGGAGGAGATTGAAGCTAGAAAATCGCAGGTGGAATCTGGAGAGATGCTTCAGCACGAGCAGCAGATAGTCACCGCCAAAGGGAATCGGAAGCACCTGTATGTCCTGGCCACACCCAGACGAGAGAACAACGGTGAGTTCAAGGGGGCCATTCTGTCTGCCATGGACATCACTGAAACAAAACGCCTCCGGGACCTGTCCGAGCGAGCCCGCCGCCTGGAAACAGCCGGTCAAGTTGCCGGACAGGTGGCCCACGATTTCAACAATCTACTTGGACCTTTGCTGGCTTATCCGGACTTAATAAGGGACGAAATCGACGACGATCATGGGGCTAACAAGTATCTCCGGGATATCGAAGACGCTGCCAACCAGATGGCCGAAATCAACCAGCAGCTTCTGACCCTCGGGCGGCGCGGGCACTATAGTCAAGAGCCTCTAAACCTCAACACTCAGATACAGGAAGTCCTGGGCGTTGTCGGTCTGATGCCTGAGAGCGTGACGGTGGACGTCCAACTCGACGAGGGCCTGATGAACGTCAAGGGGGGGGCCTCGCAGTTGAGTCGCGTATTCTCAAACCTGATCGTGAACGCGGTGGATGCCATGGCCGGCGCCGGTAAGCTCACGATAAGGTCACAAAACTTCTATGTCGATACTCAGCGGCAAAGCTACGAGCGCGTTCCCCGGGGGGAATTCGTCAAGATCACGATCGCCGACACCGGCAGCGGTATGGCCGAGGACGTCGCCGCAAAGATCTTCGATCCCTTCTTCACTACCAAGACTTCCGATAGCAGACGTGGCTCCGGATTGGGCTTGAGCGTCGTGCACGCGGTTGTCCAGGACCACGGAGGACATATCGACGTCAGCAGCGTTCCGGGCCGGGGAACTTCGTTCTATCTTTATTTTCCGATCACAAGGAAAGAGATTGAAGTCAGAATCGCGCCGGAGTTAATTGGCGGCGAGGAGCGGATTCTGATAGTCGACGACGACAGCCTGCAGCGGGACGTGTCCGCAACGCTGCTCACGAAACTGGGCTATCGAGTCCGGACAGCCTCGAGCGGAGAAGAGGCTTTCAAACTGCTGGAGCGTGAGGCTTTTGATTTGCTCGTTTTGGACATGGTCATGCCGCCGGGGATGGACGGCGTTGACACTTTCGAAAGAGTACGAGAAATCTCCAGCGAACAGAAAGCCGTAATCGTCTCCGGATTTGCGGAATCTGACAGAGTTCAACGCGCCCAGAGGCTGGGCGCCGGGGAGTTTGTCAAAAAACCTCTCAGTCTGGAGGCTATTGCCCGCGCGGTCCGTCAGGAGCTTGACCGTCCGGTCGAATGAGCTTCCAGCCTTGCACCAGGCCGCTTCCGTCCGTACTTTAGCCTTCAACTATCGAACGGACGGATATGGAAAACTTTCTCCAGCTAATGTTCTGGCTCACAGGCCTCTCAATCTGTCTGCTGCTTCTCTGGATGGCCATCAGCTCACGCCATGAGAAGCAGCCGCGTGCGGTGATCATCAGCCTGCTCCTGCTGGTATGTACTGCAGCGACGTGGTTCGGTTTCTACTCGCTCTTCCACGACACCCTGATTCTGCTCATGGCGCCGACAGCTCTTCTGCTTTTGGTTGGGCTGCTGTTTTTCGCTCCTCTCGGCCGACGCACGGAACTCAGGACCGGCGATATCACATCACGGGTGGATGAACGAGATGTCATGTTCGCGCGCGAGGAATATGAACCCGGCACCGACAAGTACGATGCGTATTATGCAATGAGGCCGCAGCTAAAGGCGGTGGATGACAAAATCCGCCGACTGCCGCCGCTTCTCAAACCGGGGGGAAGATTCTATGACGCGGATGTGTCCGAAAAGGTCACGGCGATATTCGAGGAAATCAAGGGTCTGACTACCCGGGTTGATGGGGACGTGGCGTCGGAACAGGCTTCCGTCGATCCCGCAAACATGACGGCCGAGATCAAGGAGCGTCTTCGGGCCGGAGGGGCCGCCGAGGTTGGTGTCGCCAGGCTCAATCCGATGTACGTCTATTCGCACGTAGGCCGCGGTCCCGAACCCTGGGGCGAGCCTATCGTCAACAGCCATCGGTTTGCCGTTGTGTTCACCCTTGAGATGGACTACGACAAGGTACACCAGGCTCCCCGGCTGCCTACGGTAGAGGAATCGGCGGAACGATATCTTGCCGGTGCCCGGTTGTCGATCGATCTGGCCGACCACATCCGGCAGATGGGCTACCCGGCCCGAGCTCACATCTCCGACTCCAATTACCAGATAATGCTGCCGCCGGTGGCGGTTGACGCCGGTCTGGGAGAGCTGGGGCGGCTGGGCTATCTGATCTCTCCTCGCCATGGTGCCCGCATTCGCCTTGGGGCGGTAACCACCGATCTACCCCTGCTGTCTGATCGGCCTATATCGTTTGGAGTTAGAGACTTCTGTGAGCGCTGTCTCAAATGCGCCGTGAACTGTCCGTCGGCAGCAATACCCGGCGATGGCCCCGTTGATGTCCGGGGGGCGGAGAAATGGCCGACCAATGTCGAACAATGTGTGCGCTACTGGCGCGTAGTAGGATCCGACTGCGGTCTATGCATGAAAGTATGTCCATACAGTCACCCCCCTACGTTTCTACACAACCTTGTTCGGGCCGGCATAAGCCGCTCCGCTTTCGCCCGTACCATCGCCGTGTGGGCCGACGATCTGTTTTACGGTCGAAAGCTTCCTGTGGATCACATCTGATCAGGCGGTCTTGGAACTGCCGCCGGCACGACCTTCACTTTAAGTTGATTCCTGCACGGAGGCCTTTCATAATTAGGCCATGTTTTCCGGCTCCAAGAGATTCGTGCTGATAGCCCTGTTTACGGCGCTGCTGATCGTTCTGGTCAACCTGGCCGGGTGGTTCTACTATCAGAAAACCGAGGAATTGCTGGACCACCAGTTAGGTCGACGGTTGACGGCTATCGCTCAGGCGGCTACAGTCGCCCTGAATCCCGGGCGCACCGAACTGCTGGCGGCTGGCGGGATAGAGAGCTATCTGGAAGCAGCCGCGGATCTGGAGATTTTGCGGCTGTCCGATTCTCTGTCGGAAGTCTTCATAATCAACGAGAACTACCGTTACCTGGCAACGACGGCGCTTGAATCGGATTCAATGTATTTTGCCGCCGGTCTTCACGCCGCCCTGATAGACTCGCTGTTTTACTCCGGGGATCATCGGGTTCTCCTCTCCCCCATCTACAGGAGCGGCAGCCTGTATCTTCGCTCCGCCTTCGCTCCTCTGCCCGGGCCGGAAGGTTTCGTGCTGGCGGTTCTGGGAGTTGAGGCTAACGTCGACTACTCCGACGCCCTCGCCGAATTACGCAGGAATCTCTACTATTCCACCGGGATGTCCCTTGCGGGTGGGCTGATCCTGGGTCTACTGTTTCTGTTGTTGCAGCGCCGCATAAACAGGGCCGAGCAACAGCTATTCCTGGGGGCCACCCACGCTCACCTGGGACGCATGGTAGCGGTGGTGGCTCATGAAATGAGAAATCCACTGATGATAATTCGGGGCTCAGCGGAGAGAATCGGTCGGAAAACAGGGATGCCAGAAGCCGAGTCGGTGGTCGAGGAAATCGATCGGCTAAACGGCATTGTCACCGGCTACCTCGACTTTGCCCGTTCCGGAGGGTCGCTTCTATCCGGCGACGAACCTGGTGACATAAGCCTTGAGGAATTGATCTCCGAGGTCAGGAGGCATCTGTTCGAGAAGTTCGGCAAGGATGAGATATTCTGGCTGGAGGAGCCCTCCCAGTCCTCGCTGACCTTCAGGAGCCATCCGGGCTCCCTGAGACAGGTTCTTCTCAACCTGCTGCTGAACGGAGTTGAATCCTGCCGGGCGGCCGGGCGAAAAGCTGAGGTCGGGATATATCCCCGAGTCGAAGATTCCTGGCTGACGCTGGTAGTTGTCGACCACGGCCCCGGATTGACTCGCAAGGAACTGAGGAAAATATTCATGCCCTTCTATACTACCAGACAGAGCGGCTCAGGACTGGGCTTGTATTTGAGTCGGAAAATAGTTATCGAGATGGGAGGGACAATGGAAGTTCGGTCTGAGCCGGATGTGAGTACCGAGATAGTGATTAGGTTGCCGCTGGAGCCGAAAGCATAGATTATGGCCAAGATTCTTGTTGTAGATGATGAACCGAAAATGACCTCACTGATATGCGGCACCCTCGAAGACGAGGGACACCGGGTAACGACCACGGTTGACCCAAAGGAAGCCCTGGAGCTTATCGACAAGCACTCTTTTGACATCGTAGTTACCGATCTTTCAATGCCCGGCATATCCGGAATGGAGATTCTTGATCGGGCTCTCGCCCGGGGCAATACAGAGGTCGTCATGATGACCGCCTACGCCACCGCCCAGACGGCCGTTGAGGCCATGAAGAAGGGTGCCGCCGATTACCTGGTGAAACCGTTCTCGCTCGATGAAATGTCGCTTCTGATTAAGAAACTGAGCGAAAAACAGAAGCTGGTCTCACTGGCCGATCATTTTCAAACAGTAGACAAGAATTCGGTGGCCTCGGAGTTTGTAGGTGCCTCGACTGCAGCCGAAACGGTCAAAAAGCTCGTTAGGCAAGTGGCGATAACCGAGGCCACGGTGCTTCTAACGGGCAAGTCGGGTACAGGTAAGGAATTGGCCGCCCGGATGATTCACGACCTCTCGCCCCGACGGGATCACCCGTTTATAGCCGTCAATTCGGCGGCCCTCACCGAGAGTCTGCTTGAGTCAGAGCTGTTTGGACACGAGAAAGGTGCTTTCACGGGAGCGGTGGCCCGCAAGAGGGGCCGTTTCGAGCTGGCCGAGAAGGGGACTATCTTCCTTGACGAGATTGGAGAGATGTCTCCGGCCATGCAGAGCAAACTGCTCAGGGTTCTCGAGGAACGACAGCTGACCCGAGTTGGTGGGGTAGACACGGTCGAGGTTGACGTCCGCGTACTCGTGGCAACCAACCGGGATCTCAGGGAGGAGATCAAGACCGGCGGCTTCCGAGAGGACCTTTACTTTCGGCTGAACGTCTTCCCTATCGAGATGCCGACTCTGAGCGAACGGGGCGAGGATGTCCTGGCCCTGGCTGGATTTTTCTTGAAAGCTCAGCGATTTCCCTACCCGGAGCTTGATGAAGAGGTCAAAAAACTACTCCGAGCCTACGATTGGCCTGGCAATGTGCGCGAGCTGAAAAACGTGCTGGAGCGGGCCGTCATCCTTTCCGGCGGGGAGCCCTTGACAGTCGAAGATTTTGCGATCGAGATAGACGACAAGCCCCTGGTGGGAGCCGGCGGTGCCCAATCGACCGAGGGAGGCCTTCAAGGGGCTGAGAAGGAGATGATTCTGGCGGCGCTATCCAAAACCGGCGGCAACAAGACCGAAGCTGCCAGGCTGCTCAAGATATCTCGACGGCGCCTGTACAGTCGTATGAAAGTGCACGGTATAAGTCCTTAGGCTGGAGGACGAAGTCGTGCTCCCATGGGCTGAGTCCGGCTTGTCGTGCTCCCAATCCGAGGTGGGAGCATGGAACGTGATGAGCGAGACGTTGACGGCCAGCTCATCGACCTTGTTGTCGACCGGCAGGCAACGGGCAGGCAGGGACACCGGCTGTACCGAATCGTACGCAGGCGGCGGTTGGAGATGTCGCCGGGCCCTGAAAGGTGTTGAATTATAAGAGGATGCGAAACGTGGCCAGCACGGCATCCCTTTTGTATGTTACTCTCCCGTGAGCCGGGAAAGTTAATATGAAAATGAAGAACCTAACAATATCAATGATCCTGTGGTTGCTGCTCCTCGGCGGTCAGTTTGCCCTGGCGCAGGGCGGCGGCGGTAGTCAAACCGCCCTGAGGGGTGAGTTGGAAAGAACGGACGAGCTGATCGAGCGCGTCGGGGACGCCGTTAGGGCCTCGAACTCCGCGGTTGGGGATCAGGTTCTGACTCAGGCCAAAAAGGTGCAGGGTCAAGCCTGGACAGAGTTTCGTGGCAACCGGTACGGCGTGGCTCTGACGGCTACTCGCCGGGCTCGTGAATTGGCCGCCACCGCCCTGACCAACAGCCGCAATGCGGAACAATTGGAAGGCGTGGTGCTCCGCAAGCTGGAGCAGACGGGCGAAATTCTGGAGCGCGTCCGGGACCTTTCCTCTGGAGTCGAGAACGACGCCTTCAATTCCATGTTCGACAACGCCAAGGGAAACCTGGCGCGGGCGTGGGAATTCTATCGCGGTCAGCAATACCGGACTTCGCTTCAGCTGGCCGATCAGGTGGAGAAGGCCGGAGACAAGCTGATAAATCTTGCTCGACAGCAGGATCGCTCTGAAACAGAGTTCGAACGCCGTCGTGAATATGTGGAAAGATTGCTGGCTCAGGCGCAGGAAGCAGTGGCTGACTGCGATTCTGAGACCGCCCGGCTGGTCTTGAGCCAGGCTGAGAATTCGTTTGAAACCGCCCTGCAGATGCAGTCGCAGAGGCACTTTCAGGCCGGTCTTCAGGCTCTGCGGCTGGTCCGGCAGAACGCCCTAAAGGCGGCCGGGGAATGTCAGGACAAGGATCGACTTCAAGCTCGCTACGAGGTGCTCCGAAATGATATCGATCACTTGGCAGAGCAGTTGCGAGACCGGAGCGGTGAAAACGCTGAGGCGGCCGGTAAGCTTGTCCGCCGAGCGTATGAGCAGCTTGATCTGACTCGGGAGCACTTAAGTAACAACGAAGTGGAGCCG
>JAAERE010000243.1 GCA_024230675.1 bacterium | reverse complement strand
TTGCCTGCATCGTGAAAAATCCCCCCGAAAATGAGATAGTCTTTATTGAGAAAGTCATACCCCTCGGCCACTCGAAGAGCCAGTTCGGTCACGTTGGCCGAATGCTCGGAGAGGCCGCCTATCGTGGCGTGATGCCAGAGTTTGCCGGCGGCGGCCTTGAGATAGTCGTCGAGGAACAATTCGTCCTCGAAAAAAGCGTTGACCAGAGCCTTGATCTGCTCGTCCTCGATCTTGTCTCTCAAGGCCAACAGTCGTTCCTTGCGCTCTTCGTACGGGAAGGCCGAGAAGGGCAGAATATCCTCCTGCGTGAATTCGCCGTCGAGCGCGAGGCGAATACGGCTGAGCGTGAACTGGGCTTTGTTGTTGTATTCGCCTATTACACCTCGGGCCTTGACCACCATGCCTTCGGCCATTTCCTCCAGGGCAAACTGGTCGGGCTCCCACATAACGGCGCCGACCCGGCCGGTGCAATCTCCCAGCTCCAGCGATACAAAGCGCCCCCGGGCATATTCCCGGACGGTTTTTTTCCGGACCGCAAAAAAGCCCTCGACCCGGTCATCGGTCACAAAATCAACGATTCTCTTGTTCTCCATGCCTCCAAACTAATGGATTTATTTTCAATCGGCCAGCCTATTTCTACGTTGTGAATAAAAGATTGGTCGCCCGCGGTATAAGACATATATTGGTTTGATCTTATGAAAATAATCGCTCGATACATCCTCAGGGAGCACATTGCCCCGTTTATTTTTGCGTTTTTCACTATCACATTTCTGCTGATGTTTGAGTTTGTGCCGCGCATAGTCGATCGGGTCATAGACAAGGACCTGGAGCCGCTGGTGGTCCTGGAACTGATCGCTCTCAACCTGGCCTGGATGCTGGCGCTCTCGGTGCCCATGTCGGTGCTGGTGGCCACGCTGATGGCGTTCGGGCGGCTGAGTTCGGATTTCGAGATCACGGCGATCAAGGCCTCCGGCATCAATCTGCTGCACATCCTGGTCCCGCTACTGCTGGTTGGGTCGCTGATCACGTTCGGCATGATCGAGTTCAACGACAAAGTGCTGCCGGACATAAACAAAAAAGCCCGGACCCTGCTGGGGGATATTCAGGCCATGCGGCCCACGCTCATATTCGAGTCGGGCGTATTTATTACTGATATTCCGGGCTATCTTGTCTTGATCGACCACATCGACCACGAAACCTCGTACGTTGAGGGCGTCCGTATTACCGAGACCAAAGACCCCCGCAAGCCCCGGCTGATTATCGCCAAAGACGGTTATCTGGAAATGACCGACGACGGCAAAAACATGCAGTTTACGCTGAACGACGGCGAACTTCACACGCTGGACCTGCAGGACCCGGACAACTACCGTATGATCGACTTCCGGAACCAGGTGATCAACGTCGCAGGCACCGGGTCTGAACTGGTTCGCACCGACTCGGAGTACCGGTCCGACCGTGAAATGGATATAGCCCAGATGGAAGAGCATGTGGGGAGGGCGGTGAACGCCGCCGCGCCGATAAGAGAACGCATCATAAATTACCTGAGAGGAAAGTTCGACTATCTCTACGGCGATTCGTTCATATGCAACATGCCGGACACGACCAACGCCCAGGCGGCTCTGGGGTTGGTGAGAAGCGATGCTTCCATAATGGTCAGGCACGTGGAACGCAACAATCAGCAGATTAACGCGCAAAAGCGCATCATGGATAAATACTCAATCGAGATTCACAAAAAATACTCCATTCCTGCGGCTTCGCTCGCGTTCATCCTGATCGGCGCCCCCCTGGGCATCCTGTCCAGGCGAGGCGGTATGGGCGTGGCTATTGCTATCGCGATTCTGCTCTTCATGGTCTACTGGGCGTTTTTGATCGGAGGTGAGGATGTAGCCGACCGAGGCCTGGTATCGCCGTTCTGGGCGATGTGGAGCGCAAACATCCTGGTCGGGACGGTGGGACTGTATCTGAACTACCTCGTTGTTACCGAAAAACCGATACTGTCGTTCTTCAGGAGATCTAACTGACCGCAGCGCTATCATGAAGAAACTCGACCTGTATCTCCTCAAGCACTTCTTTACCACTCTGATGGTGGTTACGGTAGCGATAGGACTGACGATAGTGGTCATTAACATGGTCGAGGAGCTTCGGGACTTCATCGATCACGATGTCCCTATCCAGAGCGTGTTGGAGTACTACTTCTATTTCGGCGGCTGGGTGCTGAAGACTTTCCTGCCGATGTTCGTGATGCTATCAGTGCTGTTTACGATCTCTATGCTCGCGCGGAAGCAGGAAATCCTGGCGATGAAAGCCTCCGGGCGCTCGTTGTACCGGATAGCTGCTCCCATCCTGATCGTAACGCTGTTCATAGCTGCCGGACATTTTTACTACAACGAGTATGTTTTCCCAGACGCCAACAAGCGTAAGCTGGAGATCAAAAAGTTCACTATCGAGCGACGATCGCGCACGGCCCATACTCAGGTCCGCGATATCAAGCGGCAGATTCGCCCCGGCTCCTTCTACCTGCTCTCCAATTTCAACGTCGATCGAAGGACTGGTAACGGCTTCAAGCTGTACGAGACCGAGGCCAACCAGGTACAGCAGATCATCACGGCCGATCGCATTGTCTACATAGATCACCTCTGGCACGCTGTTGCCGGCGTGCGTCGGACGTTTGAGAACGGTGTGAGCGAGTCGTTTGTTGAGTTCGACACCCTGATAATTGAAGAGATCCAGGACAAGCCGGATGATTTGGGTAAACAGCTCGGCAAGCCGGCCGATATGAGCCTCGACGAACTGAAAGCCTACATCGATCTTATGAAACGAACCGGGGGAAAATACACCAAGGAGTCGGTCGACCTGAAATTGAAGTACGCCTTCCCGCTGGCTTCGTTCATCATCGTGCTGATCTGCATCCCGTTTGCATCCAATCCCAGAAGGGGAGGAGTCGGAGTATCTTTTGCCGCCGGAGCGCTCATTGCGCTTGTCTATTTCGTGCTGTTCCGCATCCTGCAGTCGGCCGGGTACAACGGGAAAATTCCGGAGGATGTCGCCGCCTGGTCCGTGAACGGGCTGTTCTTGGTTGTTGGCGTCGTTGTGATGTTGAAAGCGAGGAAATAATGCCGCACCCGGACCACGAGAAAAACCGCGCCGCCTGGAACGAAATGGTCGACCTTCACGTGAACCACATGGAATATCGTACGCAGGAGGTTATCGACGGCGGCAGCTCTCTGAAGCGGCTGGAGCTTGAAGCTCTTGGCGATGTGAAGGGCAAAAGCCTCCTGCACCTGATGTGCCAGTTCGGGCTCGACACGCTGTCGTGGGCCCGCGAAGGCGCCGAAGTCACGGGCGTTGATATATCCGATATGTCAATAAAGCGCGCTAATGAGATGGTGCAAAAAACCGGGCTTGAGGGGGAGTTCATCCGCTGCGATCTTTTAGATTTCATTGGCGTAATTGATGAGAAGTTCGACTTTGTGTATCAATCCTATGGCACCCATTGCTGGCTTTCAGACATATTCAAATGGGCCGAAGTCGTGGCACATTATCTAAAGCCGGGGGGGACGTTCTACATTGTCGACGGTCACCCGATGGAAGTCCTTCACTACGATCCGGGAATGAGCTATTTCGCTAAGGAACCGGAGCGCACCGTGGGGCAACCTGACTATTGCGCCCGGGACACGAAAATCATGCACGAGCAGGTGGAATGGCAGCATCCGGTTTTTGAGATTGTCAACGCCCTGATTCAAGCGGGTCTGACGATTGAGCGGATGGATGAGTACAATTTCGGGTACTACAAGGTCGAAGAAGACTGGTACTCAGAGGATGGGGGGCATTACTGGTATCCGCCGGGCGGCCCGACAGATTACCCGTTGCTGCTGGCGATTAAGGCGAAGAAGCTGTAGGTCGAAACCCCTGCGGTTTCGACACTCGTTCATAGTCATCCCCTCGGAAGAGGGGACCCAGCAAGATTGTGGATTCCTACCTCCGCAGTCTTTGCAGGGCGGGTCCGTCTTCGAACCGACCATTGTCGCTAATACCGCATCACCACGTACTCCAACACCGTCGCCGCCGATGACAGATCAACCACAAACTCGTTCGTGTCCAGCCGTCGGACATGCTCCTTGCCTTCGAGGAAAGGTTCGGCCGTATAAGGCATGGCGTCGAAAGCCTCGGTCCGGTAATGCATCGGAAGCACCAGCCTTTTCACATTGAGCTGACTCACAATCGAGTCCGCTTGTGAAGCGGCGATCGTGAACTGCCCTCCAACG
>JAAERE010000242.1 GCA_024230675.1 bacterium | reverse complement strand
GTTATACACGATCTCCGGAGTTTTCCCCCGCTTGACCGATCCTGAGACGATGCCTATGCGCGATCCGGCCACTACCGCCCACTGGTAGTTACCCTGCTTGAGCTGGTCCGTACGCTCGTCAAAATTGTAGCCTTCGAGGTGGCAGACAAAACAGTCCGCTTCCACCACCCCGCTCTGAGCCCACTTGCTCTGGTAGTAATCGCCGTCAAGTTCTTCGGCCAGTTCGGGATTGTCTGTCAACTCTTCGTCGTACCGGTTGCCATCGCGGTCGTACTGCAGGCCGCCGCCGCCGGGATGGCAGGCGCCGCAAGGAAGCTGTCCCGGACCGGGAGCGGAAAAACCTATGAAGTCGTAAACGGTGAGATCGATCTCATCCGCCGATTCGTTGTGTTTCCTGGCAAGTTGGCGAAAGGCATAAGGATACCACTTGCCCATGAAGCCGTCGGAGAGATTCCACGGCTCGCCTTTTTCCAGGCCGTAATCGTCGTCGATCACATCCCAGCCCATCTGGAAATGATAACCGGACGTGATCTCCTCATAGTCGTGGCAGGTGCCGCAAGTTTGTTCGATGGAAAACGGCTGTTCGGCGTTGTCGCCCTCGATAGGGTTTATTTCCTCGCCGTCCTTGTCCATCAGGGTTATGGGCGGATGTTGTGCAGCGACCGAACAGGTCGTGATCAGCAGACCAAGGATTAGCGCTGAAGTACAACGAACGAAACTCGACAGATCAAACCTGCCCATCTGTGAAAACCCCTTTCTAATTCCGACAACAAACTCCAGGCTGTACGGACGCCTTCCCTTTTGCCGTTGCCCTGATCTCGCTACGGCCCTGGCTGGCAGTGAGCGGCTAGCGATATCCGAAGACCTCCGCGTATATGATCAGCAGAATCAGGCCGAGTCCTATTAACAATGCGACGGTCCCGAATACTCTCAGTCCGCGAACTATCGGCGGTGGCAGCGGCGCCACCAGGTATTTCTTGAGTTTTCGAGACTTCAGCAGTTCCTCGTACTCCCTGGGGCGATCCTGCTTCAACTCGTCTATCGGCACCCGCCCGGTAAAGATAACCGTGTCCATGGGGAACTTGTCCGGACGGAAGTGGGTGTTGAAGAAGTGCACCGTGAAAATGAACGCCGTCGCCAGCAGGGCTTCATCGGAGTGGATGATTGTCGCCACGTTGATAAACCAGCCCGGCAGGAAAAGCGTGAAGAACTCCGGGAACCAGAGCATGAGACCGGTGGATCCGATTATCACCACCCCCCAGAAAACCGCAAAGTAATCGAACTTCTCCCAATAGGTCCAGCGCCCGTACCTGGGCCGCGGTCCGGCGCCGATAAACCACTTCAGCGTGGCCACGGCTTCACGAACATCGTTCATGTTGGGCATCATCGAATAAGTTTTGTCGAACAACACCTGTTTCCAGGTCTTACGCTCCTTGCGCTTTTCCCAGAGGACAAAGAAAATGTGGGCGAGGAAATAGAAGAACGTTATTATCGCACAGACCCGGTGTATGTAACCGGCGGTTTCGAATCCTCCCAGCGCGTCCGAGAGCCATTGAGCCCAGGCAAGATAGGAGAACTTGAGCGTCATGCCGGTCAAAGCCAGACCGAGGAAACTGATAATCACCAGGATGTGCAGGCGGCGCTGATAGGGCTTAAACCTCTGATATTCCAGTTTGCCATAGGCGGCCTGACGCAGTTTCTTATGCTGCCTCATCGCCTGGAACGAACGCGGCAGCCACAGCAGCGTATGCGTCCCGGCCACTGTCAGCGTGCCCAACAGAAGGAACGTCATGAACCAGAAGGTGTAAAACAGCACCGGATACTTGTCGCGATCATGGTGAGTGGCGTGAGTCAGATAACCGGCGAATTGCCGATGCGAACCCTCGTGGCACTGGCCGCAGGTTTCCACGATGTTCTGTCGCGACAGCGTGGACTGCTGGTCCGATGGCGGCAGGATATCGTGGGCACCGTGGCAGTCGTAACACTTGGCGGCGGCTTCATAGCCCAGCTTGGAGACCTTGCCGTGGAAAGTTTCGAAATAGGATTCCGTGACGTCCTCGTGGCACTTTCCGCACTGATCCATAATCTCGAACTTGAATCCGGCCTCGTCGGTGCGCGAAATCGAATGAGATTGGTGACAGGAGGCACAATTGGGAAGTTCCTCGTCGGTCTCAGTAACCAGCGGTGAATGGATACTGGTTGAGAATTGCTCGTATATCCCGTTGTGGCAGGTGGCGCACATGTGGGCAACGTTGTCCGGATGCACGCTCGAGGAGGAGTGGGACGCCGGAAGTTCTCCGTGAGTCGTATGACAATCGGTGCACATCGCCGTGACAACCAGCCCCGATTCCAGGAGACCCTTGCCGTGAATGCTCATCGCGTACAAATCTGCGACGCAGGCTTCGCCGCGATCGGCCCGTCGCAGGGCAACCGGCCCTCCCGAATAGTGACACTCGCCGCAGAGATCCGGAACGTTGATGGCGAAAGTTGGTGACTCGGGGTCCCGATGTCCCTTGACTGAGTGAGTACCGTGGCAGTCTTCGCAGTGCGGGGCTACCTGGTCACCCCGGTCGTACAACTGACCGTGGGTGCTGGAATCATATATATCAACGACCTCGGAATGGCAGATGGAGCAATCGACTTTGTCGCCGACCGTGGAGCAGGGCCGCGAATGGCTCGGCGTCGCTCCGGTATGACACTGGGCGCAGGTGACGCCCCGGTGCATGGAGTGCCGGGTTTCAAGAGTGTCTACAAACAGCGAGGTAGTATCGCCCTCGTGAACCGTAACCAGGTTGCGGTCCCCGTGGCATTCCAGGCATTCCTTATCCGCGATACCTTCTTCGTAGAACTGACGCCTTATCTCGTGAGGGCGATGGCAGTCAACGCAGGCCGGGACCTTGTTGGGCTCTTTCTCCCACAGCTCGCCTCGGATTACTTTGGTATGCACCTGTTCGATCCGACCGTGACAAACCTGGCAGGTTGTGGCGACGTTGTCCCTATGCACCGACGATCGCTCATCGCCGTGCGGGAAAACGCTGTGCGCGGTATGGCAGTCCGCGCATACGGCCGTGACTGTCAGACCCTGCTGAAAAAGTCCCTCGCCGTGGATCGACTGCGAATAGTGTACAAACACGGAATCGGCCGGTATATCGTACTTGCGCGTAACCGCCGTACCTTCCTTATGACAGGAGGCGCACATGCGGGGAATGTTGAATTTTGTTACCTGGGAATTGACGTTGTCCGGAGGCAGGACGTTGTGGGCGCCGTGACAGTCCCAGCATTGCGGCGCCAGTTCTTCACCCCTACCGGCCAACTCGCCGTGCATGCTCTCGAGATAGAGCTCGGAGATATCGTCGTGGCACATCCCGCAGCCCACGGGCTCCAGCTCGTCCTCGTGGGGGACCTCCTCGATGTCCGCGTGGCAATCGATACAGTCCATGCCCTCGTGAACCGAGGACCCCAGCAATTCGGCGACCTCGAATTCCTCATCGCCGATATCCTGGACATCGTGACATTCCAGACAGAGTTCGGTTTCGGGCGGTTCGCCGTCCTGAGCGAGCGCTGGGCTCCAACTCAGCAGCGGCACCAGCAATGCAATCAGGAAAAGAAAAACAGTTCGCCGTGTTGCCATCCCTCAGGTCCCTCGCTTCCAGCCCGGCCGCAGCCGGCGCGATTGCTCTTAGCCCCCCTCTCGGACCTCAGCCGACAGGACAAGACCTCCTTTTCGACTTCAAATATAGATGTTAGTAACCTATAATACAAGTGAAATAATTCACTAAAGGAACCTCTATTCTTCTGTTTAGGCTAGATTTAGAGTCGACTGATGTAATCTATGTTTCCCCGGGCCGGTCCACGGTCCGGACAGACTTCACGGCGGCTCCCCCGCAGTGCAGCGGGGCCAGGGGCCGCCCCCAACCGAGCCATAAAACATTTCAATGTAAGCAGTTACTTGCTCGCGCCGATTAGGGGCCGGTCTTAACCGCGATCTGGTGCCCCTCGACTATCCGCCGAATCTCCTCGAGATCCCTTGCGGTCATCAGGTCGTCTGAAAGCAAAAGCATGATAGCCTCACGAGCTCGTCCCTTGAAGAGACGCGCTACAAGCTCGTAGAGCGTTTGTCGGGTCACTTGCTCTCGGCTGCGAGTGGGACGAAAACGGTGCCCGCGATCTATCGACGGTACCAGCTCCAGATACCCCTTTTTGCGAATATTAGTCAGGACGGTGCGAATCGTGGTATCGGCCAACCTGCGAATCCTGGCATAGGCCGAAATGACTTCGGCGGAAGTGCATTCCTCCAGATCCCAGACCAGGTCCATTATCTCAAGTTCAAGAGGGGATAACGGCGCAAGCTGGGTCAGGTCGCTTCCCAGTCGCAGGGAAGCCATCGCCCCCGGCAGGACCTCATTAACGTCGGTCTGGACTAGCCCGGTCCTGGACCGAGCCGTCCGCTGCCCCCCGGGAAGTCTGAACTGTGGTGGTCGTTCCATGGCGCTTCTCCCGGCTTATGCAGTGACAATTCCGACTATATTCTATAGTGCCTCAACGGGTCCTAAAGTTTCCGGTTTCGGGTCTTCGGTGCCCGGGAACGTCGTCGGTCGAAGGGCGTCATTGCATATAACAGGAGCTATAGTTATCTTATAAGTTTGGGCCTCGTGGGCTCTTGCAGAGACAGACTAACCGCTGGCAGAGATTCTCGAATGAGCGATCGTACCAACAAATCTATTGTCCCTACCGCGTATCAAACCCGGCTCGAGAGCGGCCGAATCCGCTGCGATCTTTGCCCCCGATTCTGCAAACTGAAAGAGGGGCAGCGCGGGCTGTGCTTTGTGAGAGCGCGACAGAGAGACGAAATAGTCCTGACCACCTACGGCCGGTCCTCGGGATTTTGCATCGATCCAATCGAGAAGAAACCGCTGAGCCATTTTCATCCGGGAACGGCTGTGCTTTCGTTCGGAACCGCCGGGTGCAACCTGGCCTGCAAGTTCTGCCAAAACTGGGACGTCAGCAAATCGCGGGAGACGGATCATCTTGCCGACTTTGCCTCACCGGAAATGATAGCGAAAGCCGCAGAAAAGTCCGGATGCAAGTCGGTGGCCTTCACCTACAACGATCCTGTCATCTTTCTGGAGTACGCCGTTGATGTCGCCCGGGCCTGCCACGAGCGCAAGCTGAAGACGGTGGCGGTTACCGCCGGGTGGATCAACGAACAACCGCGAAGGGACTTCTTTGAGCATATAGACGCTGCCAACGTTGATCTCAAGGCGTTCACTGACCGGTTCTATAAGAAGCTCTGCGGCGGGACCCTTCAGCCGGTCCTCGAGACGCTGGAGTATCTTAAGAACGAGACCAAGGTCTGGCTGGAACTGACGACCCTCCTGATCCCGGGAGAAAATGATTCCGATCGGGAGTTGGATCAATTGACAGCGTGGGTGGTTGACCGGCTTGGCGTCGATGTCCCCCTCCATTTCAGCGCCTTTCACCCCGACTGGAAGCTCACAGACCGACCGGCCACGCCCACTGCGACGCTCACGCGGGCGCGTGAAATAGCTCTCAAGAACGGTATTAGGTACGCTTTTACAGGTAACGTTCACGATCCGAAAGGGGCCGCCACCTACTGTCACAATTGTGGGGCAACCATCATCGGCCGCGATTGGTATCAATTGTCAACGTGGAATCTGACTGCGGACGGCCGCTGCACTGAATGCGGCGAAGCTTGCGCCGGACGCTTTGAAGGCCCCCCGGGAAAGTGGGGCGCCCGTGCGGTTCCGATCAGGCTAACTGATTTCGAATAGGGTCCACCGTACCCGCCGCCCGGCTGGACAAAGGAAAGAACACCTTGCATGCCAAATACGATCTCGACTTATCTTCGGGACCGGTGAGACTTCGTTTCGACGAGATGGTGTCGATGGAGCCCGGAGGCGAACTCGTTCCCTACTATCACTATCTTATTGTCGATCGTCGGGGCCATCTGGTTGGGCACCTGAATCTAAGGATCGGAACCACGCGCCACATAGGCCTTGAGATTACGAAGGAGTTCCGGGGGCGTTCCTTATCTCAGCACGCCTGCCGGGCGATAGCGCCGTTGGTCAGGAAGTATTACGACAAAGTTGCTCTGACCGCCGACCCGGACAACGCCGCGTCTATCAGGATAATCGAAAAGCTGGGGGCGAAGTACCTTTCCGAAATTGACGTGCCTGAAGATGATCCGGCCTTTGCTGCCGGCGTTGTTCGGAAGAAACGATTTGAATGGACGATCTGAGACCCACCCAGAATATCTCGCCCACACAAAAAAAGAGCGGCTCCGAAGAGCCGCCCGTTTAGCGTCGAAAGGAATAGAGACTTATTTCCTGCGGCGGAGATAGCCGGCGCCGATAAGGCCGGTACTCAGCAGAAGCAGGGTTGTGGGCTCAGGAACCGCCGAAATATCTCCGGGGTTTCCCGTGCCGCCCGGGCCACCGTATTCAACGGTCAGCACCGCAGATCTGAGGAAAACGCCCCGATCAAGAACCGGGGTCATCGAGACCATCAGCGGACTGGTGTTCCAATAGCTGTGGTCGATATCGGTCAGGTCAAAGAGATTGTCGGTAGCATCCCACGCCCAGGTCCAGCCTTCGTAAGCCGTCCAGCGACAAGTGCCGCCGAATTCAACGAGATCCACTCCAACGCCGACCGCGTGGTAGCCGGAAATGCGCAGAGAAGCGCTGTTGACGGTAAAGTTGTCCGGTACCGTCATGAAATCTTCGCTAAGCGTATGCCCCCAACTTTCGGAGTGGAGCCAGCCGATGAAGCCGTTCTCGAATTCCACGGTAGAGGTGTAGGTATTCCCCGAGACATCAATCGACTCGGTGTAGTCCGTGCCCAGCGTAAAAGCTGACAACGAGGCCGGCAGGGCCAAAAGGCACAGACAGACGGTGATTTTTCCAATCAGTTTGATCATCGTTTCTCCCTAAAACGGCGTGGCAGAACCGTACGTTAATCCCCATATCAACACAACTTTGGTGCCAATTACACAACAATGCGTAAACAGTTGTAGCTACACGACTTAAACAAGACGAACACGACCCGGATGTTCAGCGAAAGTACACTTTTATGCACCTACTTGCGCAAGTACCTCTGAGAATCAGGGCCTCATTAGACAACATCGGCTGTTCTTGATTACTATCCACCGGACAATCTCGGATACCAGCGACTAGGTCCGGTTACGAAGCCGTTGGCGTTGACAATACGTCATTGGCGTTATTCTCACCACAAAAAGGGCGGCTCCAGTGAACCGCCCTCGTTGCGTCTGAAAGGTTGCGACTCTACTTTCGGCGGCCGAAATATCCGGCACCAAGCAATCCCGAGCCCAGCAGAAGCAGGGTAGTGGGCTCCGGAACAGCTGAGACGTCACCGGGGCTGCCAACATTGGCGTAGTCCACAGTCAGCACTGAGGTACCAATATGGACGCCGAGATCGTGAATCGGCGTCAGCGACACAGCCAGGGGCGTCATGTTCCAGTAGTTGTGATCGATGTTTGTCAGGTCGAAGAGGTTTTCGGTAGCTGCCCAGGTCCACGTCCACCCCTCGTAAGCTGTCCAATGGAACTCACCGGCAAAGCTTACAAGGTTCTGACCGGTGCCTACAGAGTGCCAGCCGGAGATCTGAAGAGCGGCAGAGCTGACAGTGAAATCATCGGGTACTGTCATGAAATCACTGCTCAACGTGTGCCCCCAGCTTTCCGCACTGAGCCAACCGATAAAACCGTTCTCAAACTCGATCGTCGAGGTGTAGGTGTTCCCGGAGACATCAATCGTCTCGTAGTAATCCGTGCCCAATGTGAAGGCGAAAGTCGAGGTGGGGAAAGCAAGAAGACACAGACTCGCAACCAACATTACAACCAGCTTGGACATCACTCCTCCCTAGTTAAAGGCGTTTGCTACCTGCGTAATGTCTTAGAAATACAACATCCGTGCCAATCCCAGAAGTGTATGTAAGTCTCTATATGGGAACTGGTTCGGGAAGTAGCCAACTGTGTGACTGTACAATTAATGCACACTTTTGTGCACACTGATGCGTTGGTGTGCAACTGAGCGGCCGATCGTAACTGCCAGGCCGGTCTGTTTTTATTGACTTGCCCACCAACGAGGTAGATTTTCTTCCAGGCTTTGGACTGGCCGCAAACATCGGGGTGGCAGCCAGGCGCCTGAACGAGCGGAATTCCACGTTTTTTCATCATCGGAGGTACGGTTTTGGAGTGGAAGGATGTAGATCCCTGGCTGGTAATCTCTTTCGCTATGTACACTTCCGGCATTGTCGCGATTGGGCTTTATTCGGCCCGACTTCGCAAGAAAACCTCTGACGATTTTGTGCTAGCCAACCGCGAGCTCGGCCCCTGGTCCTCGGCACTCTCAGCCTCGGCCAGTTCCGAGTCCGGTTGGGTCATGCTGGGCCTGGTAGGTGCGGCTTTTCAAACTGGCTTTGCCAGTTTCTGGATCGTTCCCGGCATCGCCGCCGGCTACTTTTTCAACTGGTTCTTTATCGCCGAACGGCTCCGAAAAAGCACGCTGGAATCCGGCGCTGTGACCCTGCCCCAGTTCATTATGCACCGTTTTGGTCGAAACTCGAACACTCTTCGATTCTTGTCTGCAATTATCATCACGGTCGCCATGCTGACGTATGTGGCGGCCCAGATGAACGCTGCCGGGAAGGCGTTTGAGGCTACGTTCCAGGTAGACTACGTGTGGGGCGTTTTCGCCGGGGCTCTCATCATTCTGGCTTACACCGTCACCGGCGGTTTCCGGGCGATATGCTGGACCGATGTCATTCAGGCCTCGTTCATGGTAATCGCCCTTCTGGCTATGCCGATCGTCCTGCTGGCCGACCTGGGCGGTTACGGCGCTTTCCTGACAGAGGTACGCGCCTCCTCCCCCGATCTGCTGAGCTTCACTTATGGGAAGGCGGGATTTGCCGCTTTCGGCTTCATCCTCGGACTTATCGGTATCGGTTTTGGATATCCGGGACAGCCGCACGTCCTGTCTCGTTTCATGGCAGCAAGAGACGCAAGCGTGATCAGAAAAGGGCGTTTTATTTCCCTGACCTGGATGGTCCTCTCTTATCTGGGAGCGGTGTTCTTCGGACTCTTCGCCAAAGCGTATTTTGGTACCCTGGCCGATCCGGAACAGGCCCTGCCCCTGGCTTGCGGGGATCTTCTGCCGCCGCTCCTTGGCGGTTTCGTAATAGCGGCCATTGTCTCCGCTATTTGCTCAACCGCCGATTCTCAGTTGATCGTGGTGTCATCGACTTTGTCCCGCGACATCTGGCCCCTCTTTCGAAGGAAAAGCGGGAGTGCTGCGGAAGATTTCAGAAAAACTCAATGGACAGATCGCGCCGTACTAGTCGTCCTGGCGGCCGTTTCGATTGCCCTGGCCGCGACCGAAAGCCGGGTGATATTTGAGTTCGTGCTTTATGCCTGGTCGGTGCTGGGATCGGCTTTCGGACCGGTGGTGATTTTGGGGCTGTTGTGGAAGAGGACGAACAAAGCCGGAGCCATTGCGGGGATGTTGACAGGCTTTGTGGTGACCGTAGTCTGGCGCAACGTGCCGATGCTGAAAGGCGCAATCTACGAGCTGGTACCCGCTTTCATCCTGGCTTTCCTAGCCGTGGTTCTAGTGAGTTTGGTTACTGCGAAAGAGACCTCCGACAAGGCCTGAGAAGGAAACGCCCCTAACTCAGATCGCCGTTGGTATCGTTGAGACCGTCCTTGAGACGGACTACGCGTTGCGCTCGTTCGGCAATGCTCTTGTCGTGCGTAATCATCACAATTGTCTTGCCGGAGTCGTGCAGTTCCTCGAACAGCTTGACGATCGCCCCCCCGGATTTGGAGTCGAGGTTGCCGGTAGGTTCATCGGCCAGAATAATATCCGGCTCGTTGGCCAGGGCGCGGGCTATTGCCACCCGCTGCATTTCGCCGCCTGACATTTCGGTCGGTTTGTTGGCCATTTTGTCGGCCAAGCCGACCCTGGCGAGCAGCTCGTGTACGCGCTCACGCCGTTTCTTACCGCTAACCCGGGCAAACAAGAGGGGAACTTCGACATTCTCATAGGCCGTGGCGTACGGCAGAAGGTTGAACGCCTGAAAAACAAAACCGATTTTCTTGTTCCTGATATCGGCCAGTTGGTTGGAGGTCAGGGTGTTAACGACCTTGTCGTCAAGCTTGTAGACTCCGCCGGTCGGTACGTCCAGACAGCCCATTATATTCATCAGGGTGGATTTGCCGGAGCCTGAAGGTCCCACAACAGCTATCAGCTCGCCTTGTTCGACGCGCAGATCGATCCCGCGGAGGGCGTCGAAGAACACCTGTCCGGTCTGATAGCGTTTTTTGACCTGCTTCATGTATATCACGTTGTGAGCCATCGACAATTCTCCGTACCCTAAATTCTCTTGCCTACTCGTATCTGAGTGATTCGACCGGACTGACCGAGGCCGCCCTCATAGCCGGGAAAAGGCCGGCGACAATGCCAACCGCTCCCAGGATAATCACGACGGTAACGCCTATCTCAGGCGATAAGACCGGCCGCCCCATGAAATCCAAAACATCCGATTCGATCGGCATGCGCCGAAAGCCCTCGGTCAAGACATAGCTTATCAGAATGCCGCCGATGCCGCCGCCAAAAGTGATAATCAACGCCTCAAGCAGGAACTGCACCAGGATGTAGCCCCGGCGAGCGCCCACGGCCATTTTGATGCCGATCTCTCGTGTTCGCTCCTTGATCGAAACGTACATGATGTTGGCCACCCCGACCCCCGCAATGATCAACGTCAGGCCGCCTATTATCCCGAGGAATATTTGTATCCCGAGAAGGATATTGCTCATCTCCTTCATGCCGGCCACGACGTCCCAGATGCTCAAGGCAGACTCGTCCTCCGGATCGAACTGAAACTTCGCTCCCAGCACGGAGTAAAGCTGTTTCTCAATATCCGCCATGCGGTCCAGGTCGTGCGCCTGGTAAACGATGTTGCCGAGATACCGTCGGCCGTAGATCGCCTCGAACGTAGTCAGGGGAATTGAGCCCTTGCTCAAATCGTGACCGCTGTAGTTGCTCATTTGCATCTTGTGCTTCATGACGCCGACCACAGTGAACGGGATTTCGTCGATAAACACAGTTTTGCCCACGGCGTCTTCTTCGCCGAACAGGTTGGCCTTCATCTCGTCGCCGAGGAATACCACGCGCCGTCTCAGCTGCATATCCAGTTCGTTTATCATGCGGCTGCCGCGTTCAGGTATGTGGGCTCGCATGTGTTCGAATTCTGGTCCAATGCCTGTTATGTGCTCGCTGAGGACGTTGTCTTTGTACCTTACCCGCGCCCCCCAGCGGTGCATTTCGCCGCTGATGAGAGAGATATTAGGTACACGCTGTTCGATGAACTCCACGTCCTCTGAGGTAAACCTGATCGGCCGACCCTTGCCCATACCCTTGTAAGGGATCTGGGTCTGTCCGCCCCACAGAATGCCGATACCTTCGCCGAGACCTCGTTTGTTTTGCATCAATTGGCGATGAAGCCCTTCGCCGAAAGCCAGCATAACCATGATGGAAATAGTACCCCACCCAAGAGCTATCACCGTGAGCGTTATGCGCTTTTTCTGTTTGCGAAAATCGCGAATGAAAACGTTGTAGATGGTTGTCAGATTCATAACGTCTAAAAGAGCTTAAGGGCTTGTACCGGTTGGAGGTTAGCTGCCCGCCGGGCGGGGAAAATGCCTGCGATAAGTCCAACAATACCAAGGATCACTATTACGCCCATGCTACCCCACAGGTTCAGCCGGGGCACGCCTATGAATTCCTCCCCTCCCATCATAGGCACTATCTTCACGATCAGAGCGCCGAACATTAAGCCCAGCAGGCCGCCCACAGCGGTGATAAACAGAGTCTCCAGCACGAACTGAAGAAGAATTGAAGACTTGCGCGCTCCCAGGGCCATTTTGATGCCGATCTCTTTAGTGCGTTCTTCGAGCACAACGTTCATGATGTTGGTCACACCGATACCGCCGGTGATCAGAGTGGCGATGCCTACCGCTACCAGGAAGCCGGAGAAGGCGTAAAAAAAGTTCTTCAGGAACGCAAAGCCTTCGGTCGTATCCCAGACAGAAAGCGCCCCGACATCGGTTGGATCGAACTTGTATTTCTCTCCCAGAATTCTCAAGATCTCCTGGCGCATGATCTCACCGGTGAATTGCGGCTTGCACTGGGCCACGATATCGTCGGAATAACGCTCGGAGAACATCGCCTGATAGACGCTGTTGGGAATAAAACCCATACGGCTGTCGCGGCCCCGGTAGGAGCTGTCCTGTTCCTTCTCCTTCATAATTCCGACTACGGTATACGGCAAACCGTTGACCAGGATTTCCCGACCGACCGCCGTGGAAACGCTGTCGCCGAATAACTGGTCGGCCACAAGGTTGCCCAGGAAAATCACTCGACGCCTGTTATCCAGGTCCAGCTGGTTGATGAATCTGGAGCCCATCTGAGGGATAAGATTGCGCATGATGCCGTATTCCGGCCACACGCCCATAACGTTGCGACTGGTGAGCTGACGGCCGAATTTGAGGTTCATATTGCGGCCGTTTTCGGGAGCGATGCGGGCGATGGTCGTGGCTCGTTCCTTGATATAATTAACATCGTCGTCGGTCGGGCGGATTCTTCTTCCCTTGGGCAGGCCCTTGAACTCCTTGGCGGTGATGCCGGGCCAGATAATGATGATGTTCTCCCCCATACCTTTCTGGGACTTCAACTGGGCCTCGGTTATGCCGGTGCCAAAAGCCAGCAGCAGGACGATAGAACAGGTGCCCCAGAAGATGCCGAACATCGTCATGATCGAACGAAGCTTCTGCCGCCTCAGGTCGTTGAAGAACTGCTTGATGGAAAGGAAAACATTCATAATATACTGCCCGGCAGGCCTTACTCGCCGGATATCTCCTTCGGCGGACGTTCAACCAGAAGCTCGCCTTCTTCGAGCCCGGACTTGATCTCGATGTTCATACCGTCGGACAGACCGACTTCAATCTCCCGGGTCGCGATAGCTCCGGCCGTGTCCATAACCTCGCAGGTAATAGCAGCCGAATCTTCCATATCGATCAACCGCTCGGGGGCCAGCAGGATATCCGTTTTCCTGGTGATCATGACGTCAGCGTTGGCGCTGTATCCGGCGCGGAGATAGGTGGATCCTATCTGTGTGATCTCGGCCTCGACTTCAAAGAGCGTGGCTCCGTCTTCGCGATGAGCTTTCGGCGATATTCTTGTCAGCACACCTACGACTTCAGCGTCGGGAAGGGCGCCCACTTCGAGTTCAACTTCCATTCCCGTTTTCAGCTTGCCGACGTCAATCTCATCGACATTACCTTTGAAAACGAGATCATCCATGTAGGCCAGGGTCATCAGTTCAGTCCCTGACTGATAGGAGGTAAGGGGTACCACCGGGTCACCTTCCTCGACATCCCGGCTCAGCACGGTGCCGTTGATATTTGACTTGATGATATTGTCCACCTCACGGTCGGCGACCAGGGTGCTTCCGGACTCGATAAGCGCCAGTTTTTCTCTGGCCAGTTTGAGACGAAGTTCTGATTCCTCGTAGTCGGCCTGTTTGGTCTCGAACTCCTGAGCCGAAATTAACTTTTTGTCAACCAGGGACTTGGAGCGATCATACTCTCGTTTGACGTTGGAAAAGGTAACTTCGTAGAGCTCCACCTGGCGTTTGGCCTCGGCAAATTCGACCGGGGTCGGATCGGGCGCTATGTCAAAGAGGGGATCGCCGATCTTGACCTGATCACCAATATTGACGAACACTCTTCGGATAATACCGCCCACCTTGGACTTGACGGATATTTGCTTCCGGGGTTCGATCTGCCCCACAGCGAGAGCCTTGTCGACTATCTCCCCTTTGGTGACAGCCACTGTGGTTGGTCCTGTATCTCCATCCGCCGAGCCGTCGGTCACCAGCAGAAAAATTGCGGTTGCGACCAAAGCTAGAATAATGACGGTGATGGATATCTTCTTTATCATGCTCTGACACTCCTAATGGAAGAAAGTACTGCCTGCCCTGACTACAACCCAATACGGCGGCGTTTCACCAATGTTTCGCCGCCGCGACCGGCGGGGATAGAC
>JAAERE010000241.1 GCA_024230675.1 bacterium | reverse complement strand
TCACCATGCAGATCTACTAATGAGGCCAGCGTCTGTACATCGTCAGCATTGAACCAAAACATGATTCCCCAAGAGTGACTGCCATCAAAGATGCCAAGATCGGGGAAGGAAACATAGCTACTCGAACCGTTGAAGACCAAGCCGTCAGCTACAATGGCTGTATCTGTACTTGTACTGTATTCTGTTCCATCATTTCCGTTTCCGCTCTCATCAGTAGCATCTACGTCGAACGGAAAGTGGGCCATGAGATCCTTTGCCGCTGCCGGTTGAGATCCGGCAATGGTCAGTACGAGCAGGGTAGCTAGAACTAAGCTATGGGTGCTAAGGCTGCGTTGATTCTTCCGATGCATCAGTTCTTCTCCTTTGGTTTTCGAATGTTCGCGTGTCACCTGGCGCCGAACATCCTTGGTTACCGAATCTACCCGAGCTCCTCTGGGTATCAGGCGAACTTTTTCGACGCATATTTCCTGGTCGGCGGAGGTCTGCTCCTCCGGGTAAGTACCTGAGAATAAAGGCCTGGACCCCCATCTCGAGCTCTTTCTCGCCACGAGCAAAGGCGTCGAAAAAGTTCGCCTATCTCCCCGCGGCCCGCCTCGTGCCCTCGCCAGAGGCAAAGGCGTCGAAAAAGTTCGCATAACTCTGCCCGGCCGAGCGGCGCCCATCGGTGCTGGATCCTTGCCGGCAAAGGGCCTGGCGTGCCCAGACGGGCCGCCGCGCCCCCGGCAAAGGCGTCGAAAAAGTTCGCCTATCTCCGGGCGATGGCCCTGCGGCGCCCTCGATCGGCC
>JAAERE010000240.1 GCA_024230675.1 bacterium | reverse complement strand
TTCCGCAATACAGGCAACATATTCCGATTCCGCAAACCATGCT
Organism: bacterium; assembly: GCA_024230675.1. Classification (GTDB taxonomy): domain Bacteria; phylum Zixibacteria; class MSB-5A5; order GN15; family FEB-12; genus JAAERE01. Next base: position 600 of record JAAERE010000240.1, on the reverse strand, counting down.
ATCCAGTCCGATACGGCACAATATGCGTTACTGACAGATTCCGCCATTTATGCTGATACGGCTCAATACGCACTATGGGCAGATTCCGCAATACAGGCAACATATTCCGATTCCGCAAACCATGCTATCCAGTCCGATACGGCTCAGTATGCGTTACTGACAGATTCCGCAAATCACGCTATATATTCTGATACGGCCCGAGTTCTTGCCGATGCAGATGGGGATACTAAAATACAAGTAGAAAACGGCACAAATGACGACATCATCCGTTTTTATATGGAAGACACCGAGTATTTCCGCATGGATAGCGGACGTTTAGAGGTGCTAAATACAGGAAATAGCGTGTTTATAGGTGAAAGTGCAGGCCTAAAAGATGACCTAAACATCCGTTATAGTACATTTATTGGATATCAGGCAGGTATGAATAATTCAGGATTCTCCAACACAGCAACTGGAGCGAATGCCTTAATGACGAACATGGGCGGAAATTATAACACAGCATTTGGAGCGAATGCCTTGCATCTCAATGAGGACGGATATGATAACACAGCAACTGGGTACAGAGCCTTATATTTCAATGAGGAAGGACATCGTAACACA
>JAAERE010000239.1 GCA_024230675.1 bacterium | reverse complement strand
TGTGACCATATCGCCAAAGGATTCAAAGAACGTGATCTCAGGGCGTGGGCCAAGATATGCGACCGCATCGTCCAGGACCGATTGTGTTTCCGTGACAGACCCGGTCAAACTGAAAACAGAATACGCTTTCAGCATATACGCCCAGAGATTCTGCGGTTGCATGGCAATTGCCTGATCGTAATAAGGCAGAGCTGCAGCAAAGTTTCCGCTGCGGGCGTGGGCCATGCCCAGTTCGTACCGGTACCAGGGCTCTCTGGGGTCCAGTTTTATCGCCTGCCTGAGTCCCTCCCGGGCTTCCTCCCAATGTCCCTGCCGTCGTTTAACCCAGGCGATACTGGCGATAGCCATGCTATTGTTGGGTTGTAGTTGAAGCACTCTGGCGAATTCCACCAGCGCCTTGTCAAAATCTCTGAGACCGTGATAGTAATACCAACCCAGGGCCTGATGAACCACGGGATCATCGGGCGCCAGCTCAACTGCCTTATCGATATAGAATAGGGCTGAGTCAAGAGACCGTTCCAAGGGCACCGTTTTGTCCCAGTACATCTCGACGAACACCGCCCCCAACTCCGCATAGGCTTGAGCAAACCCGGAATCGATCTCGATGGCGCTGCGATGCATTGCCTTGGCCTCAACCAGATCTTCAGGACGATACGCTGCGATCGTGAATAGCTGCTTTCCGCGCAGATAGTAATCGTACGCCAGGGCACTGGTCGTGGGTAGTCGATCCAGAGCGTCCTCTTCCGATTTCAGGAGTGCTATATCCAGAGCTTCGGCAACTTGACGGGCAATGCCCGACTGTACTTCGAAAATGTCGGTCAGGACGGCGTCGTAGCGCTCCGCCCACAGGTGAGTGTCATCGTCGATCCTGATCAACTGGGGGCTGATTCGAACCCGATCGGTTTCACCGCTCTTTTCCCAGCGGATAGTCCCTTCCAGCACATAGTCGACATCCAGTTCCTTGCCGATCTGTCTTAGATTCTTCTCAGATCCCCTGTATTGCATTGAGCTGGTACGAGAGATAACGCTGAGTCCGGATAGCTGGGCCAGATCGGTCAGGATTTCGTCAGTCACACCGTCGGCGAAATACCCGTCGCTGGAGTCACCGAGATTTTCGAACGGCAAGACAGCCAGCATGATCTTGTCGGGCTGTCCGCCGGATGGGAGAGACTGCCAGGGTTGCCAGAGCGCAATCAGACAAACTACAGCTAATAGCGTTATTGCGACCCACAGACTGCGACGCCCCCCTTTTCCTTCGGCGGCTGCCAGATGCTGAGATGTCTCCGGGTCGAGGCGTCGCTTCTCCCGGATCAAGTCAGACCTGAGGCCGTCGGCGTGTTGATAACGAGTGGTGGTGCTCTTTTCCAGCAGCTTGGTGAGAATCTGCTGGAGCCCTTCCGAAGCCCGCCGGCGATAACGCGCGATCGGTTCCGGTTCGCTCTGGGTAATCGCGTGCAGGGTGGCGGCCTCGGAATCGGCCGCAAATGGCCTGTGACCGGTCACCAGTTCGTACAACACCACGCCCAGCGAAAACAGGTCGCTGCGACGGTCGACTTCGTCGCCGCGCACCTGCTCCGGCGACATGTACCCAACTGTCCCGAGCGTCGAGCCCGTTTTCGTAAGTTGATCGGTCCCTTTGACGCTGGCCAGGCCAAAATCAACTATGCGCGCCCGCCCGTGAGAATCTATGATGATGTTGGTCGGTTTGATATCGCGGTGAGTGATTTCGGCCTCGTGCGCCGCCTGGAGACCCTCACAGATTTGAAGAACCAAATCCAGAATTTGCTCAAGGCCCATTTTCTTCTGTCCAAGATATTCCTTGAGCGTAAGGCCTTCGATATGCTCCATGGCAAAAAACGGCCGTCCCTCGTATTCGGAGACTTCGTACACGTGAACGATGTTGGGATGGCTCAGCCGGGCCGCTGCCTGGGCTTCGCGGCGGAAACGTCGTCGACAGTCCTCGTCGGGGCAGAGGTGGAGCGGCAGAAACTTCAGAGCTACCTTGCGGTCCAGTTCCAAATCCCGAGCCAGATAGACCTCGCCCATACCGCCGGAACCAACTTTGGTGATAATCTGGTAGTGCTCGATCCTGGTGCCCGCAGTCAACGCTTCAAACGATCTGGTTCGGTCTTCCCGATTGTCGTCTGCCGTCATCTGGCCTGCCTACTGCTGTGGACTTACGTCGTATCTGAAATAAAAGTAGGAACACCGCCCAAGTCCACAAATAAACTGCGGCTGAACAGCCAACTGGAACTGTGCGCTGGTGAACAGCGGGACCGCAGTTCCCGGGGTTGAGGAATTCGCTGTTTCGCCAAATCCGTTGATTGGGAAGCAGATTTGTCGTACCTTGGGCGCTACAAGGGTTACCGGATGCATGTTTAGGTTACCACCACCGACAATTGTCACATAGGGAGAAGGTGATGTCCATCACGACCGGGAGATTAGTTATCACACTGTGCGCGCTGGCCGTAGTTTTTGGCGCGCTGTCTTGCTCGCAGCAGGAAGCCGCCAGGTTCGAGGCTCCGATTTACTACAGCGCGGAGATCCTGAGCCAGGTAGGCGATCACATCAACGGCGGATACGAGATTCTGGAGGGCGGCAACATCGACAGCGCCGTCGCTGAATTCGCCAAGGTAAGCGATCTTATCCAGACCGGCGTTGTACGGGAATATCACACCGCCTGCGCTTATGCTCGAACCGGAAACGCCGACGAGGCGTTCAACTGGCTGAATCAGCTGGTCGACAACGGTTTTGATGAGCCTGACCAGATCACGTACGACCAGGATTTTGCCTCGATTCAGGAAGATCCCAGACTCGAAGCTGTCCTGAAAAAAGCGACCGATAACGCGAGCGCCCTCGACGCCGTATTGGCGAACGGCATGCCGGAATACACAGAGTCGCCGCAGGCGTTCGCCTCCGAAGAGGAGTTTGGGGCGTGGTACGACGAACAGAGCCAGTTGACCCGTTCGCACGGCAGGATCTGGACCTCAGCGGCCTACCGGTCGGCCATGATCGATCTTTCCGCCAAAAAACTGGCGGCCCTACGGACCTTGAAAGGCGATGACCCGGAATTTGATTATGGGCTCGAGCGGGTCCGCGAAGCCTCCGGATTGGAGTCCATGTATGAGCCCTGGGGCGGAATCACCGATATGGTTCAAAAAGAGTTCGAAGGTTACTCCGGCGGAACGCCTTCGGACGATGGTCTGGCGGAGGCCAACTATCGGGTCGGGCTGGCTGTTGCGATGCAGTACGGCGAAGAAGACCCCAAGCGGCCGGCCAGTTTTGTCAGGGCCAATACCTATCTCGCCAATGTGACCGAGGGAACAGAGTTCCACGCCGCCGCGCAGACTCTGACCGTGATTAACAAACTGCGCGCTTCCGAGGCCGACGAAACCGTGCTGGGCGCAGAACTGGTAAGCGCTGTCGAGAAGTTCGGTGACAACCCGGTCGCTCGGCGAGTTCTTTCTACCCAGTACGGACCCAGTACCGTGCGCCTGACCTGGCCTATCGATATCGACAAGCCGGATATCGATAACAAGCTGGTGAAGCTCAGCGACTACAGAGGCAAGGCTGTGCTAATAGATTTCTGGGCTACCTGGTGCGGCCCCTGTCGGGCCGAGCTGCCGAATCTTCTGGAGCTCTACAAGGAATACAATCCGCAAGGTTTTGAGGTGCTTTCGATCTCCGCCGATTTCGAAAGCAGGCTGACGCCTGCCGATTACCGCCAATGGATCGGCGACCAGGGAATGAACTGGCGCCACATCTACGACGGTCAGGGTTGGCAGACTCAGTTGATCAAAGACTATTTTGTCAGCAGCATTCCGGCTCCTTTCCTGGTTGGGAAAGACGGTTCGCTCGTGGCTTGGGGCGAGGCCTGCCGAGGCGAAGAGTTGAAAGCTAGTATCGAAGAGGCCCTGGGAATCTAAATATTCAGCGCCTTCATCGAGATAAGAAAGCGCACCCTTGCGACAGAAAGCTCCGGGAATTGATCCCGGAGCTTTTTTGTGGGGCCGTTTTCGGCTGTCAATCTTATCCATAAAAACACCCCCCGACTTCGGGCCGGGGGGGCTTTAGAACTTTGATAAGTATGTTGAAACCGCTGCTCCAATTGCCACAACTTGCGGCGGGTTCGATTGTTATTACCGCCCGTGTCAGCAGCGCTTTCCTATAATAAATATCGCCTACTTCTCGATTTTGTCAAGGCATTTCTGAGGGGAGAGAGTGCCAGAAACTGTCGAGAATTCGAGCTGTTAGTCCGCTGCTCAACCGTCCTTCCGTGGGCGGCAGACGTCCCCGTCTGCCCCGGCAGAGAAGTACTCGTTCGAAGTGTCTGTACATGCCGCCCTAAAGCGTGGGCCACCGGGCGTTGTGGCCCGGCAAAGTGAACCAGGACTTAAGATTGCCGTCCCCAGAACGCCGGGTGTGGCGCCGAACCGCCACAAGCCCGAACAGCAGGGCCATTACGTACCCGCCCTGCCCCCAGGTCCAGGCCCGCATATAGAGAATCGTTACGCAGAAAACCAGCATGGCGATAAACAGGGCCGCCGTGATCTGCGTCTCCTCACGGCTCAGCTTGCTCCGAAAATCGCGATAGCTGGCTTTCAGTCCGCCCCAGGCGAGAACGGTCAGGGCCAGCGCTCCGACCAGGCCGGTCTCAGCGAGATAGTGAAGGATCACATTGTGGGCCGACATCCCTTTCACATAGAAGTGCAGGGGCGTAGTCTTGAGAGCCGGGTAGAGTTCGTGAACAATGCGGAAATTGCCAATGCCGATTCCGGTGAAGGGATGATCCAGAAAAGCCATAACGGCCGTCTTCCACAGTACAAGGCGAAGGGCGATTGTGCCGGTGGGACGAGTGAAAGAGTCGATCGCGGCCTCATATCTCCCGATAGAGCCGGCGAACAGGGTGCCGCTCAGCACCACAACTAGCACGGCCAGACCGCCGAGCGGAAGCAGAAGCGTTTTCAAAGATGACAGTGTCCGGCGGTCGTTTTCGCGTCTGGCCTTAAACGCCGCCATCAACAACAGGGCCGGCACGGCCAGGGCAACAGAGAGCAACGGCCCCCGGGCCTGAGTTCCCAGAATACCGATTCCGATGGCTATCACGATAGCGCCGAATTTGATTTTGTCGCGACGGCTTTCGGACCATAACCAGAAAGCAAGAGCCATGGGCAGGGCGGTCATTGAGAAAGACTCGTACCCCAGTCCGGAAAACCCGAATACACGAATCTGTCCGGCGTGCATAACAAACAGGCTTATGTTGTGAAGCGAGAGAAAGAATACTATGTAAATGTAGAAGAGCAGAATCTGTCGCACGCCCAGCTCCAGGCCGAATTTGAAGACGGCTCGGAAAGCCAGGTAGATGACAATGATCCTGGCGCAGGGGACGACAGAATAGCTGGGATTGTGAGCAAACACCGTTGAAACCAGCGTGGCCACGATCAGCACCACGAACGGCAGATCAAAAAATGCCGGCCGAATCTCAGCCCGGTCGCGCAGAAGGAACTCCAGAAGCATACCGGCAACAACTATACCCATCATCAGGTCGAAGGGATGGACTGCAAAGGAATAGGATACTCTCTGCGGAACATAAAAAGCGAGCGAGACCAGAAACAGGTAGAAAGCTGCCCTTGGAAAAAGCGTCAGGGCGGCGCCGAATGCGGCCAGGATAAGGGCCGCAGCAAACATCTCCCGACCCATTGACACGAGGCTCAGGGCGACGGCCACCAGGGCCGCCAGGACCAGGGTCGCAATGAACTCCACGGACTTCGAGGAGTAGGCTTCTTTGAGGTAAGATTTGGCATTGTCGGAAGTTGCGGCCATATCTCGAAGGTAGTAAAAAGGTGGTGACGGGCCAACGAGAAAAAACGCCCCGACTCTATCCCACCGATTCCGGCGGGCCAATTGGATGTCGTTATCCAGAAACAACTTGACTTGCGGTTGAGGTTTTTCTATCTTGATAACGAAGGGTAGCCTTCACCCTTCGCCCCTCAAAACTGCATTCCTCACTGCTAGACGAAAGCTATATCTGTATTCAATAGTGACTACTTAACCAAGGAGTGTGTCATGAAGAAACTGTTTGCTCTATGGCTCATGGCGCTATTGCTGGTCGTTTTTGCCGGCAGCAGCGTTGTGGCCGAAGAGGATCCCTTCCTTGACGGAAGGATGGATCCGGGGACGCCTACCATCGATGACGGGTCTGAGGAAGACGATCATCCTTGGGGTGGCGACCAAGCTCCGGCTGACGACCCGGGCGAGCCTTCTTTCCGGCCCAGCCGCCTGATTATGACCACCGGCATTCAGCCGGTTGATCAACTCATTTCATTATTTGTTCTGGCCGTCAACGCGGATCCGTTCGAGCCAAAACGGATCAGCCCCGTGAGTTCCACCAGGATATCGGCGCCGCGAAGCGTGCGACAATCGTACGGCGTCAGGTCCTCCCGTTCATTTGACAAGGCGAGGAGGGCTATCAGATAATGAGGAAGCATAACCAACAAGGCGATGCCTTCTGTGATTCAGTGGCGACCTACATGGACTCGTTGCTGAGGAAGCGGGACTTTGCCGGGTCTATCCAGTATTTCGATAGCAATCGACAGCTGGTGGACGAGGTCGGTGGCTCCTGGGCAGGCGCAATGCTGCACCGGGTAGCACAGGCTTATGCTTCCCTCACTAACTACAAGGCCGCTCTCAAGGCGGCCAGGACGGCCCAGGCACTGGCCGGCGCGGAAGGTGACAGCCTTCTGCTGGCCGAGATTTTCGTGACCCTGGGAGGTATCCTTCGCGACAGCAATGAGTTAGTGGAAGCGCAAAAGGCGTTCCGCGATGCAGAATCGATTTTCAGAAGGAATGATTGTCTGGAGGGCCAGAGCCGCGCCCTCAATCAATTAGCCGGTCTCCATTTCCGACAGACCGACTTCCGCAATGCCCTGACCGTCCTTATGGACGCGGTCGGCATTGCCCGAAGGCTCAAAGATGACCGCAAGCTGGCTTTCATGATGGGCAACATCGGACGTCTCCAGACGTTCATGGGCGATTTCGTCGAGGCCGAAAAGCATCTTCAGATCAACGTCGATCTGTCGGAGCAAAACGGCGATCAACTCGAGATAGCCCGGGCTCGGCTTTCGCTCGGCTACGTCTACATCCAACAGGCTGATTTCGATCAAGCCGAACGTGAACTGGAGCAGGCGTACCCGCTGATCACAGCCCTCAACGCCCGCCGCGAGGAAGTGATCTACCTGACCTATCTCGGCGAGCTTCAGTACCGCGCCGGTCGCCACGACCTGTCCCAGAAAACTCTGGAGACGGCTCTGGCGATGGCCGAAGAAGCGGCTTCGGGAAGCTCCCTGGCCGGCCGCGTGATGCGGCACCTGGCTGAATTGCACGTGCGCCGCGAGGACTTCCGCCTGGCGCGCAAGTTCGCGGCCCGGGCGACTGTCATAATGAACGAGATCAACGACAAGGTGGAACTTGGTGCCCTGACCAAAATACAGGCTCAGGTGGCCGCCTCCGAGAACCAACCGGCAAAAGCCCGAAAGCTCTTCCGCAAGGCTATAGACCTGCTGGATGAATCCGGCGTGCGCTGGGAGAAAGTCGAGGCGTTGGTTAAGGCGGGTGAATCCGATGCGTTCGCCGAACGTCAGCGGATGACTTACCTGTTCCGGGCAGAGGAGTTTTACGCCCGGTCTCGAATCAAATCAAGACAGGAGGATGTGAGCCGAATTATTAGCGATTTAGGCACGTTCAACCCCTCGGGACAGGGTGTGCCGGTTGCTTCGGCTTCATCCCCCAAAAATGACTACCTGACCGCCTGTGCGGAAATTAAGCGCATTAAAAAGCAGCTTCCGATGCTCGCCCGGGCGGACATCCCGATTCTGATCACCGGTGAAACCGGGGTTGGGAAGGATCATCTGACCCGGTATTTCCACGCCCTGGCCCGGCCCGACAAGCCCTACGTGGCGATAAACTGTGCCTCGGTCCCCGAGACGCTGCTGGAGTCAGAGCTGTTCGGCTATCGTCGAGGTGCGTTTACCGGCGCGGACGGCAACAAGATGGGTCTTTTCGAGACGGCCAACGGCGGCGTGCTGCTGCTCGATGAGATCGGAGACATGCCGCTGTCGCTTCAGGCCAAACTGCTCGGCGTATTAGAACGTCGGAAAGTCATGCCTCTGGGTGGTACCAGCGAGGTCGATATCGAAGTCCTCCTGGTGGCCGCGACTAACCGGAATCTCGAAGAGATGGTAGAGCTGGGGACGTTCCGCCGAGATCTGTACTACCGCCTTAGCGGAATTACACTCCATCTGCCGGCCCTGCGCGAACGCAAACAGGATATTCCTCTTCTTCTGGAGCATCTGATGCGCAAGCGGAAGCTCCTGGCCGAAGGCAAACAGCTGCCTTCCGAACTGGTGCGCCAGTTTATCGAGTACGATTGGCCGGGAAATATCCGCGAGTTGGATAACCGCGTGAAGCGGCTTGAGGTCATGGCCCAGATGGTGGCCGAGGGTGATCTGGTCGAAGTCGCCCGCTCGATTTTCGGCGGTGACAATCCCGAGATCGAGACGGCCAACCTGTTCGAACGCGTGGAGCAGTTCGAGCGGCAGCTTATAACGGAAGCTTTGTTGGCGGCCCACGGCAACAAAAGCCAGGCCGCACGCCTGCTGGGTGTCCACGAGGCAACCGTACGAACCAAGCTCAAACGCTATGAAACCCAGCCCGAAGGAGAAGAGCTGAGACGCCTCCACCTGAAGGGGGGTGCTCCCGGCTAGCATCAACAAGCCCCTCAGTCGTGTTGCGTTCTGAGACCTGAATTCTCCGCCGGGCGGTCATGAAGGCCTGGTCTTGGACCAGTTGGCTCCCCGCGGTTCGCGGTTTCGGGCGCCAGCACGAATTCTATCGTACATTCCTTGGTAGCGGTAAGCGCCTGCCCCTCAGGCGCTTACCGTTTTTTTATGCGACGCCGTTCGTATGATCGTACGAAGTGCCTCAGGCACCCCTTCGAAGCTCGATTGTCTCCCTAGTGAATAATTCGTTGATTTGCAGTCAGTTAACTGCTCGCGTGTGACCGCTGGCGAACACCGGCACAGAGGTTGCTTAATGGGAGGTTGTCATTCTTACTCCTGGGCGCTGTCAAGGCGCTTGGTAGGTCCTCTTTTCTTTGGTGCAAGGCCACTCGCGTTCGAGGGGAGCGCGAGTGGTCCTTTTTTGTGTCCCCGCCCCAACACCCCAATTTCCGGGTTGTTTTTATA
>JAAERE010000238.1 GCA_024230675.1 bacterium | reverse complement strand
GCGACTATCAGAGGATCCATCGAAGATGATCTGAGAAAACGCGATTTTACCGTTGACGCCATTGCTATGAAACTGGAACATCTTGCCGCCGGATGGAACCGGGTGGATCTCATCGATCCATTAGATGGGGTCGGTGATCTTGAAAGAAAGTTGATAAGGGTAGCCAGCGACTCTGCTTTCCTCGATGATCCGGCGCGCCTTATGCGAGCGTTTCGTTTGGCTACTGAGCTGGACTTCTCTATAGATAGCCGGACCGAAGACCTGATTCAACGGGATAACGGAGCCATTACTTCAGTTAGTGGCGAACGGATTCGGGAAGAGTTGGGGCGTATCCTGGAGACAAAAAACGCAACGAACTCGATACGCCATCTTGATCAGCTTGGCTTTCTCGATCTCCTCATTCCTGAGCTTTCCGTTTCCAAAGGAGTGGAACAACCAAAGGAACATTATTGGAATGTCTTCGAACACTCTATCGAAACGGTGGCGGCTGTCGAACGCTTGCTGATAGCCT
>JAAERE010000237.1 GCA_024230675.1 bacterium | reverse complement strand
GAGCCTCCAGGTTGTCGGCAAGCTCGAATACCACACCTTCGCCGTAAACTTCGACAATATGCTCGGCATGGAGGAATACTCCGGCGGCACCAACAAGATGTTGATGTACGGTGTTGACGGCCGTTATCAGTTCAGCCTTCCTGCCGCTCCGGTCAGCCCTTACGTACTCGGCGGCGTTGGCCTTGCCAACATCAAGCAGTCTGAGTTCGAAGGCCCGGCTTCGCTCGGTCTCAGTGTGCTCAACGAAGTGATCTCCGAGAGCGTAACCAAAATGTACTGGAATATGGGCGCCGGCGTGAATCTGTCAACCGGCCCGGCTTTCAGCATTTTCGCTCAGGCCCGTTATGTGAGCATCGCCACCGAGGGCGAAGCCTCTACATTTGTTCCGATAACTCTCGGACTGAAGTTCTTCTAGGCCAACCACTTGACCTGAAAGTATCAAGCCGGGGATTAACATCCCCGGCTTTTTCTTTGCCCCGGCCCTTCCCTTGTCGACCGTTTTGATGTATCGTTCCGCGCGACGGTCGTGAACGGGAGATAGGACATTGCGACATCTGGGTGCGGCATTGCTTTGCTGCCTGGCGGTGATAATGCCGTTGGAAGCAAAGGGACAACGTTCGGTACATCTCTATGTTTCGGGAGGGATCAACGAGCCTGTGGACCGGCTGGGCAGCCGGGTCGAGACAGGATACGGTGGTAGTCTGGGCCTGAGCTATGCTCCCAGATCCCTGTCCCCCGAAGGCACTATCGAGTTCACACTGCGCGGCCGCTACGATGTTTTCAAAGCTATCGCCGCCAACGACCGCAATTTTGATTTTGTCTCAGCGAGTCTGGGGATCAAATTCAACGTCGATTCCGGTCAGCGCACTAATTACTACCTGCTTCTCGAAGGCGGTCCGACGTTAACCCGATGGAAAAGCTTCAGCGTGGGAGGTCTGACTCTCCCCCAAAAGACCACGACCAACTACCACCTCTCTCCCGGCTTGGGAATCGAGTTCGTCCGTCCGGACATGACGCCGGTTGTGGAGTTCAGAATCGTGAACGTTGCGGGGGAATTGATCGGGGACTATTTCTTTTTCAGCGCCTCTTTCGGCGCGAGATTCTAGGCTCAAATTCACACAGTTGCTATTCTTGAGTCATCCACGTGAAAACGGGGGCCCAGTTCTTGTAGGGCAGGATCCCTGCGATCCTGCCACCAGGGTGAAGGCGGGTTCGAAGACGGACCCGCCCTACAAGTCTATGGACCGTCTTTCCTGCGGAGGCAGGAATCCAGTCTTTCTACTCCCCTTCTTGTCCCGGCTTGACCGGGTCCTCATCGGGGCTGACGGGCGGTGGCTGATTCGATGAGAGATTGTCCGACCGCACCTCGGCTTTGATGAAATTCT
>JAAERE010000236.1 GCA_024230675.1 bacterium | reverse complement strand
TAGCAGTGACTTCTCTGTGGCCGTGGCCACCATCGGCATATTTGGATATGAATTACTGGGACACGAATTGATCGATCTGGTCGGACTCACGGATTCTACTATCGCCCGTCACTCCGAGGATCCGATCCCCGGTATGGTGACCACATGGAAAGAACAGAAACACAACAGCCGGTACCTTCTGGAGCGGGGGCCGGACTATATCGTGTTCTCGACCGGGATTAAACCTTCGGCGCCCGCCGAGCGTGCCCTGTTGCTCTATCGCCAGTTTATGGACGCCTATCGCACGTTGGGCTGGTACTATCCGGGTTCGGCTTCAGGCGGCCGGGGAATCATAACGATCGTATTCAAGAGAACCCATCCGGTCGAGGGCGAGATCGTCCCGGTCTATCCGGTGGAGTACGTAACGAAATACAAACAGGGTTTGGAGGCCGTGAGCGCGGGGGATTTCGGGGGAAGTGTCCCGCTGTACGAGGCGGCTATGAGAATCTCTCCCGATCCCAATTATATCTATGTGGATATGCAGCGGGCGTTCAGCCTCATGATGCTAAATCGGATCCCGCAGGCGAAAGCCGCGATGGACTCGATTCTGGTCCGGGACTCGTCCGTTTTTGAGGCTCATACGGGGCTTTACCGGATGGAATCTGTCGTCGGCAGCCGGGCGAAAGCGGAAATCCATAAAAGATGGTTACTTAAGCTGGTGCCCTGGTATTGGCCGAGGGTTGAGACCACGACTAACAACATGATCCGGGAATATCGCAACCGGCGGTAACTTTTTCGAAAAGATGTTGACAAGGTCGTTTGCCGACATATATTTATGATCCCAGAGATGGGGTAAATGATTTGAAGAAAATGCGGGAATAGCTCAGTTGGTAGAGCACCACCTTGCCAAGGTGGCTGTCGCGAGTTCGAGTCTCGTTTCCCGCTTTTTTTTTATGTCTCAGGCGGCATAGCCAAGTGGTAAGGCAGAGGTCTGCAAAACCTTTATCCCCCAGTTCGAATCTGGGTGCCGCCTCTTTTTTATCAGCGCTTGCCAGGCTGCCGGGACATCCGAGGCCGATTCGAGATTCGGTCAACCCTCAAGTGCTTTTAGCTCTTCACCCAGTTTCTTCTCCAGGTCTTTGATACGCTTGTAGACCAGACAACGCTGACCCTTTACGTCAAACTTCAAATCCTTCGTGTCCCGAACCAGCAGAATAGTAGGGACATTGCTTCCCCACGCATATCCGACTTCAAGGTATACGTTCGGGCTGCCGCCTGTTAGATCGGCGACAACATAGGCGGCGGTTTTGATCCGATCCCGCACCCAGTCCATCACGTCCCCTGTGAAAGATGAAAGGTCAGCCCGCTCGCAGAGGAACCCGGCGCCTCTCACCGCACCCTGAATGCCGTAATCGTAGAAGTCCTCCATTTCTGGAGCGAAGGGCATGGCAACAAAAACCCGAGGTTTCTTTGCAGCGACCTTCCTCTCAGCTCTGATCCGTCTAAACATCTCCGCCTGCTTTGTTCTGGACATCCCCCAGGGATGTGTCGTGCCGTCTGGCAGGATTCGGTCCAGCATCTCCCGGAGGCGATCGGCCCGCCCGACGTTTCGCTCGGCAAAGGTTATGGTCTCAAGATGTTCTGGAGCGTCCTTTGACTCTATGGCGTCCAGGAAGCCAGCAATCTGAGATTCGAAAGCCTCTTGTTCGTCCAGCCCATATCCCGGACCGTGCAATGTGACAACCACACTTCGAGTTTTCGGCAACTCTCCTGCGAGAGACGAGAGGAGCTTGTGAGCAAAGGCCCTTATCTGGCGATAGCCAAAGCCGTAGAGCGGCTCCACGCCGACGATCAAGATGTGACTTGACGCGATTGAGGCGACGCTCGGATGAATCCGAAAACCTCCCGGTTGGGGAGTGAGGTGGTCGAACTCGTGCCCGGCTCGCATCATGCGCTCTGTTACATAGGCATCGAGACCGTACAAGCCCTGAGCGTGCTTGAGGGCCAGCACGTCGGCCTTGACCTTCAGAGCGTCCCCGTTGAAAACTATAAACTGCACTTCCAGTACCTCTTTCTTGTTCTCGCTATATGTTTCACAATTAGCTGTACTGTATCCTGTTCACTTCCGCGGTTCAAGCAGTGTATGGATACGTGATCTGGCGCTGGAAAGGATTGTCTCTCGAGTTGTCTGTTAACTCCCCGCTTTCACCGTCTACATAGTGAATTGTGTGTCATTCTGCAAGAAGAAACGATTGATGTGGGCTTCACCATCCCACCTTGACAAATCCCTGAATCGCGCTATCTTAGACGGATAGCCCCTTGTTCCCATCCGGTTGGCGCAGAGCCTGCTCCAGCCACAAATCACGGATTATACTATGCGCAGATTCTCCACCCTCGGCTTTGTCCTGTTTTTTGCTGTCATGCTGTTCGCCGTCAACGGTGCAGCTGAAGAGTTGGCAACCCCCTCAGACTCACAATCCAGCGGCTCTCAGCCTTGGCAGTTGCGGTTTGAGTACGATCAGGGAGAACTGAGGCTGGTCGAGGCCGCCCGGATTCCTTCGATCAAGAAAACCATCCGTACGCCCGGACTCGAACTGGCCCCGGTCAAAGTCGGATACGACCTGACCTGGTTGGACGGTGCAGGAAAGTCGATCACAGCTACTCCGGTGCAGGTCCCGCTGGGCATTCGGTCGGCCCTCGGTGAGGG
>JAAERE010000235.1 GCA_024230675.1 bacterium | reverse complement strand
GTATTCTATTCCTTCCTCCCGCGTCGAGCGAATGCGCGTCCGCTCGAAACGGGGCCTCGGTCGGCTGGACCGCGTTCCTGTCCGATCGGCGGGTCGCCGGGCTTTTCATCTATCGAGTGGCGCACGGCGGGTGCATCGGCGCGGTCTGGTCTTTCGCTCCCCTGATCGCCGACATCCGATCCGGACTGTCGGGCCTGTCCATCGGCCTCATGATCACATCCGGCGTCGTCGTGAGCGCCTTTTTGATGACGCCCATGGGCGTGCTCGCGGACAGGGTTGGAAAGCGGCCCCTGGTCGTCATCGGCGGCCTCGTGGTCGCGGCCGGCATGTTCCTGTTCGCATATCTCAATCGCCCCTGGGAGTTTTACGCCGTCAGCGTCGTGCTCGGGATCGGCGGTGGGATGGCGCTGCCCGCGGTCATGGCCATGGCGGTGGTCATCGGCGGCGAGAAAAACGCCCTGGGAACGGTCATCGCAATACTGACGGGCGGAAAGCCTGGGAATGGTGATCGGACCCATCCTCGGCG
>JAAERE010000234.1 GCA_024230675.1 bacterium | reverse complement strand
GAGAAATAAGCCGGAGGACGAAGGCCAGACCGGCGGACCAAACGGCCTGGCGTCGGCAGGATTGACTTCCCGCCAGCCGACGAGCCGGAGACGGGACACGAACCGGGGAAGCGATCAAGGTACCAGCGAGCGATAGCGAGAGCGAAGCGGACTGGGATGGGTTGCAGGCAGTCTTAGCTGAACATAGTACCGATGGTCTGGGGCGGGAGCCCGAGGACCGGGAAGGCGGGGAACTGAGACCCAAGGAACCCGCTGTAGGGAAGGTGAAGTCGGGTATGACGTTCTGTTGGGAGGAAAGATGGGAGATACATTGAGATCACAAACCGTCAGAACAAAACTCCAGCGGATTGCGGCGCAGGCAGCCCGCTATCCGGAAATGGTGTTCACGACGCTTGCCCACCTGATCGACGTGGACTTCCTGCGGGAAGCACACCGCCTGACGCGTAAGAAAGGCGCGCCGGGAGTAGATGGTGTGACGGCCGAGGAGTACGCGGAGAATCTTGAGGACAACCTTGCAGACCTCCACGAACGTATGCGAAGTGGTCGCTATAAGGCGCCGCCAGTAGAACGAACGTGGATCAAGAAGGAAGAGGGGAGCCTGCGCCCAATCGGCAAACCGACGTTCGAGGACAAGATAGTCCAGCGAGCGGTGGCGATGTTGATGGGAGCTATCTATGAGCAGGACTTCCATGAGTTCTCGTATGGGTTCCGACCGGGGCGCAGCCCACACCAGGCACTGATTGCGGTACGCGAGCAGTGTATGGATATGAACATCAACACGGTAGTGGATGCAGATGTATGTGGATTTTTCGACAACATCGGCTGGCAGCAGCTGATGGAGGTGATCAAGAAGAGAGTCAACGACGGCGCTTTGATTCGCCTGATCGGTAAGTGGCTGCACGCGGGAGTGATGGAGAACGGAGTTCTCTTCCATCCCGTCAAGGGCACACCGCAAGGCGGGGTCATATCTCCGATACTTGGCAACATCTTCCTGCATCACGTCCTGGATGAATGGTGGGAAAAGGTCGTCAAGCCCCGGATGCGCGGCCGCTGCTTCCTCGTGCGCTTCGCCGACGACTTCGTCGTGGGCTTCGAGCTTGAGGACGACACGCGCCGGTTCATGGCGGTCCTACCAAAGCGCTTTGGGCGCTTCGATCTCACCATCCATCCAGAGAAGACTCGGCAGATCGCGTTCGGTAAGCCCGACACAGGCAGCAACTCGGGTAGGGTGAATGACACATTCGACTTTCTAGGATTCACCCATTACTGGTCACCATCACGCCGGGGATACTGGGTCATCAAGAGGAAGACGGCGCGGAAGCGCCTTCGGCGGACGATGAGAGCGCTCTGGACCTGGTGCAGGAACAACCGGCACCAACCCTTTGCGGAGCAATACAAGCTGCTATGCTTAAAGCTCCGAGGGCACTACGCGTACTATGGGATCCGATGCAACCAGCGAGCGATGAAGCAGGTACTATACCGCACCGAAAAGGCGTGGCAGTATTGGCTGAGTCGGCGTAGCCATAAGGGCTACGTGTCCTGGGAGAAGTTCAAGGTCCTCCGTACGGTCCATCCTCTTACAAAGCCCAGGATCTACCACAGCATCTGACAGAGGCCTGCAGGGTAGCAAGTCATACGTTAGGGTGGTGTGTCGCCTTAATTACCGAGGAACCGTACGACCGAATTGGTCACTTACGGTAATGGGGAGCTCCCTATTACCGTAATTATGGGAAGCGAATGGTTATGGGGAGTGGAGGCCGGGCGGACTCGGTCGGAGCAATCGCTACCGGGCAGTTGGCGGCTGTAGCGCTGGGCTTCCGCTCCCCATAAAATTGCCTTGTTTACTGGAGGGACCCTGGAAGACCCCCTCTGAAGGAGAACGCATGCTGGAAGCTTTCTTTGACCACCCGTTTTCGATCAATCGTCTACGCGCCGGGCCGGCGGGTCCATACATTGATGGGTATGCCCAGAGCCTGAAGGACATAAAATACGCCCGGGAGACCTCTCGCCGGTACCTGCGCTCAGCCTCGCATCTGGGGCGTTTCGTTGAGCT
>JAAERE010000233.1 GCA_024230675.1 bacterium | reverse complement strand
TACGCCGACAGGAACATCTCCGGCTACATTCTTTCAGGGGGACCTTCGTCTCTTCGCGATCCCGACTCTCCCCGGGTAGGACGGGAGTTTTTTGATACATCTGTTCCGATTCTCGGACTTTGTTACGGTATGCAGTTAATTGCTGACCTTTACGGCGGCAAGCTGGTGGCTTCG
The DNA here is from genome assembly GCA_024230675.1 of bacterium. GTDB lineage: Bacteria > Zixibacteria > MSB-5A5 > GN15 > FEB-12 > JAAERE01. The sequence continues at coordinate 2,434 of JAAERE010000233.1, read as the reverse complement.
GAACACCGTGAATACGGGCGCTCTATGCTCAACGTCAACGGCGGCAGTGCGTTGTTCGAGGGCCTCGATCCGCGAAGTCAGGTATGGATGTCGCACGGAGATTCCATTGTTGATCTTCCCGAAGGTTTCAAGGTTATCGGCAAGACCGAATCTCAGGCCACGGCCGCTATCGTCAACGAAGAGCAGAAGCTGTACGGTCTGCAATTCCACCCGGAGGTTCATCACACCGCTGAGGGGCGCAAGATAATAGACAATTTTCTGTTCAAGATATGCGGCGTCAAAGGTGATTGGACCACGGCTTCCTTTATCGAGGATACCGTGGCCTCTCTCCGGGAACAGGTCGGTGACAAAGACCTGGTACTGGCGATTTCAGGTGGCGTTGACTCGACCGTGGCTGCCATGCTCCTGCACAAGGCTATTGGCAAACAAATGCACGCGGTTTTTGTCGACAACGGCGTGCTCAGGAAGAACGAATTCACTCAGGTAATCGAGATGCTCAGCACACTGGGCATCAATTTGCGGCCGGTGGACGCCTCGGCGCTGTTCCTGGACCGGCTGGCGGGCGTTGAGGACCCTGAGAAGAAGCGAAAGGTCATCGGCAACACGTTCATTGACGTATTCGAGACTGAGGCCGAGAAAATAGGCCAGATCGAATTTCTCGCGCAGGGAACGCTTTACCCGGACGTGATCGAGTCGGTTTCATTCAAGGGGCCGTCGGCCACCATCAAGTCTCATCACAACGTTGGCGGCCTCAAAGACCGTATGAAGATGAAATTGATTGAGCCGCTGCGGGAGCTCTTTAAGGACGAAGTCCGCGAGTTGGGCCGGGCCCTGGGCCTCGACAATCAGTTCATCGGCCGTCATCCTTTCCCTGGACCGGGTTTGGCCGTGCGCATTATCGGAGATATCACCAAAGAGCGCTGTGATCTGCTAAGGGAAGTAGATGCGATTTTCATCGAGCAGCTCCACAAGCACAACATCTATCACGATATCTGGCAGGCCTTTGCGGTGTTGCTGCCGGTGCGGTCGGTGGGCGTAATGGGCGACGAGCGCACCTATGAAAACGCCGTGGCGCTTCGGGCCGTGACTTCGGTCGACGGCATGACGGCCGACTGGGCCCACATCGAACACCACATACTGGCGGAAATCTCTAACGAAATCATCAGGAACGTCAGGGGCGTCAACCGGGTGACCTACGACATATCATCCAAGCCGCCGGCTACTATAGAGTGGGAATAAGCAGGCCGAGCGAACCGGCATTGGGGGGACATTTGGGAGGCAACTTGAAAACCAATCTGACACTGATTCTGGCAGTTGTGCTGCTGGCCGGCTGTGGCCCCCGGCAGGACAAAGAGCCGCTTGATTCAACCGGTCTGTTTGAACTGAAGCAGTACCTGGTATCCAACCAGCTTCCGCCTATCGACTACGTGGTCAGCAAATTCGTCGACCACGACGTAGTTTTCCTGGGCGAATTCCATCGTATCAAGGACAATCCTCTTCTGGTACAACAGCTAATTCCCCACCTGTACGAGAGCGGAGTATACACACTGGCGACCGAGTTCGCCGGCAAAGCCGAGCAGGCCTTGATTGACAGCCTGTTGAGCAGTGACACCTACGACGAAAGTCTGGCTCGCCATATCCAGATGACTCAGTATTCACTCTGGCCGTGGCAGGAGTATCTGGATATTTACAGAGCCGCCTGGGAGTTGAACCGGAGTCTTCCGGACACGGCCCGCCAGTTCCGCATACTGGGGACAAATTGCGACTTGGACTGGACGCCGGTGGAGACGAAGGAAGATTTCCAGAAACCGGAAATCCGCCGGCAGGTATGGAAGGGATGCAGCGAGAGGGACTGGGCGGAGGTCGTGCTTGAACCGGTTCGGCAGGGGGAGAAGGTGCTGGTTCACTGCGGAACACACCATGCTTTCACGCGGTATCGCCAACCGGTAGTGGATTCCGACGGCAAGTTTGTCCGTTTCGGCGATGTCCGAGTTGGGAATTACGTACGCGAGGAGATCGGTGACCGGGCGATGTCTATCTACATGCACGGCCTCTGGTTCGGACTCAAGAGCGAATACGGCAAGGCTGACCGGCGTCCCATAGCAGGCGCGATCGACCAGCTTATGGCTCATTTCGGCCCGGAGGCGGCGCCCGCCGGTTTTGATGTCCTCGACACGCCCTTTGGAAAGCTGAGCGATGACGAGGCGATCTACTCCGCCGGATACGAGAATTTCACGCTGGCCGATTTCTGCGACGGCTACATATGGTTCCGGCCTTTTGCGGAAGTTGAAACTGTTTCCTTCGCCGAGGGTTTCTATAACGAGGACAATATCGAAGTGGCGCGAATCAGGACCTCACAGCCTGCTTACCGCGATGCCGTCCCGATGTATTTCGAGCGGAGGATGCGGAAGCAACTCGAAAGAGAAACGGCGAT
>JAAERE010000232.1 GCA_024230675.1 bacterium | reverse complement strand
TGATTTTCCAGGATCCAGCGTATGGATTCGCGGGCGACCTCCACCGGATCGCGCCATTTACGGCCCTCGGCTCTCCCATCCTCATAAAGGATCGAGTCTCGCCGCCACATCGAAGGATACGCCTTGACCGTTTCTTTGTGACTGATATAGGCGCTGCGTTGCCCAATTTGCTTGATCATGTCGAAGGCAAGGGTCTTGGAGTTAACCTGCATCCCGTCGGTGACCTCGTCGATTACTTGCAGGATTTCGCGATCGAACAGGATGCGCGGGTGATCGAGCAAGCTGACGGCCTCGTACATTCCGCTGGGCCCAAAGGACATATCGGCGCCGGCCATTACCGCCAAGAAATGCGTATACACGTTTTCATAACCCACTTGCCAGTTGCCAAGTTCGTACTGGCTGCCTCCGAAGGAATGACAGGCCAGCACGGGGATGCCGTTGGAATGTGACATCTGAATCCCGCCGACGTTGGTGATCAGGGCAAGATTCGACCCCATAAAGTAAGAGCCCGTGCGGGGGTCGAGTATCCCAGGATTTACGGATATATAGTTCCCCACGCCCGGATTGATGATTTGAGTGAGCATGATGCCGCT
>JAAERE010000231.1 GCA_024230675.1 bacterium | reverse complement strand
GAGTATCTTAGCAAGAATCGGGATATTCCCGAGGACTATTTCAAGCACAACGACCTGACCCACCGCCAGGAAACGGCTGCTACCATGGGCAAGATAGCTCAATGGCAGCGACAGGAGGAAGAATGAGCACTCATCGTTTCGTAGTCAACCCGGTGCTCTGCACAGGCTGCCGAACCTGCGAGCTGGCCTGTTCTTTCACGCACTCGGTTAACGGGAAACCAGGCAGAAGCCGGATATATCCGATCGACGGCGGCTTCAAGGACCTTTGGGTGCCGGTTGTCTGTCTCCAGTGCGAAGAGGCCGCTTGCGTCAAATCCTGCCTGGTAGACGCGATAACCCGCAATCCCGAAACGGGCGCGATGGATCTGGACTCGGATCGATGTGTCAGGTGCATGGCGTGTGTTGCCGCCTGTCCTTTCGGCTGCTCGCTGCACGACAGCCACCACGACCTGGTGGTCAAATGCGATCTGTGCGGCGGCGATCCCGCCTGTGCTCATTTCTGCCCCACCCAGGCCCTGGAATACAAGCCGATTGAGGTGAAGAAGTTGAAGTCGGCTTAGAGCTTCTGACTGAGATCATCAGGATAAACGACCCGGCGGAGTTTCGACTTCGCCGGTTTTTTTTGTATACGTGGGCGTACGACGTCCCTGTCTGTCCCAACGAACAACGTGCTAGCGGGGGGACATCTTCTTCCTCATTTTCGTTGGTAAACCGCCAGTTCTATGTTAGATTCGTTTTGTTACGGGGGGAAAATCATAGGGCGCTTCCCTCGAAAAAACTAACCGTAAGCCACTTCGACGGTACCACAAATCGAGCCACGTTAACTCCTAAGGAAGCCACTCCCACAACGATGGGCCTGCGGTCGCAGTAAGTTCTATCTCAAAGGAGGAAATCATGGGCCAACGAGTGATTGTAGACAATGCGATTGTCAGGACGGTGCTGTCCTTGCTCGGACCGACATCACCTGAACCCGATTCGAGCGAGTGGCGGGTCGGCCGGGACAGTCTACTTGCCCTTGTCGAGGCAATCGTCCTATCCGATCAGATATACGTTGACGAGTTAGACCGAACCTGGGCTTTCGCGAGTCAAGGGGGAGACACCGCTAGCGCATTGCACGATATCGTTCACGGAATTCCCGTCGAGACCACTAACAGGCAGCACATGAGGTCAACTGCTCTAGAAGCAGTACGCAAATGGTTTCCGACCATAGATGATCTGCAGCGGTATCTCATCGCTACTCCTTGCGAGGAATCTACTTGGTGGGAATTGGCGCGTGATCGTCAAGAGTCCGAGAGCTTGCACGAAGAGCTATCCGGACTTTATGAGCAGCCTCTTGGCCACGCGGGGAGCCCGCTCTACGACGTGGGGTTCGCGGCGTACCGTGTTGCGTTCTACCACCTTTTGTGCAGTCAGGAGAACCATGACTACTGGCCACATCCGCTGAGAACAGGCTTGCTTGCGCCTCTGTTAGGAGATTCAAATCCTAACAGTTTCCAGAAACGCACAATTAAAAAAGTCAAGACCATTCGAGATAAGAAGGCCCTCAGGGTGAACGAAGAACTTGACGGTACGTACGATGTTGACGTGCCGTTGATACTCGCAGCTGTTCTCAAGAAATGCCACCACAAGGACCAGATAATTGAGCAAGCCATGAAAATGAGGGCAGCCAGCTGGGCGGCAGATTTTCGAGACTGGGTAGAAGAGGTTGACAAGGTTCTTCAGGGCGGCAGCCAGGGTCAGCTCCCGAGCACTGCAATGGATACAATCGATGGCCTGTGCAAAGAACTCGGGTCCATTTCACCGGAGAAGCTTTCCAAAAGGTTAAGCGTCTCGATTGGCTTTCCCTGGGGCTTTTCGTTCTCAGAAGGCGTGAAGTTGAGAGCGCCACATCTTATCTTTCTGACACGTATATACGACGAATCTTGGGACGGCGGAGATACGAACGTACGTCTGAGAGAGCTGCTGACAAAGTAGCGTTTTGTAGTCGACGGACGCCTCTAGCTGGCACCTAGACCACCGGCATCGTGCCAGTCCCAACCTAAGCTGCTCCAGAGAAGCCTGTCTCCCGGTGATTATGACTTGTTGCGCCGATTCTTGATGCGGTACGCCAAGCTTAGTATTCCGCGGCGGAAATAAGGTACGTCTCCAGTCTAGTGGACAGTGTCCTTTCGCCGGCGGCTTTCCGCGGCCGCCAAAAACTCCTTGACTAAGGTTCCAATATTAAGCTCATTAAGGACTTACGGGCCCCGGCCACCTCCCCACCGTGGCTGAACACGGGCGAAACATGAATGAGATTTTTGCGTTAGTAACCATATACCCTGCTGGAGGCTAAGCGGTATGAAATTGACTGACCAAGAACGGGATGGTATTGTCATACTCGAACCCCGGGGCAAGATAATGGGTGGCCCCGATGCCAGCCTGTTACACGACAAGCTCTACGAATGTATCGAAAGCGACAAGAAGCGCATAGTTATCGATCTCGCACGCGTGGACTGGATGAACTCCACGGGGTTGGGAATCCTGATTTCCAGCTTTACCACTCTGCGAAACAACGAGGGCGTCCTCAAGCTGGCCAATGTGACCGACAAGATTCACTCACTTCTGACTATCACCAAGCTGGTCACAGTGTTCGAGGCTTTCGATTCGGTGGACGAGGCTATAGGCAGTTTCAAATAGGATATGCGCTCAGAAAAATCGTAACCCCTAACACAAGCAGGCAGGCGTGGCAATGTCTGCCTGTTTTTTTGGAGTATAGAACCGCATGAAAAAACCTGAAATCTCGGGGAATACCATAAGGGTCCCGTCCGATCAGGCCTTCCTGCCGAACGTCGACGACTTCCTCGAAACAGCCCTGCGAGAGTATGGCGCGGATGAATCGGTTATCGCCGACATTGCGATTTCCGTGTCCGAACTGGTCAACAACGCCATGATGCACGGCAACAAGGCTTCCCCGGACAAAATGGTCTCAGTAACGGTGAGCCTGGCCAGGAAAACCGCGACGGTCACCGTCGACGACGAAGGCTATGGCTTCACTCCCGACACCATTCAGGACCCGCTCGCTGATGAGAATCTCCTGAAAGAGGTTGGCCGGGGTATTTTCATTGTCCGTTCGCTTATGGACAAGGTTGATATAAACGCCACCGACAAAGGCACGTCGGTGAGCATTACCAAGGCGATCTAGGCCGAATAGCTAGAACGATCTGTAGCAACTATGCAGACTGAGCTTCTACAAACGCTCATATTCTTCCTGACCGGCGGGTTCCTGGTGTTCCTGGCGATCACGATTACCCGGGATAATTTCACGAACCGGGTCAATCGCGCCACCGGAGCCCTTCTGTTCTGCGCCGGACTGGGGCCGTTGGCCATTGCGCTGGGTGACATAATAGTCACTCAGGGTCCGGATGGTGCTGCAGATCTCAGCGAGTCGGTTGTCTACAATTTGCATTTGCTCTGGGAGCTGTTTTTCCCGTCGCTGCTGGTCTTCTCCTGGGTTTTCCCAGTGGACCGCCTTCGCCGGTTCAAACATCCCCGCCTTCGTTACCTGGTGATGTTGCCGCAGTTGGTGCATGTGGGCCTGCTGACGTTCTATTACCGCCTGGTGACCCTGTTGAACTATCTGGTCGAAAGCTGCGAGTCCGAAGGGTTCTTCGGCGATATCCTCCAGCCGGTCGCGTGGTTCATCTCCAAGATTCTGCTCCTTGTGGCCTGGGTGCATACTAACGAAGCTCTGCTATTCGGGTTCACCAACATTGCCTACGTCCTCGTGGCGGTATATTTCCTTGAGGTGGGCCGACGATATCTAACGAACCCCCGCCTTCTGACCCAGACTCGCCTGGTCCTGTGGGGCACGCGCCTGGGACTGAGTTTTTATGTCCTTTCGTTCCTGAGCTGGACTTTCTGGCAGAGCCCGGCCGCCGACACTGTCGGCACCTACCTGCTCATGGCCGCCATCTTCCTGGGCGGCGGCTTTTTTGCCTACGCTATCGTCAGGCACCAGTTTCTGAACGTGCAGTTGGTATTCCGCCAGTCCCTGATATACACGGCCACTTCGGTGATTCTCGTCGGCACGTACATGGTCCTCGGCATGCGCTCTAAAGATTTCCTGACACCGCTGTTCGGAGAACGCGCGGAGATTGTCAGCTACGTTTTCATCCTGCTTATCCTGATTCTGTTCCAGCCGATCAGCCTCTGGGTGGACAATGTCATCCGCTCGATGTTCATGCGCACACGGACGGACTACCGGGGCATTATTGAGCGCTTCTCGCGGCAGGTGATCTCCATTTTCGATCCGACTCTGCTGCGCCAGACGATTGAGGAGACCCTCAAAACCGCCGTACTGGTGGACAAAGTTTACTTCGTGCTCTACGACGACAGCGTCGGCGAATACGCCATTCTCAAAAGCGATGACTACAATAAGCGCACGGTTCTCGATCGCGAAGACCTTATGCTTCGTGGCATAAATCTACTCGACACCCCCACGCGGTTCACTTCGCTGACGGACTATGAAGAAGGTTCGCGCCTGGCCGAGATTCTCGGCGAGCTGGGCGTACGTGTGATCCTGCCGATGAAGGACGCACAACATCTGCTGGGCTTCCTGGCCCTGACCTCCAAGGCGGCCGGCTATCGCTATACGGCAGAAGATTTCAATCTCCTGGGAGTGCTGTCAAATCAGATGGTCACCGCCCTGACCAACGCCCGTCTTTACGCCGACTCGCTGGAGCGCCTTCGTCTCGAAGAAGAAGTCAATATGGCCCGCCAGATTCAGCTCGACCTCCTG
>JAAERE010000230.1 GCA_024230675.1 bacterium | reverse complement strand
GCCGACCAGTTTAATGAACTGGGTCTGTTTAACACCATGCAGGTTTACCCGGCCGAGGAGAGCGATGACTCCCTGGATGTCGAGACACCGGTCCTCGATGATCATTCAGTGGGGTTGTTGTCCGCCGTACCCGGAGTGAATTTGGCCTATCCGTTCGATGACTTCCCGGTCGAGGTCGCTTATGCCGACACCCAGATTACAGCCGATGCCCAGGCTCTGCCGGTCACGGCTATTGGCACTAAGATGTTCTCGCAGTTGTCGGCCGGGACGGTGTTCTCCAGCGACAGCGCCCGGGAGGTTATGGTAGCCGGACGCCTGCTAAGCCTGCTGGGAGTGGAAGAACCTGATTCGATCCTGGGCAGGCCACTGGTCCTCTCCGTGGGACTGTCGACCGTTGACAGCGGTCTGGCACACGTGTTGTTGTTGGAGGAGGGAAGTTTCCGCGAACATTTCGCCGATCTCACTCTAGACTCGCTGAGACGGACCGAGTTTCTGGAGCGGCGGTTCAGGCTCGAAGTAAACGACGCCATCAAGCGGTTTGTCGACGGTTACTTAAACGCCAGGAAGATAGTCAGTGACACCCTGATCGTGACGGGGGTGATTGACACTGAGCACGGGCCGCGAAGGCGTATGCAGGAGATACTGGTGCCGGTGGCAACCGCCCGGAAATTCACGACCGGTGGTTTTAGCGGCGATCCGACCGATCTTTTTGCCGCTATGAAAAGCGGAACATTTCTGGCGGGGGAGGAAGATGCCGAGACGCGCAATTATCCCCGCGTGACGCTCGACCTTGACCCCAACTCCCCCTACGAACCGATTCGTGACTCGGTACAGGCTCTCGGTTACGAGACGTTCAGCTACGCCGAGCAATTCGATGAAATCCGCAAGGCGTTTTTGTACTTCAATATGGTGGTGGGAATTGTCGGGCTGATCGCACTGGTCACGGCGGCGCTGGGGATTATCAATACCATGGTCATGTCAATAGTCGAACGCCGCCGGGAGATCGGCGTGCTCAAGTCGCTGGGCGCCGATGAGCGGGATATCCGTCTGCTGTTTCTGGCCGAGTCGGGAATGATCGGGGCGGTTGGTTCCACCGTGGGCATAATGTTCGGTTGGTTGATAGCGCGGGCAGCCTCGTTTATCTCACAGGCGGTGATGGAACAGCGGGAGATTCCCAGGATGGACCTGTTCGACACGCCGTTGTGGTTGATCGGAATTGCGTTTCTGTTTGGTCTGTGTGTGAGTCTGGCAGCGGGTCTGTACCCGGCCTCGCGCGCCGCCCGCGTGGACCCGGTGGAAGCGCTGAGGAATGACTAGGCTTTTGCCCCCGCCGCATGGCCGGCGAGCCAGCCGGTCGAAAAGGCTGCCTGTAGATTGTAACCCCCCGTCGAACCATCGATATCGATAACCTCACCCGCGAAATACAACCCTTCGACCAGACGCGAGGCCATCGTGCGGGGATCGATCTCTTTCGTGCTTACGCCGCCCGCCGTGATGATAGCCTCTTCCCACGGGCGATGACCCGTAATTTCGAACCGAAAATCCTTCAGCCAGGTCCTGAGCCGCATACGCTCGGCCGCCGTCAACTGGTTGGCCGGTTTGTCGGGCGCGATGTTGGTCAGGTCCATGCAGACGGGGAGAAGCTTGCCCGGCAGCAGCCCTTTGACGAACGTATGGGACTGCCGTTTGCCGTGCTCTTCGATATCGCGAAGGAGGCGCGCGTCCAGTTTCTCCTCGCTCAGGGCCGGCTTGAGGTCGATTGAGACCGTGACGTTCTTTTTGTCCTGCAGGGCATCTACCATCACCCGGCTGAGGCGGAGGATGATCGGCCCGGAGAGACCAAAATGCGTAAACAGCATCTCGCCGAATTCCTCGGCTTTCTTTTTGCCCTCGACCAGGACTTTCGCTGCAACGTTGCGAAGGCTCAGCCCCTGCAGGCGCTGGGCCGTGTTGCCCCCGGTTTCAACCGGTACCAGCGAAGGTCGCACCGGCGCGATCGTGTGGCCCACTTGCCTGGCGAGCTGGTAACCATCGCCGGAAGAACCGGTTGCCGGATACGAAACCCCTCCGGTGGCGATAATGACGGCATCAGCGGCGATGTCTTCCGTCGCATGCACTCCGACTATGCGCTTCTGTTTCGTAAGCAGTTGCGTAACCCTTACGTTGGTCCGCGTAACCGCGCCGGCGTTCTTTGCGAACCGGGTCAAGGCATCAACCACGTCCAGCGCCTTTTCGCTCTCGGGGAATATGCGTCCGCCCTGCTCGACAGTTGTGGGCACGCCCAGACCGCCCAGCAGTTCTACAAGATCGTGCGAAAAGAAGCGATCAAAAGCCTGCCGCAGGAATCTGCCGTTCCGGCCGAAATGAAAAATGAACTCCTCGACCGGATCGTCGTTGGTCAGATTGCAGCGCCCCTTGCCGGTGATGCTGAGCTTGCGACCGGGCCGTTTCATCCTTTCGAGAAGGGTGACTTTGGCTCCCTGTCCGGCCGCCTCGCCGGCCGCCAGAAGGCCTGCCGCCCCGGCTCCGATAACAATGATCTCACATTTTGCCATGATGTCCGCCAAGCTAGCTGACAATTCTCTTCAGGGCAAGCGGATACTTGCGCGCGTATTGTATTCGTCAACCGTTGCGACTATATTGCCCCGGTGAAAGACATGAGTGAAAACGAGAAGAAATCAGAAGTGAAGT
>JAAERE010000229.1 GCA_024230675.1 bacterium | reverse complement strand
GGTGTTCTGTTCCCGCACAAGATCGCAGCCGGCCGCAAAGGTGGTTCGACCGTGTACGAGTTCAGTTCGGTGAAGAACAACGTTTGGATGAAAGACGACATCTTCGCGATCCCGAGCAAGTAGCGGCTCCGCCCTGAAGTGAGTGATCCCCGCGTACGGGCGTCACCCCGTCCGGCCGTCAGTCGCTGGTGCGCATCATTACCAGAACACCGGCCGTGAATCCGACAATACCTACCCCAAGCAGCAGTCCGACCGGCAGCATCATGTCGGTCAGGCCGAAGTCGCGCCAGATCGCTCCTTCCAGAGCCAGGACGCTCCACTTGACCGGGCTGATGTGACTCACCGTAACCATCCAGTCCGGCATGGCCATCAGGGGAATCATGCCACCGCCGGTCATCGAAAAAACCAGCAGGACCGCCCAGCCGGCGCCTCCCACGGCCTGTTCGGTTTTGCCGAGCACGGAGATAAGCATCATGATGCCCACAAACGCTATGGCGGCGCTTGCCAGGGCCAGCACTAAAAGGGGCCACGAGCCCACCCGGACATCGAAAACAAGTATGCCAAAAAGCAGCAGCAAGGATGATATGCCAAAACAGGCGATGAAACAGGCCAGACCCTTTCCGGCGAGGATATGAGCTCGGGATATGGGCGCGACACGAAGTCTCAGCAGAGTGCCACGAGTGCGTTCGACAACTATGGAGAGAGCAAAGGCGGCCGCACACCCGATCAAACACCACTGCAGCGACTGCGGGAAAGTGATCTCCCAACTGGAGCGTGGGCCGGAGCGTTCTTTGATTACGTTCACAAAGGCGATATCCGGATCCTGGAAGGGTGAATAATTATCAGCCTCATTCACGCTTCCGGAGTCGGAGCTCCCCGTTTCGGCTGAGGCCAGCAGCGTGTCCAGGCTGCCGAGGAATTTGCGATAGATCTCAGCCTCGTCAGGGGAGACGTCAGAGGCTGTATCGAGCAGAGCCATCTGACGATCGATCGAACCGCGCGTCTGCGTCAGATCCGACATCTGGGATTTCATTCGCTGGAAGTAAGCCTGGGTTACGATACCCTGCAGGAAACCGGCTTCGGCTGTGCGCGACGGGTCGATCCCTACTTCAATAGACGGGCGGCCGGCGCTGAAGAGGCCGAACCCTCCGCTGGTGTCAGGAGCGAACTGCACATAGGCGGTCAGCTTGCCCCGGGCTACAAGACCGCGAGCGGAGTCCATCGGCAGGCGAACCACGGAGAGAGCTTCGGAAGCAGCCAGGGCATCGTGAAACGCCTGAGATTCTTGGCCCAGGTCGCCCACGAAAGCTACCTTCAGGTTGCGCGCCGATCCCCCCTGGCCGCTGAAGATCGAGCCGAAAAACAGCGCCATCAGAAGCGGGAAGGCGATCACCCAGAAGAGGCCGAACCTGTCGCGCCACAGCAGGCGGAGGTCTTTGAGGGCAAGGGTGAGAACTGCACTCATTAGTCGCGGAGCCTCCTTCCCGTAAGGTTGAGGAAGACCGACTCCAGGTCCGGCTGGTCAACGTGGAGCTTTTGGAACTCCAGCCCCTGGTTTGATAAGGCGGCGACGTCCTCGATAGGACTAAGCGTTTCGAAACGAAGCTTTGTCCCCTCCAATTCGGCGGGCAGCTTGATCCTCGGGTCGGGCGTCCGGGCGAACTCCACGTTGACCAGGGCCTTTCCGCCGTGCCGTGAGATGAGATTCTCCACCGAGTCAATGTCCAGTATTTTGCCGTGGTCGATGATTGCCACCCGGTCGCACAGCCGCTGCGCCTCCTCCATGTAGTGGGTGGTGTAGACCATCGTACGCCCCTCCTGCTTGAGCTGTTCGATCTTGTCGAAAATCAGGTTGCGGGACTGGGGATCCACACCGACTGTGGGTTCATCGAGGAGGAGCAACGCGGGGTCGTGAACCAGCGCACAGGCCATATTCAGGCGTCGTTGCATCCCGCCGCTGAAGGTTCCGGTACGGCCGCCCTTGCGTTCGGTCAGGCCCGACAGCTCCAGGGCCCATGCGACACGGTCTTTCAGCCCCTTGCCGGAGAGTCCGTAAAGGCGAGCGAAAAACAATAGGTTTTCCTCAGCCGTAAGCTCCTCGTATATAGCGAGTGACTGTGGCGCATTGCCGATCTTTTTCCTCACCTCCGGCGAACTGGGGCTGCCGCCGCCGTCGATGGAGATCGTTCCCCGATCGGGTTTGAGCAGCCCGACCATCATGCTGATAGTGGTTGTTTTACCGGCGCCGTTGGGGCCCAGCAGGCCAAATACCTGACCTGTGGGAATGTCGAACGAGACATCGTCAACGGCCACGATATCTCCAAATCTCTTGTGGATATTCTGAACTGCTATCATGAACCCGAAATGTCCTTTGTGAACTGTTCGGTTACCCGTCCCTGCCCGCTCGATATTCCGAATCAACGGTAATATCCTCTACGCGTCAAGGACAACTTGGTTGCGGCGGGATGAGGAAGCTCTTGTAGGTCGGGTTCCGAAGGGTTGGCTGAGCCTTTGAAACCCGACTTCCGTTGACGAGGTCTGCAAATCCCACCATGGGAATGGTGGGCCACTCAGCGGGCTGCTTACCTACAAGATGTCGAGACCGAGTGGGGGCGGTCTGCACCTGACGTTGCCATTTCCCCAAAGTTCCTTGAACGGATCTCCTCGCTAGCAGACTCCTATTCATAGAAGACGGAGATAATCCCAGGGCGGGGTCGGTGAAACATTAGCGATCCGGACTCGACTAACTAAGGCACTAGAACGTCCCCCGCCCATTGGGGTTTCCCCAGGACAACAGCCGCGGTTCGAGCCCACTGGGGAGGATCCCCATCCCAGAAACGCCGGGCTGGAGTCTGCTCAAAATCGAAAAACTCAATCGAAGAGGAGGAAACGCATGCCCAAGACCTCAGCCACCTGGTTCCTGATTGCTCTGATGTTCGTCGGCGCCCTGCTTACCGTCTGGGGCTGCACAGAGCAAGGCAACAGCCTGGGCCCCGCCAAACTCGACGCCAGCCGGGATATCGCCATTGACGAAGGTTCGGGAGGATTGCCGATTTTCGAGCGTCCGCGCGGCGGACGAGACGATACTACCGGAGACACTACTACGGATACGATTGTCGATACGCTAGGTGACACAATTGTGGATACAATCGGAGATACTATCATCGACACCCTCGGTGATACGCTGGGCGATACGACAATCGACACCACCTGGTGGGATACGCTTGGTGATACGTTAGTCGATACGCTGGGCGATACGACAATCGACACTACCTGGTGGGACACGCTTGTCGATACTCTAGGCGATACGACAATCGACACCATCTGGTGGGACACGCTCGGAGATACGACGCTGGACACTCTGATCGATACGTTGGGCGATACCACTACGGATACGTTTATCTATGACACTCTGCCCGTTGACACGCTGAGCAACGATACCCTCAATTAGCAGCTGTCCCGCTGCTTCTCGCGGCATGCCGCAATCTTCCTGTACCTGCCGGCATG
>JAAERE010000228.1 GCA_024230675.1 bacterium | reverse complement strand
GGTGGTGGTGATATCCTCCATATCCAGTAGCGTTGCATAACCGCCCACGGGCACGGATATGGTCACGGACTGACCCGCATCCATGGCAAAGGGCTCCGAGGTATGGAGATGGGATGCCACATCCACCTTGAGGCTGATATCTTCCACCCGAACCGTTGACAGGTTTTGTACCGTAAAATCCAGACGGTTCATCACACCCCTGTACAGCATCTGGCCGTCTGCCAGTGCGGCCTGCATCTTTGGTAAAAAGATGCTTCTGGCCGGGCTTTCCACCTCGTAGGTATCCACCACGACCACTGAGTAGGTGCGTTCATCTCCGGAATATCCGGAGTCGGTATAGGTTTTGGCGGTCATGTGATCGGAATTGACCTTGACGCCTGTCTCCCGTGTGCCCAGATACAGATCGTACCCGGCAATATTTCCCTGGGTGTCTGTCCAGGTCACTTGCGGGGCATAGGCATCGGTCTGGGTGACAGCGATACCGGCCACGGGCAGCAGGCCGAAGTTTTCATATGCGGAAACCGACGGCGCAGACTGGTTTCCCGATCCGTCCACCGCCGTTACCGCATAGCAGTGCTCAGTTGATGAGGGGGCAGGATCGATCACGATGGGCGCAGGTCCGTTGGGAATTGAATGGATCAGCGGGGTCATGCCCTCAACTGAAGTAATCTGGGCCTGATCGGACCTGTACAGGTTATAGGTGATATCCTCTGTAAAAGGCGGTGCATCCCAGGTGACCTTGATACCGTTTGCCACCAGTTCAAGAGCCAGATTGTCGGGCGTACCCGGTACTGTGGCATCGGAATTGACGTTGACCGTATCGCTCATGCCGAATGCTTCCTGGCCGTTTTCTTCCCGCACACCGGCCACGGCATAGAT
>JAAERE010000227.1 GCA_024230675.1 bacterium | reverse complement strand
GTTCAGCAGAACCTTCTTGTTCCTCGGAACCAGCGGATTCAGCTCGTGGGGCAGGGTGAAGACGTTGTGGAAGTAGCCCCTCGGCAGAAGATCGGTCTTCCTGGCCCGAAGCCACCGGGCCTTGGCCAGGGCCTGGCACTTCGGACGAGTTGTAGGCGATGTGCCGGTGCCCGCAGCCGTCGCACTCCAGAACGCGGCCTCCCATGTGGACGGTCCTGCACTCCACGACGTCTCGTATCAACGTATGGGTGGGGGTGGGAAGCCGGTGTTTCTCCCGGTATGCGGATATATGGAGCCTGAAGACGTCGGCCACCTCGACGGACGATCCGGCGCCCGTTCCATCGGGCCCGTTCGCTTTAAAGGGATGGGACATGGGACCTCCCTATTCGAACGGATTGCGTTTTTTGCCGAACAGGTCCAGCGGCGACTTGACGTTGGAATACCGCCTGTCGGTGACGTGGAGGTAGACCGTGGTGGTCGTCAAACTCGCGTGGCCGAGCAGAATCTGGATGGTGCGGATGTCCACGCCGGCTTCCAGCATGTGGGTGGCGAAGCAGTGCCTCAGGGTATGGACCCCGTGCCCCTTCGTTATCCCGGCCCTTTTCCTGGCGACCCTCCAGATGTTCTGGATCGTCCCTCCGGGAATGGGCTTTCTGCCGGTTTTGTCGTTGAACAGCCACTCGTGGGGGCGGTACGTCCGGTAGTAGAGACGCAGTTCCTCCAGGAGGACCTGGGAAAGCAGCGTGTACCGGTCCTTTTCCCCCTTGGCCCCGTTGACCTTGATCGTCATCCGTTCGCTGTCGATGTCGGCGATTCTCAAGTTGACGGCTTCGCCCAGCCGCAGTCCGGCGGAATAGATGGTCATCAACACCGCTCGGTGCTTGGGCGTCCGGGCCGCGTCGAACAGGCGCTTAACCTCCTCCCGGCTCGGCACCTCCGGCAGCCGCTTTGGCGACTTCCTGGCCGGGAGTATCAGCTTCATCATCTCTCCGTCCAGAAACTGGTTGAAGAACAGCTTGAAGGCCGAGATCGCGACGTTCCGGGTGCTCCACTCCGCGCCCCTTTCTCTCGAAAGATAGAGCAGGAAGATCATAGCTTCGGACTGCGAAATCTCCTCGGGGTCCTTGGCGAAGAAGGCCGTTATGTCCTCCACAGCCTTCGTGTAGCTGGACCGCGTTTTGGGAGAGTATCTCCGGTATTCCATATATTCGTCGAACTTCCTTATTGTATAATGCATGGTGTCTCCTATTGGGAGGTTCGAGACTCGCCTGCGGGCAGGCTC
>JAAERE010000226.1 GCA_024230675.1 bacterium | reverse complement strand
CTTGATAAGCATGATATCCCCCGCCTCAAAATTGGGATTCAATCCCCCGCAGGCGTTGGAGGCAATAAGCGTTTCGACTCCGAGTCTTTTCATCACCCTGATCGGGAACGTGATCTGTTTGAAGCTGTAGCCTTCGTAATAATGAAACCGCCCCTGCATGCAGACCACCGGCTTGCCCTTCAGCCGCCCGAACAGGAGCCGGCCGTGATGCGATTCGACCGTCGACACCGGGAAATGCGGGATGTCATCGTATTCCACCTCGCCGGCCAGATCGATCCCGTCGACCAGCGACCCCAGACCCGTCCCAAGGATGATCCCGATCTTTGGCTCCAGCGAAACCTTGTCGCTTATGTATGCCACAGCCTCGTTCAGGGCTGTGCGGTATTCTTCGATTGTCTCCATGAAAACTTCCTTGTCCGTCGGTTCAATCGTCTGTGCTTACTTCTCGATGACCCGCTTGATCCGATTCCACCCCTCTTCGGAGATTGAGGCGCCAACCACCTGGCAGACTTCGAAGCCGCACGCGGAGGCCAATTCGCCGCAGGTTTCCAGCGGATAGCCGTGCACCAGGCCGTAGAGAAATCCGGCCGCCCAGAGATCGCCCGCGCCGGTAGTGTCGACCGCTGCTCCAGTGCCCTGGGGAGCGACCTGCACGGTTCTTCCCGCACGCGTGATGTAACTTCCGCGCTTGCCAATTTTCAGCGCTGCAATGTATGACTTCCTGGATAGGGCCCTGAGAGCCTTGGTCTCGTCGTTGTGACCGGTGAACGCCCGAGCTTCATCTTCGTTGGCGATCAGGATATCTACGTACTCTTCGACGAATCGCTCCAAATAATCTTTGGACTGTTCCACCACGGTGTACGAGGCGAGGTCCAGAGCGATCAGGGCTCCGGCTTGGCGAGCGGCTTTTAGCGCGGCCAGCATAAGGTCCTTGTTGAACAACAGGTAGCCTTCGATATACACTATCGCCGCACCCTCGAAACAGTCCGCCGTTATTTCCTCCGGCTTCGATTCGGCCGAAGCACCGAGATAGGTAAACATTGAGCGCTGGGCGTCGGAGGTGATAATCGAAAGCACGCGTCCGGTCGGTAAGCTCGATTTCATCAGGAGCGGCTCCACGCTGCTGTTCCTCAGACCGGATTCGAAAAGCTCGCCCAGGTAATCCTCTCCTCGCTTGCCGACAAACCGGGCCGGTCCGCCGAGCCTTCCGACCCCGATGATGGTGTTGCAGGCGGAACCACCAGGTACCACCGTCTGCTCTCCGGTGGCGAGAGCGAGAGTTCTTTCGAGGAATTCATTGCTCACCAGCGTCATGCCGCCTTTGGCGGCGCCGGTTTCTTCAAGGAATTTATCATCTTCGTGAATGAGGACATCCACCAGGGCCGATCCGATGCCCGCAATCAGCTTCTTATCCGCGTTTATATTCTCCATCCCGCCTTTCCGAAAACTCTGCCGTTGAGGAGTCGTGTGATCTATCGACAGGAGGAAATATAACAGATTCGCGGATGGGCTAAAGGAAAAAATGGAGGGCGGACCGAGTATCTGCGTGTCCCGCTCCCCCGGGCGGTTCAAGGTCAATCTCAGTCGCTGATTGCGGCAAGAAGACACATTGAAACGACCCAGGCAAGGACTCCCCACACAGTATCACCTGTCAGGTACAGATACCAACCGTATAGCCACAATAACCCGCACGCAAAGATCAGAACTGCTTTCAGGCAGCAGCCGATAGCTCTCCAAATCTCTATCACATTTCCTCCCGATAGCGTTGCGCCTCGAAGGTTGCTAACCGCGCTCAGTGTCATATGTGTGGACCCGGTTGGTATAGGCGCCGCGGCCGCAGCTATCGAGTGGCAGAGAGCTTTGTCGTTGCAGCCGCACGGGATCGGTAGTAGAAGGTTCTCATTGTCGTTGCGGCTTTTCTCTGGAGTACCCCCGGCTCACTTTCGCCGTCGATTATGGTCGGATCGATCTGTCTCGAGACCACTACATGTGCCTGAGACATGACGATGTCAATCAGAGCATAATGTTAGGGAAATGGTTTGTCACGTTAACGACAGGCAAAAAAAAAGGACCGGCCTTATGGTGTAAGGTGGGCCGGTCCTCTAAGGCGGTAGCTGTGTAATTACCGCTGTTCAGCTCTGTCCATTTCTTCTTCGAATTTGGCCACAACCTCATCGAGGTTCTTGGCCAGGGCGCCAGGCTCGGCGGCTTTCGGCTCCTCGTCCAGCGGCGTATCGAGGTTCACCGAATTTGGCTCTTCGGAAACCTCAGCAACAGGTGCAGTAACCTTCACTTTGTCGGTGTCGGTGTTTATCTGCTCACCGGCGCCGGACACAAAACCCACGGGGATATCCTCCGCCAGCGCGGTCGTTTCCTGCATGACACCCGGCGGCGGAATTTCCGGCTCGGCCGGGGCCGAAGCTTCGGCCTGCGCCTTTTCCTCGGCGCTCTTTTTGTAGTTTTCAAGGGCCGCTGCCAGTTCAGGGTCGATCGGAGCGGAGTCTTCCGCCTGATCGTCATCGCCCAGCACATCCTTCAGAGCTTCCGAAAGGTCTTCTTTGGAAGCCTCTGACAGATCCTCCAACGAGCTTTCCGGGGCGTTGGCTTCCTCAGCCTTGATAGGCCCCTGCTCCGAGGGCTGGGTGGCCACGGTCTCGCGTTGTTTCGATTTAACCTCGCTCGACTCGGTAACCTCGATCTCATCCTCAGATCTGTCGCCCGCGTCCTCGCCCCGGTCGATTTCGTCGATCAGGTCCAGATGCGACTGAATCAGACTGCGAACCTTGGAGAGATAGGACTTCTTGGTCAGGCCGACCTGAGTGATCTGTTCTTCGATATTGCTAACCTGCTGGGTCCGTGAGGCCAGGGCCTGGGCCGCCTCGGATTTGGCCTTGTCCAGCATCTCTTCGGCTTCTTTTTTGGCGGTAGCAACCGTGTTGTCGGCGTTGCGCCGGGCGTCGATTGCGGCGTTCTTGATGGTCTCTTCGAACTGCTTGACGCCGGAAAGCTGGCTCTTGACCGAATCGAGTTCCATCGACAGTTTCAACTGTTCCTGTTTAGCTGCCTCCAGAGCGCCGGCCACCTGCTCAAGGAAGTTGTCCACCTCTTCTTTGTCGTAGCCACGCATCTGGTTGGGGAATTCGTAATTGCGGATGTCGTTGGGTGATAGATCCATGTTTAATCTCACCTGCTTACTGGTTTTTCGATTCAGGCCCGAGCTTCCGGACATGCATTGATTTTCATTCGAGCCGTTTCAAAACGGTACGCTAATTATACTTATCGAACGTTTGGGCCTAAAACCTTAGCTGTTGCGAAGACAAAAAGGGGCTGGTCCCCTCTGTCGGGAACAGTCCTGGTCTGGCTTGGAAAGGGTTGATCGAGAATCAGTTAAGCGGCGGACGCTGGCCGAATATAGCCGTGCCGACTCGGATCATGGTCGAGCCTTCGGCTATCGCCAGCGGGAAGTCGTCGGACATGCCCATTGAAAGCTGATCGAAACCGTTGCCCACAATATCCTGCCCCTGCTTGAAAAGCTCTCGGCAGCGGGCAAAAGCCTCCCGGATATCGTCCTCGTCGTCGGTCAGCGGTCCAATCGTCATCAGGCCGGTTAAGTCGATATGGGGCATCTCATTAACCTGGCGAACCAGCTCCAGAGTTTCCTCCGGTGCGACCCCGGATTTAGACTCTTCCCCGGAGATATTGACCTGTACCAGGCACTCGATCGTTCGGTCAATTTCCCCCGCCCTCCGGTCGATCTCCTGGGCCAGTTTGAGCGAGTCGACCGACTGGATGACATCAAAAACCTGCACGGCGGTCTTAACCTTGTTGGACTGGAGATGACCGACCATGTGGAAACGGGCGATCGGTCCGAGTTCTACGACCTTCGGTTCGGCTTCCTGAATGCGGCTTTCGCCGATATTGTGCACGCCGGCGGCGACCGCCATCTGGATGTAGCTGGCCGGATGGCGTTTGGAAATGGCCACGAGGTTGATATCGTGGATATCGCGTTCGTATTCCTCGCAGGCCTCGGCGATGCGGCCGTGTATTTCCATCAGGTTGGCGGCAATGGTTTCTTTCATGGGCTGGAGTAATATAACGAAAAACTGAGCGTTGGGATCAAGAAAAATCGAAAGGAGCCAACGGGCCCTTGGTTGCCTACCGGTAGAAGCCGAGGCATTCGAGACGCAAAACCGATTGAAGTCGTCGCAACCTACGCCTATCTTCCCCCGTATACGGGTACTCGGTATGTGAATCGTTCAAGGTTGACCGGAGAGGATAAAATGAGTCCGAAAGAAACATACGCCGCCCTGAAGAAGCAGATGAGGGAAATAGCCCTCCTTGACTCCACAGGGGAAGTCATCTACTGGGACCGGGAGGCATACCTGCCAACAAAAGGTTCCGATCACCGGGCCGATCAGCTCGCCCAGATAAGCCGGTTGACGCACGACTGGTTTGTTGATCCCAAAGTGGGCGACCAACTTTCCGAGATTGAGAGCTCCGACCTGGTGAAGGACCCGGAGTCCGAGATCGCGGTCAATTGTCGCGAATGGCGAAGAACCTACGACCGTCAGATCAAACTGCCGAGTGAGTTTGTCGAGGACTTCACGCGCACGACGTCCAAAGCCACAGCCGTCTGGGCCGACGCCCGAAAGAAATCCGATTTCAAGATATTCCAGCCGCATCTGGAGAAGATCGTGGAACTGTGCCGACAGAAGGCCGACCTTATAGGCTATGAGACGGAGCGATACGACGCCCTCCTTGATGAATACGAGCCCGGGGCCAAAGTTTCGGAAGTTGAAAAGGCGTTCGAGGATCTTCGCAAGGAGCTGGTAACTTTGATCGCCAAGATCAAAGACGCTCCCCGAAAACCTGATATCGACATCATCAAGCGGCCGTGGAACGTCGACCGTCAGCGTATTTTCTCCGAGACCGTGGCCGTCGCCATGGGATACGATTTTGAGGCGGGAAGGCTCGATGACGCTGTACACCCGATGTGCTCCAGTCTTGGGCCGTACGATACGCGTATCTTCTCGCGCTATTACCCCGAGGACCTTGTCGAAGGTCTCTCCGGGGTTATGCACGAGGCCGGTCACGCGCTGTACGACCAGAGCCATCCGGTGCTGG
>JAAERE010000225.1 GCA_024230675.1 bacterium | reverse complement strand
TAACCCGTACCTGGGGTTGAAACCCCAGGCTATACGACTGCGCCCCTTCAGGGCGCGCGGGGCAGGCTTTCTGAGCATCCTGCCTATCGTCTACGTCGCCGCACGCCTTAGCAAGTACCTGCTTTCCGTTTGTTCGGCCCATTGTCATCGGCGGAGGAAGGGCCTCGGGAGCCGCGAAGCGGTTCAGTCCAAATCGCCTGGGATTCTTTCCCGGGCGCCCTGAAGGGGCGCAGTCGTACAGCCTGGGGTTTTAACCCCAGGTACGGGTTGAAGAATACTGAGGCGCCCTGAAGGGGCGCAGTCGTATAGCCTGGGGTTTCAACCCCAGGCGTAGGGGCGGCTTGCTATCAGCGCGGATCAGATTGCCGGAAACGCCTACAGAATTCCGCAACGCATCACTAGCGGGCGCGCCACGAATAGGAGTTGGTTCAGGCATACGTCTCGACGTAACTCCGGCCGTCCAACCTCGGCTGTTCACCCTTGGCTGGCCGACGCGCCTGGTAAACTACGCCCCCCAGAGGAAGAGAGGCGAGCCAACACGAGAACTGAGAAGAGGTTTACAAGTCGGCCCTCTTAGGAGCCGCTTCCCAGACCGTTTGCCGTCTGAGCGCGGAGGGATTTTGCGGCTATCGAATTGGTAGAAGCGGCTGTCTTTGTTTACTGCGAAGACCCAATGTCCTTTCGCCCTCTGGTGGCTAACGGCTGGGAAAGCGGCTGAAAATCGCTTCAACCAATTTTCGCACAGATCCAAGATCCTTTCGTCCTCTGGTGGCAGACGGCTGGGAAAGCGGCTGGAAGCCGCTTCTACTAATTATCGCGCAGACCCAAGGTCCTTTCGTCCTCTGGTGGCAGACGGCTTGGAAAGCGGCTGGAAGCTGCTTCTACTAATTATCGCGCAGACCCAAGGTCCTTTCGCCCTCTGGTGGCAGACGGCTTGGAAAGCGGCCGGAAGCCGTTTCTTTAAATTGTTGCAGACCCAAGGTCCTTTCGCTCGCTGGTGGCTGAGCCGCCTTCACCTGAAATCAACTGGGGCAGGGGCCTCGATCCCGCGGCCAGATCGGCTATCCCCCTTTATATCAACGGTTTACGGAAGAAACGTGCCGCGTCCGCGCCAAGTTGCGCTTGTCTTGGGGCTAGATAGCGCGCAGATCGGGCTGGGTTTACCCTACAGCTCCGGTCCCCTGAAACTGAGCTCGATTTGCCGCAGCGTGTCGGTCCCGAGGAACAAGGTAGCAGAGCACTACGCTTGCGGCGAAACGGCGCCGTGAGCGAAGGCGACTCGCCAGCCAAAGTGTCGGTAGCTGCACCCGGTGCAGCAGAAAGTCGGTGCTGATCGCGAATGCCATCAGGTAGTAGACCGCAAAAACAGCAACAGCTGGGGTCAGGCCGGCCAGCTTCCGCTCCGAGTTATGCTCCAACGTACCAATTAAAGAGAAGATGACTGCAATCCCCAATGCCATCATGGCGTAACGAGGTAACGACCGGGAGAGAAAGAGCGAGTGGATTCCGTAGGCTGGGCTGAACAGGGAGAGGCCCATCAGCTTGATCGCGGTATATTGGGATTGGCTTCGCGATGCCAATCCACTCAATCGTGAAAGGGTGCGATCGACCAGGCTTTGCCGGGCCGGGGTCGGTACAGGCAAGATGCCGGTGAAGGGGTATCTTTTCTGTGGTTCTTTGCGGGGGCGGACTTTCAGGGCGTAGCAGCCCCTCGTCAGCTTCCTTGGATCTCCTCGCCCAGGATTCGCTCCAGGCCCACCGCGACTATGGCGTAGCTGCGCAGGTTGAGCTCTCCCTCCCGCCTCATCAACGCCGCGCGATAGCGCTCAACCTGATCCCGCGCCTGCGTGAACGCCTTCGCCACGCTTGGCAGCTGGCGCAGCGCTGCTTCGTCCATGTCGCGCAGGTCTTGCCCTTTCTTGCCCAGCTGCTTGCGGCGTACGAGCTTGAATTCGAAGAGGAGGTCGAAGAAGCCGTAGGGGCGCATCTGGGGACGAACGAGTAGGCAGAGGTCGGCATAGGCCTTCTCGAGCTCGGGTTCGGAGAAGGTCCGGTAGTAGTCGTCAGTGAAGAGGATGGAGAGAAAGAGGGTCTTGATGACCATCTCGTTCACACCGCTGCCGCCGTGGACAAGCTGCGCGGGAGGGGCGCCACGGTCGCGGTTGGAAAGGAGCGGCAGGAATTTCTTTTCGAAGAAGTACAGCAAAGGTTGCAGCTTGCCGTCCAAGAAAAAGGCCATCGCGATCTTCCGTGCCCCGGAGCTCTCGCCCGGGTCTGGCAGAAAGATCTCCAGCAGGCGGTCGAGGAAGAGCTTGCGCACGACGAGGTTAGGGATCCGCAGCCGGAAAGGGACGTCGGTTTGGGTGAGCAGTCCCATGTAATAGAGGAACGATGCGACAGCCCCAGTATCTTTCTCCAGCCGCGCCGTCAAGTCGTCGAGGGAGAAACTCCTCTCCAAGGTCGAGATGCCAATGGTGCCGTCGTCAGCCTCTGTGAGCTCCTCGATCAGCCCGGCTCCGGTAGCGCTGCGAGCGATGAAGGCGAGCTTGCCACGATCGGTCCTCAGGTTGTCGTCGTGTAACTTTTCGGGAGGCATGCCGTGGAGGTAAAGGTTCCGCAGGAAGTAGAGCGCGTTGGTCGGGTTGTAGACGAGTTCGGTGGCGAGCTTGGAAAACCGATAGCCGTTGTACCAGGTCCGCATCGCGTCGAGAGCTTCCTCGACTGCTTCAGGGGATAGCTTCAGCTCGGCCTCGATCATCTCCAGGAGGCCGGCGATCTCCTTTTCCTGAAAGCCGCAGAGGCTCCCGAGCGCTGGTTCCAACGAAACGTCCGTGGCGTTGTTGAAGCCGCTCGTCAGGTCGTTCAAGGCGACCGGTGAGACTCCGGTTACAAAAACGCGCTCCAGGCCCTGGCCCTCGGTCGCGCTCTTGACCGACTTAAAAAGCTGCTTGTACGGGCCGTCCTTGCCGAACAGAGCGTGGTAGGTCTCGACCTCGGAGACCATTACCTCATTGATAAAGTTGTCGTATTCGTCAATCAGCAAGTAGAGTTTGTAGGGTGTCTTGCGGACGACGCCGAGAAGGCTCGTGAGAATAGCCGCCGGACTGCCGTCGACCTTCACCGCAGCAGGCAGGTGGTCCTGGTAGTCAGAGACAAAGGCCTCGACTTCGCAGCGGACGTGTTCTCGCAAGCTGGCGGCGATCTGCTCGACGCCACC
This sequence comes from bacterium, assembly GCA_024230675.1. Classification (GTDB taxonomy): domain Bacteria; phylum Zixibacteria; class MSB-5A5; order GN15; family FEB-12; genus JAAERE01. The sequence goes on along the minus strand of JAAERE010000225.1, from coordinate 6,898 downwards.
GCTGGGATCCACGTTGGAGAAGTTCCACTGCAGGACGAAGAAGCGGTTGCGGAGCGGGGTCGGGCCGGGGCTTCCCCCTTCGCCGATAGCAAGACCGCCGAAGAGCTCGTCGAACTCGTCGGCACGGCGCAGATCGTAGTAGTTGGCCAGGGTCTGGAGCCAAAGCGACTTGCCGAACCGCCGCGGACGCAGGAAGACGAGGATCCGTCCCAGCCGCTCGATGTCGCGGATGCGGGCCGTGCGGTCGACGTAGACCATGCCGTCGCGGCGAATGCTGCGGAAATCGGCGATGCCGTATGGGTACTCGATCATGACGCCTCCAGAGCCTCCAGAGCCTCCGGGCTCAGTCTACCAGACTCTCGCTGCTCCGGTTGGCGTCCTGAACGGCTTCGCGCTCGGAGCCTCTGCCGCGAGTTGCAGACCGACAACGGGCCGCCCCCGGATTGGCACGGAGTTCGCAACAGCGTCGGCTGGACGGGACGCGATTGAGATTCAGCCACCGCGCGCTGTCCTGGCAAGGAGGACAAGCGATGAAGGCGAACGTCGAACTTAAAGGACTCTGCCTGACCTGCAACCACACCGAGACGTGTATGTACCTGGTCCGAAGTACGGGCCCGATCTGGCACTGCGAGGAGCATGACGACTGCAATCCGATCAGTGCCACCACTTCAACCGTAGTCGCACCGGAGCCAACGACCGGGGTTGCCCAATCCCCGCAGTCCGTAGCGACCGACCAGCCCCTGGGCCTCTGCCGCAACTGCGACAAGCTGCCAACGTGCTGCCTCCCAAAGGCCGAAGGCGGCGTTTGGTTCTGCGAAGAGTACGAGTGAACAAGCCCAGGGCCCCCACATCGGACCCTGTAGCTGAAAGCTCCCGGGTCAGCCGGGTCCGGCCGGGCTCGCGAAGCGGATGACTCCTCGACTGCTGGCTCCGTCGACCCGGATGTCCAGCGGCTGCGCTGCACGAACATGGGCCACGTACTCGGTCTCGGTTACGATCTCCTGCCGCCTCAGCCACTCCCAGTTGATCTGGTACGATGAACCGTCTTCCACAGCCAGGTACAGGATTTGGTAGCTTAACAGGTACTGAAAGAAGTGCGAACCCTGTGAAAGATCAGAGGCGATGTTGGGAAGTGTCACCTCGATGATGGCTCGGGCCGCGCTGATCTGGTTCCACCCTACTGGCATGCCCAGCCAGGGATCGGAGGTGCCCCAGCGGCCAAAGCCAACCAGGAGGTACTCCCCACCGAGATCCTCCAGTGGCGCGTTGATCGAGGCCAGCTGGTGCGCAATCAGGCGCGTGGATGCGACGTCAAAGCGCTCGGGTTTTAAGAACACGATGTCCCTGATGTTTTCTCGGCGGCCGTTGCCGAGCACCGCCTCCGAGGCCACCAGGACATCCGGCCCGAGCATCTCCTCCGCTGCGACCTCGGCTTTCTCATGCGGAACCAACATGGGCTGGACCTGGAGCAGAGCCAGCTGGGCAGGCAGACCCCGGTGACGGTCCAGATTGACCGCGAACTCGATCGCTACGGGTGAGTCCAGTGCCTGTTTAAAAAGCTCGAGGAGACGGCAGAGCAGCCGGTTGAAACCGCCAAGCCGAGATCCCAGGAGCGGGGCAAAAGTCAGGGCCCGCGGCCCCTTGCCCGCCAACCCTGAATGGAGACGGTCGGAGCCGAGGTTGTAGGTCGAAACGAGGAACTTCAGAGCGCCGTCGGCCTCGGCCTCTGGCAGCCCCTCCTGGACCAGATACTGCTCCTCTCGGGTCCTGTCCATGTTGTCGGGCTTGCCCAGGTTTACGGCCCAGAACAGGGTTTGGGTGTACTTGAGCAGATCTCCGAGGTCGTAAAAGGGTGGAGGTGCGCTGGGATGATCCGGGCCGTAGCTCCAGACCAGCCCGCCGTCGTTGATTGTTTTACCCAGACCCAGAGCCAGGGCCACGGTGCCTTCTTCAGGTCTCGCCTGACCGCTGGGATAGAAATTGTGGGACCGCGCCAGGCCTGAGATGCAGGGGTAGAAGCGATCACCGCTGGGTTGCCCCACGACCTCTTGCACAATGACCGCCATGCTCACCTCTGCCACGCTCTGCCCAAAATCGGCGAAGTAGGCTCTGGCCTTGGCAAAAAACGCTGATGCCCAGATGAGTTTGATCGCACTCGCCAGCTCGCAGAGACGCTGCTGCTGTGCCCGGTGGTTGTTGGGGATCAGCTTGGTTGCAAAGACACCCGACAGGGGATGAGCAGCAAGGACCGGCGAGGAGCGCACCGCGAGAGGGCAGTCCCGGCGACAGGCCAGGACGCTTAGTTCTTCGCCATACTCTGCTGGCATCTCTGCCTGCACAAAGGCCTCGCCAATTTCGCCATCCGACATGCCAGCCAGGACCTTCGGGTGAAGGCCGTTGCCGAGCATAAACGCGTCGAAGAGCTCGGTGGTCAGTATGGTCGTCCTGGGCAAGCAGACCTTGATACCGGGGAACTCAGCAGGAACGATCTTCGGGATGGTCTGCTGGGCAAGCAAGATTTCCCTGGCCTTGGCACCGATTGATCCGGAACCCAGGCGAGTCAGGGTGGCGTCTTTAAAACGCGAGGTGAGATCGGGGTTGACTGTTGTGGTCATGGCTCACCGCTGGGTCAGGGACTCGGCTGCATGGCGATCAAGGGAAGATTCCCAGGTATCCGTAGCACACCGCGATTTTGTCGATGGCATCGATGAACGATGCGGTCCGTAGATCGACCTCGTGGTCGCCATGCCTCTTCTGGATCTCACGAATCGCGTGGTACGCCCGGATCATGGTCTCCTCCAGGCCAGAGTTGACCAGGTCCTTCTCCTCCGGCCCTTTGGCCAGAGCAGTTAATTCCTCTGCGGAGAACTTATTTCCAGTCGCCTTCTCCACGGCCATCAGGATGTGGCGGTTGGACTTCTCCTCGAACCTCTTCTCCATGCGGCCAAAACGCACGTGGGAGAGGTTCTTCAACCACTCGAAGTAGGAGACGGTTACGCCCCCGGAGTTGGCAAAGGCGTCGGGCAGCACGAGAACACCCTTCTTGTGCAGGTAGGCACTGGCCTCCGAGGAGGTCGGACCATTGGCGCCCTCGGCGATGATTTTGGCCCTGATGCGGGAGGCATTTTTCATAGTGATCGCGTTTTCCAGGGCTGCCGGCACCAAAATGTCGCAATCGAGTTCCAGTCCCTGATCGCGATGGTCGAGGTTGCTGGCCCCGGGGTAGTCGAGGATTGAACCGGTTTCCCTGCGAAACTGCATCAGCTGCTCCACCTCGAGACCGCGCTCGCATAAGATGGCGCCCTCGTACTCGGTGGCCCCAATGATCACCGCTCCCCCCTCTTCTTCGAGGAACTTGGCCGCGTGGTAGCCCACGTTGCCCAGGCCTTGAATGACAACCCGCTTGCCCTCGAGCCCGGGTCCGAGACCGAGAGCTTTCATGTCCTCGGCTACCGAACAGGCCTCACGAAGGGCAAAAAACCCCCCTCGGCCAGTCGCCTCGGCCCGCCCCTGAATGCCTCCCTGGGGGACCGGTTTGGCGGTGACACAGCCCAGCGAATCGATATCCTCAGGGGCCAGGGCATTATAGGTGTCGGCGATCCACGCCATCTCGCGGGGGCCGGTGCCAAAGTCCGGAGCTGGCACGTCGAGGCTGGGGCCGATGAAATTCTTTTTGACCAGCTCGAACGTGAAACGGCGGGTGATACGCTCGAGTTCGCCAACCGAGTACTTGCCGGCATCGATTTTGATACCGCCCTTGGCTCCACCAAAGGGAACGTTGACGATGGCGCACTTGTAGGTCATCAACGAGGCCAGAGCAATCACCTCGTCCTCGTTGACCACAGGGGCGAAGCGGATGCCGCCCTTGGTCGGCAGCTTGTGATGGCTGTGCTCGGCCCGCCAGCCGTGAATGACCTCGATCGATCCGTTGTCGCGCTTGATCGGGAACGTCACATGGAGGACCCCGTTGACTTGCTTGATCTGATCGAGCAGGCCAGATGGATGGTCGGTCAACGCGGCTGCCCGGTCGAAGTTCTGGTTTACCTGTTTGGTGAAAGAAATGTGGTCCATGGCGTTTCTCCTTCCTGGGACTTGAGCCCTGCAAAGCACTTGCCAGCGGCGTCTGCCAGCCAGCCACCCCGCCAGGCAGCCGGATCGTCGGGAACTATCGCCCCGGTGGTACAATACTCCCCACATCAACCCGACATCAACCCCCCATTCAACATAGCCTGGCGGTCTGGTGGCGCTGGCATGCTGGTTGCAGTTCAGCTGTGCGGAGCCGCTCGCTGACGAACGGCCCCAGGAGATTGGGAGGTACACCATGACTGAGCAAGCAACCTGCGTAGTAGAGAAGAACGAAGATATCCAAGAATACCCGGAGATGAGGGTGGCAGACCTGGCGGCTCCCCAGCCATGGGTGAGTGCTGGTCTCTGCTCGACCTGCAATAACGCATCGACCTGTGCTTACTTCTCATCGAGAGGCCCGGTCCAGGACTGTGAGCTGTTCGACGACCGGTCGTTGCCAACCGGCGGCGATATCAAATTGGCGGCGATTGGCAGCGCAGTCGGCGAGCTGCCGGCCCCGGACATCCAGGTCAAGGGCCTCTGCATGAACTGTGAGGAGCGGGAGGTTTGTGTCCACGCCGACCCAAACCCGGGCATCTGGCATTGTGAACAGTTTCACTAAGGGTTTCGGAAAAAGTGCCGGGTAGCAGATGGTTGCTCTTCTGACCCGCCAGCAAGAAAGTCTGAGACGCGCTATCATCTGGCTGCGCAATCGCTCGGCCTGTCGAGTCGAGGGCGTTACACGAGGGGCTCTGGGGAAGCCGGGGCAACTCCGGGGAAGGCACCGAACCGGTGATGAGAGACGAGCTAAACGGCATGTGCTTTCGTTTTGACAAGGGGACGCCTTGTGGCGACAGCTTTGCTGACCGCGTCCTGTATCTGGCTAACAGCGGCATCCCTCGGGTTGACTTTCTCAGGGAGATTTCGCAGCTCTTGATGGAGTCGACAAGGAGCAGTGCCATCGAGATGTGGGTCGAGGAGGATGGTGACTGCGCCCGGTGCCGTGCAGCAGCAGTGTCTGATACAGAGCCGAGATTCGGCTTTCGGCTGACCGAGTGCCCCCGCCGTACCGATTCCCACCGCTCACAGGAGCCGCTATTGTGCAGGATTTCAGGCCCGGCGTCGCATCCGGTCCTGGACGATATCGCCAGGTCAGTGCTGGGCGGGCCGCAGCTGGTCTCGTTTGCCCTCATGCCTCTGATGGTGGGCCAGGAGCCGACCGGATGGGTGCTGCTGATGAGTGACCAAGCTGGTTTTTTCTCCGACGACAGGGTTGCCAGCTTCAAGGAGACAACCCAGACCGTAAGCATAGCCTTGATAAACCAGCGCAACCAGGCCGCCCTCCGCGAGCGGGTCAAGGAGCTGACGGGACTGTACGAAATCGACAGGCTGGCGGAAAGGCCGGACATCTCTCTCGATGAGCTCCTGCACGGGGCCGTCCGGCTGCTGCCCCCGACCTGGCAGTACCCGGAGATAACCGTGGCCAAGATCGTGCTCGACGAGCGCAGCTACCTCTCGGGCGAGGCCTGCCACAGCCCCTGGGTTCAGAGGTCGGAGATCGTGGTCGACACTCAGCAGCGGGGGTACGTGGAGGTTAGCTACACCGAGGAGAAGCCGCTCCTCTTCGAGGGACCTTTCCTGCGAGAGGAACGGAGCCTGCTCGACGCATTCGCGCGGGAAATCGCCGCCTTTATTGTGCGGCGTCAGGCAGCCGCAGAGCGCGTTCACCTCCAGGAGCAACTCCTGCACGCCGACCGGCTGGCCACGATCGGGCAGTTGGCCGCTGGCGTGGCTCACGAGCTCAACGAGCCGCTTGGCGCAGTGCTGGGGTTCGCCCAACTGGCCCGCAAGCATGGCGACCTGGCCGCACCGGTGGATGCAGACATCTCGAAGATCGAAACCGCTTCTCTGCACGCGCGACAGATCATCAAGAAGTTGATGATGTTCGCCCGCCAGACGCCACCCTGCATGGGGCCGGTGAATCTGAATCAGTCGTTGGACGATTGCATGATGTTCTTCGAAGCGCGCTGCGCCAAACGCCAAATCGAGGTGGTACGCAGCTACACATCGGATCTTCCGGAGATCATCGCCGATTCTTCCCAGCTTCAGCAAGTTGCTGCGAACCTGGTGGTCAACGCCATCCAGGCCATGCCCGATGGCGGCCGGCTGACCCTTGCCACGGCAGAATCTGGCTCCAAGGTGGTGCTTCGGGTTGCCGACACCGGGCCAGGAATGAGCAGCGAAGTGATGGAGAAGATCTTCGTGCCGTTCTTCACCACCAAGGACGTCAACCAGGGCACAGGCCTGGGTCTGGCCGTGACCCACGGCATCGTGATGGTTCACGGCGGCACCATCCGGGTCGAGAGCGAGGAAGGAGTCGGGTCATGCTTCGAGGTCGAATTCCTTCAGAGCATGATCGACCCGGATGAGGCAACCTGTGGACGGCACTAGTCGCGGGCTTTTGGGGGGAAGGAACTGATGCAACATGGCACTGGTGCTGGTAGCGCGAGGATACTGGTTGTCGATGATTCGCCACCGACTCTGGAGGTGATCGTCCGCAACCTCAAGGGTCGGGGTTTCTCGGTCTGTGCAGCATCCAATGTTGCCGAGGCAATTCGGATCCTTGAATCCGCCCAGCTGGACCTGGTGATCACTGACGTCAAGATGCCGGGAGTGAGTGGGCTGGAGCTGGCGCGCCATGTTCGCGAGAACTTCCAGGGAATGGAAGTGGTGATGGTCACCGGCTACTCTTCCATAAAGGATGCCGTGCCGGCGGGCAAGAACGGCGCCGAGCAGTATCTCGGCAAGCCGTTCACCGACGAGGAGTTATTCG
>JAAERE010000224.1 GCA_024230675.1 bacterium | reverse complement strand
TCGTAAGAAGCCACGGCCGCCCTCTCAGGAGGGCGGCCGTGTTTCATGAGCGTATGTCAGAAGCCGCTAGATGTCAGAAGGTGTGTCAGAAGTCGACGCGCCTTTCACTTTCCCGCAGGCTCCGGGCGGGCAAGGTTCACACTTCTTGCCCTCACATATTGCACCTTTGGGACAAGGCTCGCACTTCTTGCCCTCGCACTGCGCTCCGGGAACGCAGGGGCCTTCGCACCCGCCGCCGGTAAGCTTCGCGCTCGTCTTTTGAGCCGAAACTCCCGAGGCCCCGTTGCAGCTTCCGGGCACACATGTCTTGCCGCTTTTCGCCCCGGTGAAGAGGCTGATCGGCAGTTCCACGACCTTCTGGCTGCCGTCGGCCAGCATGACTCTGACCGCGACGGTCTGAGCAGAGGTCGCGCTTGCCGCTGCAACCCGCAGGCCGGCCGGCTGGACCTTGCTCTCGGCCTGAGCCGCTGCCTGAGTTGAGGAAGGTACACACGGACCGCACTGGCCCGTTTTGCCGATTTCGCAGCACCCGTCTCCGGCCGTAAGCGTACCGGCACCAGCCAGTACAAGCACAAGGGCACAGATCAAGGCGCAAAAAGCATGATTCTTTTTCATACCATAGCTCCCAAGTTGAAATTAGTGTTAGTGATTCAACCGGTTACAGAACGAGCCATTCCTGCGGCAATGACTCGCGGACGGTTATCAAATCAATAGCACTGTAGAAGCAATGGTTGGATGGATGTTTTTTGGATAAAAACCTTCGACCCTGACGACCACTGCGGTCAGGCAGGGATCGAAGGAACTCTGAAAGGCCTCCGGTACAGTTAGAGCTGGTCTGTCCGGCTCCCAGCGAACTCCTTCGAGGTGCCGACGCACGAGAATGCAGCAGGGGCTCTGGCCGGGTTCGGGACAGCTTATGTCTTGCTCGCAGACAGACGGCTCCCCGGCGGAGCAGCCGGTCGAAGCGCAGCCCGCGTCCACAACGGCGGAGCCTCCGCAGGAGGAGATTCTCTCGGCGCAAGGGCTTTGCCGTTCGCATGCAACCTCTTCCTCGGCCTCCTGACACAACTGAGGCAGGAACATCCAGCAGTCGGACGAGGCAAAAAATGACGCCGACAGCATAAGTAAGGTACAGATTACAGCGAGTACTTGTGACAAAGGGAAACCTCTCTCCTTGCAGCCTTATACAAGCCGGCTCTCCCGGCGTTCCACACTGCCACCTTCTATATTGCCAAAGTTCTCTATCGGTTCAATATTGAAAGCCGGAAGACATCCTCCGGGGGGATCGTTCTTCCAGCCAGATCAGGGCCGAAAAGAGAACAACCGGAGGCACATGCCGGCAGCAGAAGAAGAATCACAAGCGATCACCGACGCCAAAAAAGGGCGAGCGGGGTCAGTTCTGTTCTGGGCCGCCCTGACCGCTGTTTTGATTCTGCACGTCGCTATAAACCGTCAGGCGGATTTTTCATTTCCAGCTCCCTGGCCCGATGAAGCGCATTTCTTCTGGCAGGCACACGCGATAGCTGTCGACAACAGCCTCTATTCAGAGGCCCTCAATTCTGACCGCACTATCATGTGGCAACCGCCGGGCTATTTTGTCGTCACAGGCACGGCTTTCAAAGTCCTCGGAACCTCGTTCGAAACCGGGCGTCTTCTCTCTCTGGTCTGGCTCCTGGGGGCGTTCGCGCTTATGGTCACTTTCTTCTCCCGATACGGGCTGCGTTGGCCGGCGCTGATTCTGTCCGGGCTGTTTTTCTTCAACGCCAGATTTCTCGCCTGCGGCAATATCGTTCGCATGGAGTCGCTTCTGCTGCTGACAGTGTTTGCCGGGTTCGTTTTGATCCAGCGCCGCAAGACCGCATGGGGATTGTCCCTGCTGTGCATTACGCCGCTGATCCACTTCAACGGAGTCCTGTTCTTACCCGCCGGGATCGCTCTCGCGGCCGTTTCCGGTCAGATGCGCGATCTTCGTCTCAACCTGAAGAGATCAGGCTGGACTCCCATCGCTCTTGCCGCGCTCGCCTGGCTGGGTTTTCTGACCCTGGTGCTCTTCAACCGGGAGAGCTTCCTGCACGATATGGCTTACCAGTTCGGCCGAAAAACCGACAGAACCCTCTGGCCGGTGCTGGCACAGCCTGAGAACCTGATCGCACTGGTGGTAGTGATCGGGGGGATTGCACACGGTCTAAAGACCAGGTTCCGCGCCTCGGAGCTGCTTGTAGCGAGCGCTCCGTTCTGGCTCGCGTGGAGTATGGGCCGCGAAGTCTGGTACGAGGTCCTCACCCACATCGGCTTCCTGATGATCACGGTGTATGCCTTCCATCTCTGGCTCTATTGGTTCCCTGTTTCGGGAGACAGGCGTCGGCGTTTGGTTCGCGTTGTGGCGGCCGCATTCCTTCTGGCGCTTCTGATCGCCTGGAACTTCCGAGTCGACCGAATCGAAAACCCGCTCGACTACCGCGTCGATGCTGAAATGTTCTCGATGGATATGGAAATAGATATACCTTACTTCGTAGGGGCGGATCGGGAAGCCGTGACAACAATACTGGAGGGGCTGGCCCCTGAAAATGCTCTCACCGAAGTAGAGTTCGAACCTCTGGCCGACGGGCTCTTCTTCCAGCACCTCGACACTGCGCGCTTCAGACTGCGGGCCCCTGTGTTCGAAGAGCGCCTTCCTGACGTACACGTCATCCACGTATCGAAGAGCCAGCCACATTGGTGGTCCTACGGAGATGAAGCCCTGGAGCGTTATGGTCTGACGCGCGACTCCACACGGTTCATACAGTACCAACGCGACTTGACTGAGCGGTGGTATTTCTGCGTTATCCCGAAGCATCTCAAGATGGGCAAGAGAAGCTCCAGGTAGACTGCCCTTCAAGGCACAAAAAAGGGGCCCCTTGCAGGGCCCTTCATCGTTCTACTTGTCAATTGCCGTTATTTAAGCAGGATCATCTTTCTGGCCTCAATCGTATCGTCCGCCTTGAGATGGTAC
>JAAERE010000223.1 GCA_024230675.1 bacterium | reverse complement strand
GTTCGGGGCCTTCAGGGCATCAGCACGGCCGCCGAAGCCGGCACGGCCGATGTCCAGTCGCTGTCAACGTTCATCGCCGAGCGGGAGATACCGGCGATATTCGTAGAGTCCTCGGTTCCGCCCAGGACTGTCGAAGCCGTCCAGGCGGCGGTGGGGGCGCGGGGCTTCAGCGTTGCCATTGGCGGCGAACTGTTTTCCGACGCCATGGGCACCGGGGGCACGCCGGAGGGCACCTACTCCGGTATGGTCCGGCACAATATCAACACCATTGTCGGGGCTCTTCTCGGCGCCGGAGAGGAGCAACAGTGACCCTCTCCCCTGATAACGCTCTGGAGGTTCGTGATTTGACCATGGCCTACCGCGACAAACCGGTCCTCTGGGACATAGACCTGACCGTGCCGAAGGGCATTCTCATGGCCATTGTTGGTCCCAACGGCGCCGGCAAGACCACGTTGATCAAAGCTATCCTTTCGCTTCACAAACCGGCGGCCGGTCAGGTGAGGATATTCGGAAAGGCCTACGAGCGACAGCGTCGTCTGGTGGGATACGTCCCTCAGCGGGGCAGCGTCGACTGGGATTTCCCAACCAGCGTGCTTGACGTGGTGATGATGGGGCGGTACGGATCGCTGGGATGGCTGAAACGTCCGGGGCGGTCCGATCGTCAGTTGGCAATGGAGGCGTTGGAGAAAGTCGCGATGGACCGCTTCGCTCCTCGCCAGATCAGCCAGTTGTCCGGCGGCCAGCAACAACGAGTGTTCCTGGCCCGTGCTCTGGTCCAACAAGCGGACCTGTATTTCATGGACGAACCTTTCCAGGGGGTCGACGCCAAAACCGAACGGGCAATCATCGACATACTGAAGGAACTCAGATCAACGGGAAAGACAGTTGTGGCGGTACATCACGACCTGCAGACCGTCCCGGAGTATTTCGACTGGGTCACGCTCCTCAACGTAAGATGCATCGCGTCGGGTCCGGTGTCGGATGTGTTCACAGAGAAGAATCTTCGCACCGCCTACGGCGGTCGGGTCGCTTTCAAGAGCCAGTCGGCTGCATCAGACACAACGGCGGAAGTTTAGGGATTCACCAATGACTCTAGTTGAGGTTCTGCAAGGACTTTTCACGGATTATACTATACGCACCGTGGCGCTGGGATCGGCCACCCTGGGAATTGTCTCCGGAGCGCTGGGCTGTTTTGCCGTGCTGCGCCGACAGTCACTTCTGGGCGATGCAATCTCGCACACCGCTCTTCCGGGTGTGGCACTTGCGTTTCTCCTGACCGGCTCACGTTTGCCGCTGGTGCTTCTGGCCGGTGCAGCCTTGAGCGGCTGGCTGGGCACTCTGACCGTCATGGCAGTCGTGAGACGGTCCCGCATCAAGACCGACAGCGCCCTGGGGATGGTTCTGGCCGTGTTTTTTGGGTTCGGACTCGTTCTCATGACGTACGTCCAGCGAACCCCCGAAGCCGGGAAAGCCGGGCTCGACAAATTCCTGTTTGGCCAGGCTTCCACCCTAATGTCGGCCGATGTCTGGACCATGGGCGTGATTGGCGCGATTGCCCTGGCCTTGCTTTTCCTGTTCTGGAAAGAGTTCAAGCTTCTGGCTTTCGATCAGGAGTTCGGTACCAGCATGGGTTTTCCGATGCGAGTGATCGACATCCTCCTCACAACTCTGTTGGTTGCGGCCATTGTTATCGGCCTGCAAACGGTCGGGGTCGTTCTCATGAGCGCTATGGTCGTTGCACCGGCGGCAGCCGCCCGGCAATGGACCGACCGACTCGGACTCATGTTGGTACTGTCGTCGGTCTTCGGGGCGGTGGCAGGCGTATCCGGCGCCTTGCTGTCGAGCCTGACCGAACGCCTTCCCACCGGCCCGACAATCGTGCTGTGCGTTAGCGCCATTGTCCTGATTTCCCTGCTCTTTGCCCCCAATCGGGGACTCGTATACAACTGGCTGCGCAGCTTCAGACAAAAACGTGATCTGGCGCTCGACGCCGTGCTGCTGGACCTTCTGGAGCTCGCAGGTCAGCACGAAAGCCTGCGCCATCCCCACACGGTCGCGACTCTTCAATCCATGAACGGTCGCCCCCGAGGGGTTCCCCGAACGCTCGACGAGCTGAAGCGGCTGGGTTGGGCCGAAGCTCCCGCCCCCGGTCTCTGGCACCTGACGGACAAAGGTGAGTCAAAAGCAACCAGACGTTTTAGTGAATTGGGGAGCGTACGATGACCACAGCTCAGATAGAGATACAGCTGATCGCGGCCGTAGTTGCGGCTGCCTGCGCTCTGCCGGGCGTGTTCCTTGTCCTGCGAAGAATGGCCCTCCTGAGCGACGCTATTAGCCACGCTATTCTTCTGGGAATCGTGCTCGCGTTTTTCGTCGTCGAGGATCTGGCGTCGCCGATTCTGATAGCGGCAGCAGCAACCACCGGCTTGTTCACGGTGCTGCTGGTGGAACTTCTGAATCGAACCCGACTGGTGCGCGAGGACGCATCGATCGGGCTCGTCTTCCCCGTACTGTTTTCGATCGGCGTGATCCTGATTTCACGCTATGCCGGCGATGTCCATCTCGACACCGACGCCGTCCTGCTGGGCGAACTGGCTTTTGCGCCGTTCAATCGTTTTGAATTGGGCGGTGTTGATCTCGGTCCTATCGCGTTGTGGCTGATGGGCGGCGTTCTGGCGTTCAATGTGGCTGTCATTGTGATGTTTTTCAAGGAGTTCAAGCTGGTATCGTTTGACACCGGGCTGGCTTCGGCCCTTGGATTCTCGCCCATGATAATCCACTACCTGTTGATGACTCAGGTATCGATAACGGC
>JAAERE010000222.1 GCA_024230675.1 bacterium | reverse complement strand
GGTTTGCGGGCTGTGTCCTTGGGTGCCACTTGCTGACTATCTATGCTGGAAGATCCACCGGAGTCCTCTATGATCTGGGGGGCAATTCGATCGTACTGGATTTCCATTGGCCGTGGCGGGGTAGAAGAATCTGGCTTCGTTTTGCCAGTATTGTCGTAAACCGGAATCAACTCTATTAACCTTACGCTGTCGCCGGCTCTTTTCAGTGGGACAGGAAACTTAAATGATTGATCACCAGGTTTGATGTCTTCAAGGCGAACCGTCACACTGCCGTCGGTCTCTGTCACTGTATTCTCTCTAGCACACGGCGTCTCACCTTCCAGCGCCCGCTCGATCACATATGCCTTGAAATCGGCCCTGCGGGACGTGGGGACCCTGACGCGCATATGGAAAGTCGCAGTGTCCATTTCACGCGTCTGTTGCCTCGATATGACCAGGCTGCCCTGCCAGTCGTAGTAACGAATTTCTATTTCATCAACACATTCCCGAACCTCGACCTTCAGCCTTATCGATATGGTATCATTGACAACAACAGGATTCGGAATCTCCAAGACGTGCGCGGGTCCGCGGTATGGCCGCACACCCTTGTTTGCCCCCAATGCCACGATAGGAAACATCAGTAGTGCAATTACAAGAACCTGCTTCATGAATCAACCCTCCCGTTCGATGAAAACTGCCCGTCCAATCAAAGACGTGGCAGGCCGGCGATCGTCTAACTTCTTATACAATAGACTAACCGTCGCGGCCAGACCGCCAATACCGCAATATCGGGTTATGAGGACGACAATGTCTAGTATTGATGAGAGCAGAGGGATTTCGCAAGCGCGCGGATTTCGCTCTACAGGAGCTGGGTCCCCATTTTCATGGGGATGACTCAAGGGGGCGGGGTTGACTCAAGGGGGCGGGGATGACTCAGGTGGCAGGGGATGACTCGGAGGGCGGGGATGACTTGGAGGAGAGTTCTTGTAGGTCGGTGTTCCGAGCGGCGGTGACAAGCGCCGCGAGAAACCCGACATTCCATCATTTGCGGGTTCGAGGACAGACCCGCCCTGAAAACCGTCACAAGGGGCAGACGGGGACGCAGGCACAGCCTGGCATCTGCCGCCCACGTAAAACTCACTCGCACTGCGTCTCTATCGCCTCCGCCATTTCCATCAGTCGGCTGTTGGGGATAGCTACCCAGCTCTCTACGCGGTGAGCCCCGCTCGACCGGCTCAAGAGCGACACAATGGCGGCGGTTTCCTCATCGGGAGCCTCATAGATATCCATGAAATCCCACGTTCCCAGAAGGGCGTAGTGAGCCACGAACTTCACCTTCGGACATTTCTCTTTGACGGCTTTGATCCAGCCGCTTTCCGTCCTCCCCCGCCCTTTCAGCTTCGTGGCCACCTCCATGATGTTCGCGTCCTGCGAAGCCATCCGGGTCATCAGTATGAAGGTTTTCATCGGCATCGGCGTACCTCCTTTGAAGGTGCTTATCTGAAATTCGATGTGTGCCTGATCCGGAGGTGTCCGTGCTCCACGGATGCGGGGTACCGGCTGGAAATAGATGTGCTAGCCCACGAATATTATACGAGAGAAGCCGACCGGTTACGTAAGATTTCGTAGCACGAAGGGATTGAAGTCGGCCCACCGCGAGGTGTAACGTGGGACGCCGTATTCGGATAGCCGGCCGAAAGCCGTTATCGAAAAGCTGCTAAAAGCGGTAATACGATTCGAAATCGTATTCAAAATCGGGAGCGGTGTACTCGCCTCGCTCCTTGTCGAGAACGTAGTCGCGGGCGTATTCTCCGGCGGCAAGCTTGCGCACCATCGCCACAAAACTCTGCGCCTCGGCCTTGGTATTGTAGAGTCCAAATGAGGCTCGCACTGCGCCCGGCAGATGCGAACGATCACGGTTAAGAATCTCCAGCTCGTATTTGCGGGCCTCCTCATCGCTCAACTTCAACAGCGACTTGACGTAGGTGTGGGCGCAGAAACAGCCCGCCCGGACGCCGATCCCGCCTTCGTAGCTTAGCACAGCCGCCGTCAGGGCGTGAGGGAGGCCTTCGAGGTTGAAAGCAACCACTCCCAGGCGTTCGGACGCGCGGGAAGGATCGGTATCACCGTAGAGGATCACTCCGGGGATCTCGTTAAGCTCCGCAAGAACGTAGGAGGTCAGTTCCGATTCGTGGGCGATCACGGCCTCCCAGCCGATCTGCTCCAACAGCCGAATCGCCTGCCCGAGGGCCACCACCCCCACAATGTCCGGCGTCCCGGCTTCCTCCTTTTCAGGGAGGTCGGTCCAGTAGGCCTCTTCCATCGTCACGATATCAACCATGCCGCCGCCGACCGTCATCGGATCGCCGACTTCGAACCAGTCCCGATCACCTACAAGTACACCTACGCCAAACGGCGCGTACATTTTGTGAGCGGAGAAAACCAGGTAGTCGATCCGGTGTTTCGGGTCGTGCGGCTTCATATCGATCTGCCGGTGCGGCACCAGCTGCGCCCCGTCGACAAGAATTCTGGCCCCTACGCTGTGGG
This sequence comes from bacterium, assembly GCA_024230675.1. Classification (GTDB taxonomy): domain Bacteria; phylum Zixibacteria; class MSB-5A5; order GN15; family FEB-12; genus JAAERE01. Next base: position 20,477 of record JAAERE010000222.1, on the reverse strand, counting down.
CCGTGGACGCCAGGAAATCAAGGTCGTTGATGTATCCTGAGACGTTCGAGGCTCCGGTGACCGCCACCAGCTTTATTTTGGAGCCATGCTCGGCGATCTTGGCCGCAAAATCCTCCCGGCTGATTGTCCCGTCGTCGTTCAAGCCCACGTGTACCACGCGCCCGACCCGTCGCCAGGGCAGTTCGTTGGAGTGATGTTCCATCAGGGTAGTCAGAATGACATCGTCTTTCTGGAGCGGCAGCCGCCGGGCCAGTTTGTTGATGCCTTCCGTGGTGTTCTTCGTAAAGAGCACCACCTGATCTTTCAGGTCGGCACCGACGAAGTGAGCCACGATGTCGCGGGCTTCCTCGAACGCCCAGCTCGACAATTGGGACTTGAAGCCGGTTCCGCGATGAACGTTGGAGTACCATTGCAGGAAAGCCTCGATGGAATTCACTATCGGTTTGAACGTCGGGGTAGAGGCAGCGTTGTCAAAGTTGATGTAGGGCTTGAGCCCGTGCCGCGTGGGGACGTCGGTCCCGGAACCAACGACCAGTTTGGACAGATCATCAATCGTGAGTTTTTTCTCTTTATTCACTTTCATTCTCCGGACAGACCTGTCCCGCAAGGACGGTCGACGATTTTCAATTTACGACTGCTGGATTATAAGATAACGGCTGGAGAGCCCCGACGGTTCCGGGCTTATTGCTTCTCGAGGAAAGTCAGATATTCCCCCGCCCACTTCTCGCGCTGATGAAAATCGCGGGCGTGAACGTGATATTTCTTACCCAGTGATTCACCGTCGATGCTGCCGTCTCTGAGCGCCTGGATTAGATGACAGAGCTTGTCGACGTCATCGCTGACAAAAGACAGGGCGCCGCCGGCACGGTTCAACTCGCGGACGGCCTCGCCGCCGTCGGAACCAAACAAAATCGGGCGGCCGGAAGCCATGTATTCGAACAGCTTGGCGGGGAAAGTCCCCCGGGTGATGGGAACTTCCTTGAGGCTCTCGATCAGGACGTCCGAAGTCTTGAGAAAATGGGGAATCGTCTCCAGCGGCTGTGAGCCGGTGAAACGGACATTTTTGAGGCCGTAGTCGCGAACCATGCCCTCGAGGGCGTCCCGTTTCTCACCGTCGCCAACAAAAACAAACAACAGATCCTGCTGATCGGTAAGCTTTCGAGCGGCCTCAATCACCGTCTCCAGCGAATGAGCCCAGCCCAGTGTTCCGGAGTACAGAATCAGGAATTTATCTTCCCATCCAAATTTCTTCCGAATGCCGTTGTAGTCCGCGGTCATGAATTCCTTGCTGAAGCCGGACTTGATCGTGGCTACTCTGTCGGCGGGAATTCCAAGGCCCCTGATGTAGTCGGCGATACCGTCGGTGGCCACAACAATCTTCTCCGCCCGGCGATACATTCCATGCATGAGTTTCTTGAGACCGCGTGTGAAAAGCGAGCGATTGAGATTTCCAAAATCTTCACTGGATTCGGGCTGGAGATCGCGAATTTCAAGCACCAACCGCGCCCGCTTGAGCTTACTCACCAGCCAGCCGATAACCGGCGTGTTCACCGGGGGAGTCGAGGCCAGGACAACGTCAAAGGGGTCCTTGATCCGAAGCACGTTCAGGAGGCTGGTTATCAGGAACGTAATGAACCCGATCATCCGCTTGCCGGGATAGCGGTTCGAAGCCGGCAACACCCAGCTTCGATAGACTTTCACCCCACCCATATCCTCGTAGTAGAAAAACCGCCCCCGATACTTCTCGGGCACGATACCGTCGGGGTAATTGGGGATAGCTGTCAGCACGCGTACATCGTGCCCCTGGCTCACGAAAAAACGCGCAAACTCATAGAGTCGCCGAACCGCCCCTCGTTCCGGCGGAAAGTGCTGTGTAACGATGAGAATTCTCATAAGTATACTAATAAAGTCTACGAGTTTTTCCGGAATTAGGCAAGATTTTTATGGTTTCAGGACCCTTTTTGCCCGCACTGAGCCAAAATCCTTGACATAACGGGACCCCGGAGATATTCTTTTTTGCACAAGATGTGCAGGAAAAACAGTCCATATTGGTTAATATGGAGTAAGACGCTGTTAGGAGGCATCATGTCCAAAAAGTTCATTGTCTTTTTCACCGTGATTTTGGCTGCTCTGGCGATGGTCGCAATGAACGCCGTGTCCGAGGAAGCCAAAAAAGACGAAAAAAACAAGCCGGCCCACGATTACGTTGGAGCCAAGAAATGTAAGACCTGTCACAAGGCCCAGTACACTTCCTGGCTGGAGACCGGTCACGCCACAGCCTACGATAAGCTTTCCGACGAAGAGAAGAAAAAGCCGGAGTGTATTGAGTGTCACATCACCGGTACCACGGCCAAAGACGTTCTTCTGGAAGGTGTCCAATGCGAGGCCTGCCACGGCCCGGGCAAAGACTACAAATCGCCCAAAATCATGTCCAAAAAGAAATGGCCCGCGGACCCCGAAACCTACAAGGCTATGGCCGTAGAAGCTGGCCTGCTCTACCCGACCGAGGAAGACTGCACCCGCTGCCACCAAAAGGAAGGCAATCCGAATTTCAAGGAGTTTGACTTCGAGAAACGCAAGGGTGAAGTTCACGCCATGGACGACGACGAGTAAGAGTTTTCAGCTGTTTGGACTTAGGAGAAAGGGCGGCCGCAAGGCCGCCTTTTTTTGTGTCAGGGCTTTTTCTCGACGTTGATCGGAAAAGTTCGCACTGAAACCCAGTGATGGCCGGCAACCGGCGCGATGAGATCAACGGCCTTCACTTCAAAAGACTCATCCGGCAGATAGGCGGCAATCTGGTCTTTGACCAGAACAAGGCGGTGAGTTGATATCTCCTTGGCCACCGTCAGGTGAGGAACAAATTCCCGATGCGGCACGGGAAGATCCAGTCGCGCATACAACCTCTTGTGAAGGTGGTTGAGCTCGTCGCACTGCTTCACCTCCCAGTAGATAACCGGTGCTCGCGGATAGAAATCGCCTATCGAACCCATGCGGAGCCTCAGCGGTCCCAGATCGGTCACTTCTTCTGCCACAATAGAAGAGAGGTCTTCCACCGGCATAAGTGTGGAAAACGGAAACACCAGAGAGATATGCGCGGCCACCAAATTGTAGTCGGGATCAAATCTCTCCCGAAGAGGAGCTACGTACCGCTCCAATTGAGAAGGAACCAATATGACGACGGCGTACTCTCTTTGCGAGTCCGCCTGAAGATCAGTTGAATTGAAATTATCAGAAAGATCTGGCATATGGAAAGTTACTTAAAAAATACGATTTCGATTCTGCGGTTTTTGGCGCGACCTTCAGCCGTGCGGTTCGAAGCTACGAAATTGGTTTCCCCCCGACCAAACACTTTCATGCGGCCGGTATCCACATTCTGTGTTACCAGAAAGTCGCGGACTCGATTAGCGCGTTTCTCGGAAAGATTCCGATTGGCCACCGGCGTACCGATGTCGTCGGTGTAGCCGTTGATTTCCATTCTGATATCGGTCACAAAATTGAGTAAACCGGCCAGTCGCCGAATGCGATCCTTGGTGCGGGGATCAATCTCGAAAGAGCCGGGCGCGTAGTCGATATTCAACACCATGGGCTGCGAGAACATGGCCAGATCTATACAGCCGTACTTGTCTACTTCCACTCCGACCATTGTGTAGGGACAGTCATCAAGTCCGTTGGCCACGCCATCACCGTCGGAATCGATCGGACAGCCATAGTCGTCGACCAGAGCCCCCACGGCGTTGAACGGACATCGGTCAAGATAGTCCTGGACACCGTCGAAATCCGAATCTACCGCACAACCGTGAACATCAACACGGCCGATAGCGGCAGCATCGGTGGCCGGACAATCGTCAAGACCGTCGGCGACACCGTCGTGATCGGAATCGACCGGGCAGCCGTTGTTGTCCACCACGGCGCCGCGAGGTGTGTGGAGACAGCGATCCTGGCTATCCGGGATACCGTCGCTGTCACCGTCGCGATCGGCCCGCGGACGGATTGTACGATCGGCTCTGGGCGCGGCCCAGGTTGGATCGGATCTCCATTCGACCGGTTCTTCTTCCGTCGATCCGAAATGCACATACAGTCTGGCCTGGGCGCCTAACACAAGGCGATCTCGATTTGAGGAAAGCTCTTCCTGCAGGTCGGCCCCGGCCCCGGTCAGATAATCCGCCCTGCCGGTCAGCCCCAGGGAGAGACGGGACGACGGCCTGAGGGACAGACCCGCCGTCGCGGACACAAACAACTCGGTCGCAGAAAAATCGGCTGGTTCGTTATTGGCGCCGAGGACTTCGAAAGTTGTGCCCGATTCGGGATCAACGGCCTTCCAGATAAGGAGCCCGCCGCCCAGTCCGGCGGTCAGGTTGACCACGTTGTCGGAAGCCAGCAGGTAACGACTAAATGTAGCGCCAAGGCGGGTCGCCTTGAATTCCAGCGGTGAATTGTTACTAATCTCGCCTATGGAGCCGGTGGAATCAAGCTCCACATCGTTGGTGAACTTGAACCAGGAGTAATCGATATCGAACTGCCATCGGTCCGTCAGGCGATGGCCAAGGGAAAATCCAAAGGCGGGTTCCGGATCGAAGCTGAGGAAATCCCCACCGCTCAACTTAACCAGTCCGCCGCCACCGCCAACGGCGTACTTGTAGTCCGTTGCCTGAGCGGTTGACAGGCCAAACACAATCATAATCGTAAAGAGAAACAGGCGCATGCTGTAAGAGTGCAGAGAGCCACCCCCAAAATCAACCTTAACAACCATCGCTAGTACAGTTTCTTTACCGCCACGTCGGTATAGTAATGCGTCAGAATGTCGCTGAACTTCCAGCCTTCGCGCGCATGGCCGATCGCCCCGCATTGACACATTCCCACTCCATGGCCATAGCCCTGCCCGCGGAAAGTGATCCGTACGATTTGCTGGTTGCTGTCCCGTTCAAGGTCTACATCAAAGCGGTCGGAGGGCAGAATCAGGTCCGGGTTGGAAGTCCGGCCGATCACCCAACGGATGCGGTCTTTTTGGAAACTGTAGACATCGCTGTCAGTTCTGACCCGAAGCCGGGCAATTCTGCCGCCGGCACTGCGCTCTCCGATGATTACGTCGGTGATGGGGCCGATTCGCAGATCTCGTCCCCTGTCGCTGGCCAGGTACTGCTCGATACGACCGCGGAGTTGCTTCTCGGTGAAAGTCTCCCGCCAGTTGTAATACTTGGACCACGAACAGGCAGCGGCGTCATCTACGGATTTTAGATAGGCCACTTCCTTTTTGTCCCAGACATCGGCGACGTCGTCGGTGCGACCACCGCAGGTAGAATGGTAATAGGCGTTGATCAGGTCATCATGGTGCATGAGCACTCGTCCAGAGGTTCCGTCAATAGCGTTGTTGACCAATTTGTTCTCGACGCCGACCCCCTTGTAGAGCTGATCCATAATGCTGGACTTTATATCGTAGGGTTCGCCTTCGTACTGCTTCAGGTGCGCCATGGCGTAGGTCCGGGCCGCCACCGCCTGGGCTTTGACCGCCTCTATTTCTTCCTCGTTACGGGGACCTATTTCGGGAGGCACCACGCCTCGCAGGTAATCTTCCATGTAGACGATGTTTATGATGCGGGTGACTTCACCGCGAGGCAGAACTCTCAAGATTCCGCGATATCGACTCTTCTGCAAACGCACTCTGTTGCCGCCCCCGCGCGGAATGATATTGACCTCGTCAATCCTCTCCCTGATTGGGTTGCCTTTATAGTCGAATACTGAAAGGCGCTGCTTCTCGTTGCGGATTTTGACCGGTTTGCCGGAGTAATAGATCTCCTGCTCTCCTTGATGGAGGCATTCGATCGCAAAAGCTCCGTCGGCCGACACGGTGACATCGTCGCTCTTCTCTTCCAGCAGCACGCGCACGAAGGGGATACGGATCACCGATCCAACCGTCTCCTCCTGGAGCCCCGGCACCGTGGCGCAGCTCCACATGAGAACGAGAATAATCAGCCCCGTGGCCATTCTGACAAAGAGTTTGCTCATTCGCTTCAGTGAAATCTGTTTCGAAAAAGCGGATGTCATCGGCTATACTCCCTGCGGTGGCTGCGCAATGATACCCAGCACCGGTTGTCGTTTCTGTTTGCCGCCCCTGCCAAACACAGTCGGCAGGCTTTCACATCGCAGGCAGGCTTCTCCCATAACGGCATAGGCCGCGGCCTCGACCAGATCGGGGTCAAACCCCAGTTCGCTGACCGAACACACGTCAAGGTCGCTAAAAATCTCCGCCAATCGCCGTTTCAGGAATCTGTTCTTAAGACCGCCTCCGGTCAAACATAATTTTGTCAGGCTGCGATCAGCGGCCACCAACCGTCCCAGCCGCTGTACGACCGCCATGACCGTCAGTTCGGCCGTGGTCGCCATGAGATCCTCTGTCTGTAGCCTGAGTTTCTTGCCGAGGATCAGAATTTTGCCGGCCAGTTTCTCGCCAAAAGCTTCGCGGCCGGTGGAAACAGCTCTGTCCCCGAAAAAGGGTTCGGCCAAAAGAACCGAAAGGAGTCGCTGGGAGACTTCACCTGCCAGGGCGTGCCGGCCGTTGCGGTCAAAATGCTCCCCGTACAACTTCTGTGAAAGCAAGTCCAGCAGGCTGTTTCCGGGACCGCAGTCGGCCGCTTGCGTTCGCTGGCCCGAGCGTGACGAGGGAAAGTAAAAGAAGTTGGACATGCCGCCAATATTGACAATCAGTTGTGACTGCTGAGGATGCGCAAACAGACGAGCCATCGCGGCCACGGTTATGGGGGCGCCCTCATGCCCCAGCGCAATATCGGCTTGTCGGAAATCCCCGACCACAATCTTACCGGTTTTGGCGGCGATCTGAGCCGGAGAACCTAATTGAAGGCTCCCGTTAACCGTGAACCCGGCCGTTCGGGACCGCTGCGGCAGATGCCTTGCCGTCTGTCCGTGCGAGGCAACGAGATCGACCGCCGTACCGTTGACCGCCAGTTTTTTGATGAACCTGCTCGCCTCGCGGCCGTAAAATTGCCCCAGGGCGTTATCCAGACACATCATCCGGTCCGGGCTGATATCGTTGGAGTCGGCTGTCTCTATGACCTGGGAACGAAGCTTGTCGGGATACCGGCGGGTGCGACCGGACAGAAACTTGACCGTGACCTTCCGGCCTTCGCGGCGGATTTGAAGGGCAGCCAGATCGAGAGCATCGGCCGAGGTGCCGGAATTGAGTCCCAGCACCACCAGTTGTTTCTTGTTTAGCAGCCGTTTGAGCATCTTTTCAGCGCGCCATTGAGTGTTCCAGCTTATACTTCAGCCCGGCTATACGGTCCAGTGCGCTGCTCAAGCGCCCGCTCTGGACTTCGCCTCTGCGGACGGCGTCCACGAAATAGTCGAATGCGCGGACGGTTTCCTCGTAATTGGCACCGAAAAGCAGAAGGTCGTGTCCGGCGTTAAAGGCCGCGACCGCTCGCTCGCCGATATCGCCAACTTCGGCGGCACCCTTCATGGTGAGATCGTCGGTGATCACCGGTCCATCAAAGTGCAGCTCTTCTCGAAGCAGCTCCGAGATTATTTTTTCGGAGTGGGAAACCATCTTGTCGTCTATTTTTGGAAGCCTGAGGTGAGTTGTCATAACCAGATCAGCGCCCTCATCGATCCCCTCGGCAAAGGGGATTTTCTCTCTCTGGCGCCAGATCAGTTCGTCGTAGTCAGCCGAGGAAGTGGATTCGTGCGGGTCCACTGCGGCGGCGCCCAGACCGGGGAAGTGCTTGAGGCAGGAGAGCATACCCTGGCGTTTTGTCACGCCGACGGCTGCCCGGACGAATTCAGCAACCTGTTCCGGCGTGTCGCCCAGCGTACGCCCGAGCAGACAACCGTTGTTATTGTCCAGTCCTATATCGGCCACCGGCGCCAGATTGAGATTGAACCCCAGCGAATCCAAAAGGACCATTGAGCGAGAGTAATCTTCGACAAATCGCTCGACGGCGTTGTCGCGGGCGTATTCCGAGGGAGACCTGAACTCGGCCGGGGCGCCTTTGAGGCGGCAGACCCGCCCGCCTTCCTGATCGACCGCCATGAACGGCACGAACGAACGGCAGTGCGAGCGCAGCAATTCGAGGTTTTCGCGAGCCATCAGGTAGGTCCGGCAGTTTTCCTCGAAGAGGATAAAGCCCCCGATCTGTTCCTCATCCACGAAATTCAGGAAGTGTTTTGACGGTCTCTCTCCCTGAAAGCCCATGACAAACAGCTGACCGATTTTTCCTAGAATCTCTTTCATCATATCTCCCCGCCAGAGCGGTCTCCCAGTATGTATATATATACCATCTGTTCTTACACCGCTCGTACCAGATTCTTGCCGGAATCCTTGGCCTGATACAGCGCCTGGTCGGCCACCGATACGAGCTCTTCTTCTGAGCGACCGTTTTCGGGGAACGAACTGACGCCCACCGAAACGGTTATCTTGAGTTTGCCGGAAGTCCCGGCGTCTATTACATGGTTTTCAACTTGTTCGCGGATGCGCTCGCCTATGTGGACGGCCTCGGACTGTGGCGTCTGCGGCAGGATAACCACAAACTCCTCACCGCCGTAACGAGAGAATATGTCAACATCGCGGATACAGCCCTGAATCACCCCGGCCAGCGATTTCAGGACGATGTTGCCTACTTCGTGACCGTAACCGTCGTTGAGTTTCTTGAACCAGTCGATATCCACCATGATGATGGACAGGGGCAGGTCGTAGCGAACGGCACGTTTCTTTTCTTCCTGGAACTTCTGTATGAAGTAACGATAGTTGAACGATCCGGTCAACTCATCAATTATGGACATCTCTTCGGTGCGCTTGTGGAGGTCAGCGTTTTCGAGCGCCAGACCGGCCGAGCGGGCGACCACCGACAGCATTTGCTCGTCGCGATCACTGAAGGCCTCTTTCTCGGTCGATTCCGCCACCAGGAGACCCTTGGTTTCGCCGTGCGTATTCATCGGCGAAATAATCAGAGATCGGGCGTTCTCGTTCATGGGGTCATAGTCTTCCCGATCCCCCAGGTCCTTGACCCGGATCGCCCCCCCTTGTACAGCTATTTTGGAGAGCAGATCGGTCGGTGCGACGCGAAATGCCTTCCGATGAAAACTGGGGTTGCCGTTGATACTCCGGGCCCGGTAATAATACTCACCGTTCTTGGCTATAAGCACCAGCGCACAATTTCCGTATTGCAGAGTCTGGCCCATAATGCGCATGACTTCGCGCACAACGTTCTCGGGTTCAAGAATCGAGGCCAGGATGCGCGTATTCTCGTAAATCATTTCCAGTTGGGCCTGGGACTTCTCCAGCTCAGACGTACGCATGTTGAGCGTGTCAAAAAGCTTCAAGAGGCGCTGCTCGGATTTGCGCATATACTGAGAGACGTACGACAGAGCCAGGAAACTGATCCACATGAAGCCTATTCTGATCGAGAAGCTGAAAACGTCGTCAACTGTAAGCTGCGAAAAAACTGCCGCCACGTAGCTGGCACAGGATAGGAAGGTCACGGCAAAAGCGAAGTAAAACGTCAGCACATAGGCCGCCACCGAAACCGTTAGGAAAAACAGCAGGTAGAAGGACGAATCCAGCCCGCCGGTGTAAATAGTGAACAACGGCAGGAATATCATGTCGTAGATCACCGTACCAAGATAGGCCAGTTTGAGGTCGAATTTTCCCCGCATGGAGGCGAAAAAGATGATTATCAGAATTGCATAGGTGGCTGAGACCACAAGAAACAGCCGGGCGTCGCCCTGGGCGTAGTCGCCAAAAAGCCCAAACCAGCTTATTACCAGAAAGGTCATAATCCTGGTCAACAGGAAGATGACGTCAATCCTCGGAAGCAGGGTTTTGTTACGATCTAGAAACAGTTTCATTATGGTACCAGACTATAGACCGTTTATCGGCCGACGTCGGACAGAATTTATTGTGGTAGAACGGATTATGCAGAAAAGGAGGTGTCGGGACTGGGTCGACCGTGGACCAGTTCCCTGATGGACAGAACCAACACTCCTACTGCCAGGGCCAGCAGGATCGAATCCGTTAATATTAGCAGCAAATTCCCGGTCGGCAGGTATTTGACGACCAGATAATAACTCAATGCGGCAATTGTAGTTATAATCATGACCGCCGCCGGCAAGAGCGTGTACCAGGTCCTTTTTCCGGCCCGGTGGAGCCACACAGTGACCGAAATGAGAGTCAAAGCTGCCAGCAACTGGTTGGTGGCGCCAAAAAGCGGCCAGATCAGTTTGTATCCCTGATTCCACGCCAGCAGGAGCATGAAAAAGACCGACAGCCCGGAGTTGAACCAGAATTTCCGTGTGATCGCCGGAGGATTCGGAAAAACAGTCTTCCAGAATTCCTCGAACAGATACCGGTTGAGGCGAACAGCGGAATCCAGCGTCGTAATCAGGAAACCTTCGACAATCAAAATCCCTATAACCGAACCGAATGCCAGGGAGATGCCTATAGAATTGTTCAGCAGGTGTCCCATAGAGAGCGCAAAGGCCAGTATCGGGTTTCCCCTGCCTACTTCCGGCCAGGCAATAGCCATGTAGTCGGTATAGTTCAGCGAGGAGCTGATCGCCACCAGAACCAGGACCGCGAGCATACCTTCGAGAAGCATCCCCCCATAACCGACCGCCCGGGCGTGGCCTTCGCGAGCCAGCTGTTTCGAAGAGGTCCCGCCCGCTACCAGGGAATGAAATCCGGAGATGGCACCGCAGGCGATGGTTATAAATAGAAACGGCCAGACCGGCCCCATCTTTTCCGCCCCCACGGTCAGGTTGGAAACCGGGTACTCTACCGTCAGACCGTTGAATCCGCCAACTACCAGCCCGGTGAGCATTACAGCCATGCCGGCGTAGAGAATCTGGACATTGACAAAATCTCGAGGCTGCAGGATCACCCACACGGGGACCTGGCAGGAAAAGAGAGTGTACACCGCAATCACGATCATCCAACCGGTTGGGGACATCGTCACCGGATAGTAGAACCCTACCCAAATGGAGAAGAAACATATGCCGGCTGCAAAGGCGTAGGCCCACAAAGTTTTCAGGCCTCTTTTGGTTACCAGATAGCCCAGCAGCGGAGCCAGAAGCGTTATCACGATTACCGAACTGGAGGCTATGCCGCCTATCACGCCGTGTGATTGACCGTTGATTACCTCGGTACGAAGCATCGTCTGGGATTCATCAAGGCCAAAATCTGAGAGTGGCATCACCGAAGTCAAAGAAATCGCAGTCAGGGAGAGAAAGGCCGACGTCACCAGGACTATGAGAATGATGGTGAAAACGATAAACAACAGGAAACCGGTCGGCCCCAGAGCCTTTTTAGCGATCTCGGCCATTGAACAGCCGCGCTCTCGGACCGAGGCAAACAGGGCCACGAAATCGTGGACTGCCCCGAAAAAGACCGCGCCGATCACTACCCACAGCCAGGCGGGTCCTATACCGTACAGTATACCCAGCGTGGGCCCGACAATTGGTCCGGCCCCGGCGATAGTCGCATAATGATGAGCGAAAAGAACCGAGGGACGCGTGGGGACGTAATCCCGACCGTCGTTGATCTCTGTCGCCGGAGTGGGTCGTTCGGCGTCTTCACCTATCTGGCGAGCTATGTACTTCCCGTAGATACGGAAAGCCAGGATGAAAAAGACGGCCGCGCCGAAGATATATACCAGGACATTCATGCAGTCACTCCAGTGTCAGTCCCTCGGTCAGGTGAAGGTCCGCATGCAACATACAAACTGACCCAGTTTCCGTAAACTCAAAAGTCCGTCCGGATTGTCAGGAGGAGCGGCGGCGTCCGAAGAGATAGAGTGTCATAAAACACAGGCCGACGCCAAACAGAACCCCGCCGGTGCCGGTGCGGCCGTAGTCGGACCAGTGCAGAAAACGGCCGAGATTGGAGCGCGCGGGATCCTTCGGATCATAGTGAACGGCGACCTCCTGCCCCGGCTCAAAGCGATCCTTCTCTGTCTCGGCCACCTCTTTTCTTCGGCGCCTTCCCCCAAAACTTGGTTGTTGGAGCGCGGTGCTGTCTCTAAAAAGGGTGCCTTCGACCGTGTACTCGTAGATTATCCTGGGGTGAAAAGCGCGGGAGCCTTCCACCCGGGACTCAATCACTACGCCGTTCACCACGGGCCAGTTACGGCTTTCAAATCCGGCTTCCAGGCGGGAAGAGCCATCAAAGGTGATACCGATCCCCAACGCAGCCAGAACGATAGAGATCACAAGGGCCAAATACCCGAATGTATACCGCAGGGATCTCAGAGCCCAGCCCACGAGAACGCCAAGAGCGGCGGCTGGAACGAGTATGTACAGCGAGAGGACCATCGAGAGATCAGTATGCTAACTGGTACTGACGAAAGCAAAGGCAAAAACAACCGGGGGCGGCCGACGGGTCTTTTTAGTTGCCAGGAACCTGGAGGACAGGCAACTTGTCGGCATCAGGGAGCGTAGTACTAAGTAGGCACGGGGAAGTGAAGTTATGAGCAGGCTGTGTATGAAAAATCCCGTCTCCAAATGGTTCGTGTTGATAGCCGTCCTGGCCGTGGTTTCAGGGGCGGCTTCAGCTCTTGGCTCCACCTTCCGCAGCGGTGACGACGTCCACATATCCAACCTGCACAATATCGACGATGATTTCTATGCTTCCGGCAATCAGATTCGAATCGACGGTACCATCACCGGCGATGTCACCGCCGCCAGCTACCAGACTTCGATAAATGGTCAGGTGGGCGGCTCAGCCAATCTGGCCGGGCGCTATATCGACCATTCCGGTCAGATTCTGGGCTCGCTGCGTTTTGCAGGGGAGAGACTCACCGTCAACGGCTTCGTGGGTCGCTCGATTGTGGCTTTTGGCAGCGCTGTTACCCTGGGCCAGGGGGCGGTGGTCGAGAAGGATGTCTCAATCGGTGCCGACAACGTCACGTTGGACGGAATTATCCGGGGCGATGTCGAGTGCGCCGCCAACCGAGTCCATATCACGGCTCAAATAGACGGTGATCTTTCGCTTGAAGGCGGCAAGGCGACGGTGGCTCCGCCGGCCGTCATAAACGGCAATATCACCTACATCGCCGCAGAGGAGGACGCCCTTGAACTGGCGGGCGGCGTCACCGTGGCCGGTGAAGTTATCTGGAAAAGGCCCGAAGCTGCCGCGGAAGACGAGACCAGCTACCTGGTGGAAGTGACTTTTAAGTTTGCCTCTCTGTTCGCCGCCTTCCTGTTCGGCATAATCGTTCTCAAGCTCTTCCGGCCCTACGCCGAGGAATCTTTCAGTCAGTTGCGCAAGCGCCTTTCAGTCGCCCTGGCGGCCGGTGTTCTTGGCCTGCTGGTATTGACTTTCTGCATTCTTGTGCTGGTTTCATCCCTTATGGCGATGCTAATAGGTACCGTCCTGCTGAGCGGCGACTATGCCGTGGTGGGTGTTTTTGTCCTGGTGATCTCTACCCTCATGATCCCCATATCCAGTTTTGTCTCCGTCTCAGGAGGCATCATTCTCTACTCGGGCAAAATTATCGTGGGCCTGCTGGTCGGGTACCTGCTAATCCGGTTGTGGCGGCCGGAGGCAAAAATCCTAAGCAAGTCATCCATGTTACTGGGACTGCTGGTGCTGACGCTGGTTTTTGCTTTGCCTTATGTGGGCTACCTGATATTCCTCCTGACCACAATAACCGGTGCGGGAGCTATTATCCTGGGTATCCGACATTGTCGCAAGCGAGCTGAATTCCTGGGAGATTCGAAAGAGAGTTCGACGCCCGGTCCTCAGTAGCCGGCCACAGCGCCTTCGTCACGCGGATCGGCGACGGCACACAGCAGACCGCTGGCATCTATCATAATCATGTGCAACCCCCCGTAGGCTGACCGCTCCCGGACCTCGTGTCCCTTGTCGATCAGTTTCTGCCGAGTTGCCTCAGTCAATCCGCCTTTTTCGAAGAATATAACGTCGGGCAACCACTGGTGATGGAATCTGGGGCGGGACATGATCTCCAGCAGGGGGAGTTTGAATCGGCTGCAGTCGATTATCGCTTGGGCGACGGCCGTGATTATCTTCGAGCCGCCTCTGGAGCCGAGGACCAGGAACGGGCGGTCTCCTTTGAGAACCAGCGTCGGCGACATGGATGAAAGCATACGCTTGCCCGATTCGATCTTGTTGGCCTCGGAACCGACTAGCCCCCACAGGTTGGGGTGTCCCGGTTTAATAGCGAAGTCATCCATCTCAGAATTGAGCAGGAATCCGGCCCCGTCAACAGCCAGCCTGGAGCCAAAATTGGCGTTCAGCGTAACTGTGATCGCGACCATATTGCCGTCGGTGTCACAAACCGAAAAGTGAGTGGTCTGGTCGGATTCGTATTTGAGGGGATTTCCGGCCCGCACGTCGGCGGATACGCCGGCGGTCTCAAGCGGGAGCTTGCGCCTCCTTTCGGCCAGATAAGTGCTGTCCAACAGGCCCGACGGATTGTCATAAAATTCCGGATCACCCAGATGTTCAGCGCGATCCGCATAGGCCAGTCGGGCGGCCTCGCAGAACATGTGGATCTGCTCCGGCGACCTCGAGGTGAAGCTGGAATGATCGTACGGCTCCAGCAGCTTTAGCATTTGGCCTAAAATAATACCGCCGGAACTGGGGGGAGGCATACCGTAAACGTCCAGAGAATCGAACGAGAAGTGCACCGGCCGACGCCAGACAGGAAGGTACTCCTCCAGGTCTTCTGCAGTAATCAGGCCGCCGTTTTTTTCCATGCAGGCGACTATCTGGTCGGCAGTGTGACCGGTATAAAAAGCCCGGGGACCCTCGGCGGCTATTAGAAAGAGCGTCCCGGCAAGATCCTTCAGAACCAGGCGATCGCCTGCCTGCGGAGGACGACCGGCGGGATAAAGCAACGTTTTGGTTTCCGGAAACTCCGATAGGGGGACGTAGTAGTCCGAAAGCATCTCGGCCTGCGAAACCGCCACGACAAAGCCGGTGTCGGCCAGCTCGGCCGCAATCGTCACCAGATCCTCCCACGGCATGGTGCCGTATTTCTCCCACAGGGCATGAAGTCCGGCAACCGTTCCCGGAACACCGGCCGACAAAGCCCCAACCGTCGAAAGATTCTCGATTACCTCACCGCTGTCGTTGAGGTACATATCGCGTGCGGCCGCCTTGGGAGCCGTTTCCCTGAAATCGAGAGCCGCAACCTGCCCGGTCTGACCTTCGCGAACAACGGCAAACCCGCCGCCGCCGATATTGCCGGCCTGAGGTTTGACCACAGCCAGCGCGAAGCCGACCGCAACGGCGGCGTCGAAGGCGTTCCCGCCGCGCCGGAAAACCTCACTGCCTACCTCGGAGGCTACGGCCGAACCCGAAGCCACCGCTCCGGTGGTAAAACATCTGGTTACTTTGACGGAATCACAGCCACCGATCAGAATCAGCAGCACGAGCGCCAGGACGGCGCCCGGATTGATCGCCTTGCGCATAAGGCCTTGTTGTATCATAAGCTAACGGCGGTCGAACTATCTCTTCTCGACCAGAAACACCAGACCGTCGGGGAATTCTATGTCCAGAGGAATGCCCACCCGAAGCTCCTTGGCTGTCGTATTGATCGGCTCGGCCTCTTCACCGTCGAGAATGTTGGTCAATTTCAACCGAGCGGATGAGAAGCCGGCCTGCCTGAGATCGGCCCGCACGATAATCTCCTTCCGCGGCGACTCGAAGCCGTCGGAAAGCTCTCCCGGAGGCGGAGCGGTAACGATCAGGACGCCCTTCTTCTTGCCCATCTGGAACGAGACACCGACCGACGGATCGCTGCAGAACAGATAAGACTCGGCCCCGAGGCTGGAGAGAACCGACTCGATATAGGACAGCTTCTGGTGATTTCCACCGGAAGCGATATCGAACGAAAACAGGTAGAAAGTACCCTTGAACCGCGTCGAGCAAACCGCCACGACCTTTTCGTCCGCCTTAACCAGCTTCTTGACCTTGCTGTCGTCGGTCGTCCGGATAGAGCCGTAGGTATAGCCGGGGAAAGTACCGTCCTTGTGGGTGATGTTCGTAATGCGATAATCAATCGTCGTTTTTATCCGGAAGTGCTTGGCCAGTATCTGGCAGTCCCGGAAGGTCTCGTCGTACCGGGGCATGACGCCGCACATTATGATCGTGACGCCCGCCTTGGCCAGTTCGATCAAGGCTTCCTGGTCGGCCTCGGCCATAACTTCGGTCGAGGGCACTATCAGTATTTTGTATTTCCTCATGCTGGCATAGTCGCGATTCTCGCGGATGCCGTAGTTCAGGCGCAGGCGCATGAGATCCCGACAGATACCGACAGCGGTTTCATCGAACAGCCGGTGCACATACTCAAATTCGCCGGCCCCCTTGGTCTCTCTCATCCAGTAATGTATCCGATTGCCCAGTACGGCTATATCCGGCTCGGCATCCATCTCGTCGAAATCCAACTCCGACAGACCGAGGTTGAAATCCTTGATGACCTCAAAACCTGGTGTGACGGTGCCGTCCTGGCGTAAGGGGGCGCCGTACCAATGGTCGCGATCGACAAACATATAATGGTTCATGCCCTTGAAGCCCGAGGCCAGTCCGGCCGCAAAATAGAAGCGGCGAATATTGTCGCCGATCGGGGCTATCTCCTCCTCGTGCCTCGGATCAGCCGCGGCCGAGCCGGAGGCGAACGACGAGGCAAAGGCAAAACCATACTCCGCCTTCAGGAAGCGGGCTTTGTTGCACAAATCGAAATAGCTTCCCTCCGGAAAAATGTTGCTTCCCAGGAAGGGCGAGCGGTCTTCCGGCACCAGGTCAAAAGCAGGAAGGAGATCGCCCGGGCGGAAATAGAGCGAGCGATAGAAAAGCGGCTCTACCGTATAGTACTTAAAAATGTCCTCAAGCATCGTAAGATACTCATTAAGGACGTACTCCCGATAACGGAACCAGTCCATAATCTTGGGATATTGCTTCAGAGTGAGCTCCGTGAACTTCCGGGGCGGCTCAACGGTCTCGAAGCTCTCATTTTTCTCGCGGTAAGTAGCGTTGAGCTTCTTGACTTCCTCGTATCGTGACTGCAGGAAAACCGGGTAATAGGCGGCTGTTACTTCCGGGTTGTAGTCCGCCGAGTCCGGCTCCAGCATCCGGCCGAAAGAGGTCTCATAGTCCAGTTCAACCATGAACACCGGTCCACGGGGGTGGATGTAATTCTTGGTAGTCTCGATGAAAGACTTGAAATAGTTCCTGAGGTGGAACTGGAAATTCTTGTGCAGATAGCTCGGAAGATACCCACCGGTCACTCCGTGCGAGTCCGGCAGAGTGATTTCCTCTCCATTGGCATCTCGGGCGAAAACCTTGATATCATTGAAGAGAGACCGTGGCAGTCCCCCGTTCGGTAGCTGACCGGCGACCCAGGGACCGGGGCGAAGTATGACCTTGAATCCGAACTCACGGGCCAACTCCAGAAATACGATCAGATCCCTTCGCGGATCGTCAAATCCAGTAAAATCTACGTGTTTGGAATCGTCCTGATGGACGTTCCAGGGAACGGCAGTAGAAATAATCCGAAATCCGGCTCTTTTGATCCGCTCGAAACAGATGGACCAATAGCGCTTGTCGATTCGAAAGTAGTGTAATTCAGCAGAATACGGATGGTAAGTTTCTTTGCCGATCGAGAATTTGTTGCCGATCACTCCGAGCATATAAGTCCTTATACGTCAACAGCTTAAGGTTACAGGTCAGCTCCATGCGAACCTATACGATAAGATACCGGCCCTCAAAAGTCAACACAAAACGTCTAACCGACTGTTCAGCAAGACGTTAAAAACGGGACTGGATTGGCGGCCTTTTACCGCGAAGTTCTTTTGTCAAAAAAAAACCCCCCGCCTGCGCGGGGGGTTGGATTTACTCGGGCAGCTATTTCAGAAGCATCATCTTTTTTGTCAAGACAACGTTGTCACCCGCGCTCAGGCGATAGAAATAGATACCGGATGCTACTTGATTTCCGCCGTCGGATTGACCGTCCCAGTTCTTGGTATAGCTCTGAGGGGGCAATTCCTCGTTGACCAGCGTAGTCACCTTCTGACCCAGCACGTTGAAGACGTCCAGTGTGACGTGCGACTTCACCGGCACGTCGAACTTGATAGTCGTGGTCGGGTTGAACGGGTTGGGATAGTTCTGCTCAAGAGCGAACTCGGTCGGCAGGTTGTCCTGGCCGTTCGGAGTGACGTCAGAGACATCCAACAGAATCGCGCCGTTTTCCCAATAAGGAACGTGCGGGCTGCTGTGGTTGTCGACGAAAGTCAGGTTGGTGCCGGTGCTGAACTGGAAGGAATCCACTGTAATAGTGTCCGACCAGGTCATGGCGTCTACGTGGAACCAGTAGGTGGCCGCCAACTGACGCGTCGGAGAATTGATCAGGCCATCGCTAAACAGGCGGGTGCCGCTGAACTGGAAGACCTGGTAGAAGTTCGTCGAATCAAGGAGATTATTCCGGTAGATCACCGCAAGGAAATCAAACGCCGCATCAGCCGTCGGGCTCATTTTCGCCGAATCCATTATCAGGCTCGGGAAGTCCCACTTGAGGCCGATCGAGGCGCTACCGAGAGTATCAACGTCGTTGAAGATGTAGAACTCAGCGATAGCAGTTGAATCTCCGTTGACAACATCAGGCTGGTGCACCCATTCGAAGATCATGGAGTCGTACGCGCCTTCGTCGTTGGGAGATTGCTGGGCCGAGGCCGAAACAGCCAGAAGCATCAATGCTAACAGCAATGTAAACAGTTTTGCATTCATCTCTTAGAGAGCCTCCGTTTTAGGAAAAACGTAAATTTTCACAATTCGTTTAAAGACAATTGTACATTAACAAGATTTCTAGTTCTCACCTCCCACCTATATTTTCCAGAAAAGGCCTGTTTTCAAACAGTTCCGTACTTTCTACTACCATAAATTATAGGACCTGCCCAAGGAACAGTCAATAAAAATCTAGACTATTAATCAGTCAAACTCTCTGTGCGATGGGCCGAAACAGTGCTCCCAGGCCCGAAAACCCCTCTGGAGCACCGCACAGCGCCGACCTGAATACTCCCTTCACTCTTTGCCGCAAGCGTCAGGCCGAATCATGAGGACTGCCAGCGGCCATCCCTTTGTGGAATAGCCGCTTTCTGGACCTCCGAAAGGCAATATCTGCGTTTCGCCTGCGCGCCCCCTATTGACAGGCTCCCAGCGGAGTCAGGGACAGGAACTGGTTGTCGATAAGCAGCGACAAATCGGTAATATCAACCACCCCTGAGAAGTCCAGATCCGCCTCGTCCTCGCACGCCAGCGGCGTCATAGACAGGAACTGGTTGTCGATAAGAATCGAAACATCTGAGATATCAACAGATCCTGACTGGTCGCAGTCGCCTCTTGTAGGCGGAACACAGCAAGTTTCGCACACGTCCCCGATACCATTGCCGTCGCCGTCAGCCTGATCCGGATTGTGGTCTCTGGGGCAATTGTCCGGAAGACAGTCATTTTCCAGGACACCAGGGTCGCCGAGACCGTCCCCGTCCGAGTCAACGCAATACAGGTTGAGCAGCACCGAGATGTTGCTGGAAAAGGCGTTGGCCGTAACAAGGTCCATTCTCCCGCTGCCGTTGAGGTCAGCCGCAGCAACCCATACCGGACCGTCCCCGACGGAGTACCTCTTCCTATTTGCTCCGAAATCCCCGGTGCCGTCGTTGAACAGCACGTTAATCCCGTCCTGGTTCAGACAGGCCGCGGCCATATCCAGATCACCGTCGCCGTCTATATCAGCCGCTACCAGCGAGTAGGTCCCATTATCAACCTGGAAGCCCCCGGTTACTGCGAGACTGCCCAAACCGTCGTTGCTCAGTATAGTAATGTCGGTTGTGTGTTGATGGGCAACAGCCAGATCCGGGTCATGATCGCCGTCAAAATCGCCGACAGCCAATGCGTAAGGATAGCCACCGGCTCCATATGTGTGCCCGGCACTAAATCCACCGGCTCCGTCGTTTTCGAAGAGTGTCAGGCTGCTGGCCTGTTTTTCTAACACAGCCAGGTCCAGATCACCATCGCCGTCCAGATCGACGGCTGCAACAGCTATCGGGCCGGCCCCGACCGATACCTTCACGGGTGCGGCCAATCTCCCGTCTCCCTCGTTGATCAGGACGGATACGCTGCTGTCAGGATAGTTGGCGGTCACGATGTCCTGATATCCGTCACCGTCCACGTCCGCCGCCGTTACGGGATGCGGATGATCTCCGACCAAATAGCCGGCTTCTTCAGCGAACGTCCCATCTCCGTTGTTCAGGAAGACTGAAACACTGCCACTTCCGTAGTTCGAGGCCACCAAATCGGGATGCTGATCCCGGTTGAGGTCGGCCGTGCATATACCCCAGCATTCGATGCCGGCGACGTATTCAACGCCGGCGGAAAGTGAACCATCGCCCTGACTCAGGAAGACGGATATACTGCCGGAAGTATAGTTGGCGGAGGCTGCGTCTACGAAGCCGTCGCG
>JAAERE010000221.1 GCA_024230675.1 bacterium | reverse complement strand
TCCATCGTCGCCTGGTTGTAGACCCACCAAGTTGGGTCGGACTCGGTCAGGAGCGGGTTCCCCGTATTCAGTCGAACAAAAGACTCCTGCGGCAGGAATACCGAGATACCCGTGGCAAACGTGATTCCCTTGATCCGCGTCGTGACCACGGAAGCATCGATCTCCAAGCCTACATCCGAGGTCAAGGCGTTTTCGTATGGGTCCAGGTAGTCCTGAGCCGTCATGAAGTAGTGAAAGTCGGTTTTCAGCACCCAGCCTTTGGCCGGATTCGTCCGTGCCCGGAACATCAGGTCCATGAGACCGGCTGTGTTCGAGGACAGAAAATAGTCCATGTGTCCGCGAAACTTGTGGCCGGTGTAGTACAGGTTGTTGTAGGTCTTGGATTCGGAGTCGTTCGGGGTGTCATCGCCCGAAGAAATATCGAACCCAAGGGCAAGTCGTGTTTTTCTGTCACACTGGAAGGTGTAGCCTATTTCACCGGTGACCATATAGGCGGCGATATCAACGTCGTCCATATCTCCGGTCTGATAGACGGCGTTCGCTTCCAAATCAAACTGGTGGTGCTGTCTCTTCAGGTAGCCGCCAAGGCTTATGCGATTGAGGGCGTTGCTGTTGAGCCCGCGTTCGGCGTTCCACTCATAGGCTCCAAACAGTTCCAGGTTCAGGGATTCAATTGCGAGAACTCCCCCGTAGATGTCATAATCCCGGTGAAACTGAGTATGGTTCCTCTCATATGCCTTCAAATAAAAGCCCGTGACCTGGTATCCTGGACGCTCGTACCAGACCTGCACGCCTTCCCAGGAGCGCCCAACATTGTGCCAGCCGACCGCGCCGAAAACACGCTGATTGCCCAGATTGAACTCAAACCTTCCGGCTTTCCCCCCG
Source organism: bacterium (assembly GCA_024230675.1). Classification (GTDB taxonomy): domain Bacteria; phylum Zixibacteria; class MSB-5A5; order GN15; family FEB-12; genus JAAERE01. The sequence goes on along the minus strand of JAAERE010000221.1, from coordinate 34,038 downwards.
AGACCATCGACGGCGACGCGATCAACCTGTATGTACGCCTGATGGATATCGACGTTCCTGCCGTCGTTGAGCGTGCCCGACTGCAAGTTTCCGTACAGGTCCCTGTCACCGAACATGCGGCTGTCCTGAAACTGGACAAAGGCGTGAGCGTTTGAATCGACAGTGGCATCAACGGTTATTCGCGTTCTCAAAATCTGAAAACTCCTGGTATAATAATCGCGCCCCAGGAACTTCTCGTCGAACTCGTTACGCACCCTGACCTGTCCCGATATCTCGTATTCGGTCTCGGCGTAAGCCGTCGCGGTTAGGCTTCCGAAGATTAGAAGCGTAAGAAACGATAAAAGATACTTGTTCATCCCCAAATTCCTCCTGAGTGTTTGACCGAACCCCGGCGAGGCCGCTCTCGACCGCTGCGCCAGGTGCTACAAGGGCGTCGTCTTGTCGCCCGTAAGATCGCCCCCACCAATACCTTCTACCTTGATTCAAGTCAAGAAAAACTCCCCCGGAGAGGTTTCCTTGCAGTTCGCGCCGGGCCCAATTCACAACCCTTGACTTCGCCTGCAACTAAGCCTTTATTGGCGGAAATTTTGACCGATTCCCAAAGTCCGTTAGGAGGAAACATGGCTCGTTCACTTTGCCAGATCACAGATTTCACTTCCGACGAGGTGAAAGAGGTTTTTGACCTGTGTCGTCGGATGAAAACCAAAGAGATAGCCCCTAAGCCTCTCGAAGGCAAATCAGCCGCCTGTATATTCACCAAAGCTTCTCTACGCACCCGGATCTCTTTCGAGGTCGGCATCAGCGAATTGGGAGGCAACGCTCTCTATGTGACCGACAACGAAATCAAGCTGGGACAGCGCGAGTCCGTGGCGGACGCCGCCCGGGTTCTCTCTCGCTACGTAGGGCTGATAATGATCAGGACCTTCAAGCAGTCCGACGTCGAGGAACTTGCGAAACATGCCTCCGTTCCGATTGTCAACGGCCTTACCGACTTAGTCCATCCCTGTCAGATCATGGGCGATTATTTCACCATGACAGAGCATCTGGAGAAAAAGGAGAGGTACACGGTAGCGTATCTGGGCGACGGCAACAATATCACCAACAGTTGGCTGAATCTGGCCTCTCTGATCCCCATTGACTTCCGGGTAGCCACCGACGCGGGTACTCCGCCCGATAAAACCCTGCTGGAAAAGGCGAAATCCAACGCCGACAGTGCTGTCATGATTACTGATGATCCTAAAGAAGCTGTGGCGGGTGCCGATGTACTGTATACAGATGTGTGGGCTTCTATGGGCCAAAAACACCTGGCTGAGGAAAAAGAAGAGAAACTACGGAGATTTCAATTAAATAAAGTTCTGCTGGAAAGGGCTGATCCAAAGGCGATTGCCATGCACTGCTTGCCGGCTGAGCGGGGAAAAGAAATTACCGACGAGGTAATGGACGGTCCCCAATCAGTGGTCTTCGACCAGGCTGAAAACAGGCTGCATATTCAGAAAGCCATTATGGCGTATCTGTTGAAATAGTCTTCGGATTGTCCCGCCGGTTGGAACGAGAAAAGACGAAAGGAGTCGCAACATGCGTTTCCGCAAATCGTTGATCCTGACGGGATTGACAGCCCTGGTCGCCTTCGGATTGATCCTTAGTGGTTGTTCCAGCGATGACGATCAGCCGACCACGAACCGCAACACCGATCCGACCAATCAGATGCTCGACATGGTGACGGCTCAGGTCCACGTCCAGCTCGACTCGGTCGTATCTCACTTCGAAACCGGCCTGAGCATGTCGCAGGTCAAGAGTTCCGGCGGTCTCGAAAACGGCGATAGCGATCTTCGACTGGTCACACTGCCGGGTGAAGATGCCGAAGTTTCCGACGGCTGGTACGTCTGGGTAGTCGGTGATCTGGGTGTTTCTCTGGGCGACCTCCGGGTCGATTCCATGCAATACCGGTCCGGCGACGACGTCCTTGACGACGCTCTCGGCGCCGACGGTCTTGTTTACAAACACGCCTTTGTCAGCAACGCCACCGACACCTCGGCCGATTTTGGCAACATTTCGCTCGATGGCGATCTCGGCTTCACGGGAACCGACAGCGACACGGCTATGGTTGCCGGCACTTTCGAGGTAGCTCTCTCCTCAAAGCACATCTTCGAGGATTCCACCCTCTGGCAGAACTGGGATATCCAGATCGCTGTTACCGATGCCCAGGTAGCCAAAGACGGCAGCAGTTGGGATACCGGCTGTCCCTGTGCGGGTACCGCCGAGGTGACCGTCGAACACAGCTATCAGAAGAACTCGTTCCCGCCGATCCTCACCAGTTGGACGTACAACGTGACGTTCGCGAGCGGCAGTCTGCAGGTCGACGTCGTCAAGGAAAACCTGAACACTTCGTACGAAGACGAGCTCTGCGCCCAGTAGATTCGTACAGATATAGATTGCGATCAAAGCCCGGCATCAGCCGGGCTTTTTTTTGTCCTTCGTTGACACAGCCGCACAATCTGCTTATCAAAGGCCTGATGAAAGAAATCGTGAAATACAGCCGCTGTTTCGTCTGCGGCGACGAAAACAGCCACGGCCTCAAGGCCAAATTTCTCTTCGACGGGAAGCAAGCTACCACCTGCATCACGGCCGACGATGCATACGAAGGCTATCATGGAATCTACCACGGCGGTATCATCGCGACGCTGCTGGACGAAGTTATGATCAAGGCGATCCTGGCCGGCGATATATACGCCGTCACCGCTGAGATGACCGTGCGTTACCATCGGCCGGTAGCCGTCGGCGACAAGCTGAACTTCGCGGGGCGGGTAACCCGTTGTAAGGGGAAGATCTACTTCACGGAGGGGGAGGTGACCGGAGACGATGGAGCGAAATATGCCTCCGCGACCGGCAAGTACATTGAGGCCAAGCCGGAACTGGCCGCCCGGTTGGCGGAATCCCTGGACTAAAGTTGAGCCCACGGCTTCAATAAAGATGAAATCAAATGCCGCTCATCGTTCGCAGGGTCGGTAGCCGATCGGTGTAACACGCTGTAAAACAGGGCTATAGGCTGTAGGGTGCAAGGTGGCACTGTTGTTGCTGCCTGTTCGGGCATGAAGAAAGCTGCCCCTGTTGAATGTCATATCTCCTCGTTCGTGCACCCGCAGATGGAGGCCTATCTGGAGGCAAACGGTTTTGCGCGAGGGATGATCCTCTTTTCAATCCCCGGCTACGGCGTTCTGTTCAAATGCCGCGCCCAGGGGCGTCCGGTCGATCTCGAATTCGGGGCCTTTTTCTCACTGCTGCGTTTTATCAAGAAGTCTCTCAGCAAACAAAAGATCAAAGCTGTCCACGTGCACTCTTCCAATCCGGAATTCGTTTTTACACTGGCCAATTCAAGCGCCCAAGTCTCCAAGAACCCGGAGCGGCAAAAAATGCTGGCCCAGAACATGAAGGACTTCCAGATAACCGTCTCATACACGGCACCGGCTAACAACAAGACGCTTGTTCCCCCGAGAGAATATCCCTCAACCCCCGAGGGGCAGACTCCGCCGCTTCGCCCCGACTCGAAGAAGGAGACAAAGACCGAATTCAGGCCGATCCAGAAGGGAATCAATCTCTAATTCCGCCTCGCCGGTCTTCGATCTTGACGAACTCCCCTTTTTAGCTATCTTAAACGTAAGTTCTACTCACCCCTGAGGGTCCGGCCGCCTAGATTCGAACGATTGGCCGTGTCCTTTCGTTATAGAGGTAGCCGAGTTCTTCTCACTTCGCAGGGAGCAAAACATGAATACCAGACTGTGCAAGGCGATACTGCTTACAGTTCTGTTGCTGATGACCGCGTCCGTATCCGCCCAGGATCTGGGACTTGTTTCTATAAATAGTCTCGAAGACGCCGAATTGGCGGAAAATCTGTTCGGTACGGCCTATGCCCGGGTAGATAACCGGTTTCTTGTAGCCGCGGACGACCAGGCGCGATCCGATCTTGAGGTATCCGGCCTGGCGTTTGAAACGCTGTTCTACGATGTGTCTCCCTCGGAAATGTATCTCGTGCTGGCACCGCACCATCCCGATCTTCTGGGATCGGTAGATTTTGACCAATTGGGTCGCTCAGTTGACCTCGACGGCGGTACGAAGCTGATGGCTATCAGTCGAGCCGCGGCAGCTTCTCTGGTCAGCCAACGCCAGCGGATGACCGTCCCTCTGGAAGACCGGTCGATCCGTTTTTACTATATGCCTCCTGCGATGCTGGCGGCGCCCAATCTGGACTTTCCGACGGATTCACTTGTCGGTCGGATAAGCCAGGATTCAATTTACGCCTACGATCAGCGACTGGAGGACTTCAGTACTCGATATGTACATACAGATTCGCTCGTCGCTGCCCGGAACTGGTTGAGGCAGAAATTCATTGATTTTGGTTATACCGACGTTACCACTCCCAGTTTCTGGTGGGAGTATGAAAACCTCCAGAACGTGAAGGCCGTCAAACTTGGATACGCCGAGCCGGACAAGGTAATTGTTATCGGCGGACACTACGACGCCGTGACCTACAATCAGCCTACCGAAGCGTGGGAGTTTGCTCCCGGTGCCGACGATAACGGTTCCGGTACGGCCCTGGTGCTGGAGATAGCCCGCGTACTGGCCGATGTGCCCCTGCGCAAGACCGTTATTTTCATGCCTTTCAGCGCGGAAGAAGTCGGCCTGGTCGGATCTTCAGCCGCTGCCTCTAACTTTGCCTCCGCAGGCACCAACCTCGAAGTGATGTACAATTACGACATGATAGGCTATGTCACCGACGGTTATTGGGATTTTGATCTCTGGGCCGGTCACAGCGGTATTTATCTACCGCATGTTATGGCCGCGGCCGAACGAGTCAGCAGCCTGGTGCCCCTGGACGGCGGCGACGGCGGTAGCTCCGATCACAAGCCTTTCCTCCAGCAGGGATTTCACGCCGTCAACGGGATCGAAGGGGATTTCAACTTCCCCGGCTGGCATACCGACATTGACCTGACTATTCATCTTAATTTCGACTATATGACCGATGTCGTTCGGATGGCGCTGGCGGCGCTGGTGGAAATTGCCGACGGTACCTATCCTATCACGATTGAAAACGTTGTAGATCCGGGGGACGGCCAGTCGCTGGCCTTTGATCTGGGCGGTTGTGCTTCCGACGTCGAGTACACACTCTACTGGGGCACAACCTCCGGTACGTACACCGACTCATCCACCATCCCTGCCGGCAATTGCAGTTGGGTGCTCGACGGTTTGGTCGAGGGGCAGACTTACTATCTTTTAGCGATCGGTCAGGCGCCTACCGGGTATCGCGGGATCTATGGAGTCGAGGGCTCCGGCGAATCGTGGCTCAGGCCCCGCGCTCCTGTCGGCCTTGCCGGTACGGCCAAATTCATGCGTCTGGACCTTCAATGGGACGCAAACACGGAAGTCGACTTCTCTCACTACAACATATATCGCCGGGTTGATCCCATCGGTTCGTTTGTGCTTCTCGAGACCGGATATCACGCTTCTACATATGCAGATACAGACGTGGCCGCCCACGCCGGTTATACCTATCGAATCACAGCTGTTGATAACGACGGCTATGAGTCAGACGTCTCGGACCAGGTTAGTCTCGTGCCGGCCAGTTTCGACGGGGGCATAGCGCTTGTAGATGAAACCATCACTCGATATGAAGTCCCGCCGACCCAGGCCGATCAGAGTGCGTTCTACGACACGATCTTCGGCGATCACCAGTATCAATTGGTACTTGCGGACGAGGAGGGAGATGTCGTTGCCAACAGCGATATCGGGCAGTTCTCCTCGGTGTTCTGGATTGATGACGATCCCTCGCCCAAGTCGATTGTCTACAGCGAAAACGTGCTCGACTGGTTTGGCGATTACAATACTGACATATTCGTTGCCGGTCGCAAGACCCTCCTGTCCTGGTATACAAACACGCAGAACTCGCTTCCCAGGGACGAGTTCCTCGTGCACGGCATCGACTACTGGGGCCTCGCCGACTTTGTCGGCGCCCACGGTCAGGGGGGATGGCCGGCGGTGGTTCTGGATACAAACAAGGGAATGGTGTCGCTGCCGGAGGTCGCCTGGCTGGCCGCCGGTCCGGGCGCGCAAGTTATCTATACCTATGACTCTTATCTGGATCATACCAACACCGAGGGCAAACCGGTGGGGTTGGCCTACGACGGTCCCAGCGGCAAGAGAGTAATCCTCTCGTTCCCAATCTGGAATCTGTCCACGGAGTCGGCCGCCAACCTTATTGCCAAAGTCATTGAGTACTTTGGCGATGCCGGACAGACTTTCGATCGGGGCGATATAGATCATTCCGGAACGATCGATATTCGAGATCTCAGCCTGTTGATCAGCTACCTGTTCCTTGACCTTCAGCCTCTGGACTTCCCGGATGAGGCAGACATGGACGGCAGCCCCGGCGTCAACATCGGCGATCTGGACTTCATGGTCAGGTTCATGTTCCTCGGCGGACCTTCGCCCGTGCCCCCGGTCGGTCCGTAGGGCCCTGTTTACGACGTAACTTTTGACCGGTTGGACAGTTATCTTCGTTGCACATTTTGTGAACGGATTCTGACCGGGAACCGTTTTTTACGGTGATCGTAGGCGGGGTCAGTCGAAATATACCTCCAGACAAAAATAATTCTGTTGTCCGACAGCTAGTTACGCGGCAGGTCCGGTCGAGGGCACAACGGTTGCTCTCTTGGCGGGCGATGAAAGATGATATATTCGGACAGGTGAAGATAGTACCGATCAGTCAGATCGGTACCTTCGAATGGGCTGAGACCTCAGCGGCGACCGACCAGGAAGTCGTCAGGCACCCATTTTTGGCGATCAGGATCGAGGACGGAAGTTTTCTGCTGCTGGGGGAGACGGCTGTCTTCGAGAATCTGAAGCGCTTCGGCGTGAAACATCTGCCGCTGCAAATCTGTCCGTCCGGACAGGTGCGATTGGCGGTCGGACGTCTTGAAATTGTCGGCTTTGATTTCCGGGACCTGACCCGGCTGGCGGCGCAACATCCTGAGCAAATGGCCCTTGAATCCGTCGGGAGCGAGATCCCCGAGGGCTGCGTCAGCGCCTTGATAGAATTTCCCGAACGAGAGCCGTTGGCGATACACATGCGGCATTCGACTCGCCTGGGTTGCCCGGTGCCTCTCGAATTTCTCTTCCGCAGCATCCTGACGAAGGGCCGCTACTTGCCGGAAGTAGAACTCGCCGGTTCCTCCGATACACCTTTGAAAGTAGTCGTGCCTTCGGCGCGTCTCACGATTCCCCGATTTTCGCTCGATGACCTGATCAACGCCTCGCTGTCGGAGCGGTATTTCCCTCCCGGAATTGTCAGGGCATCGGCCGGTCGACGGGTTCTTAATGTCGACTTTCCCACATCAGTGCTCATGTCGGATCGCTCCACGGCCGAGATCGAGTCTTTTCTCAGAGACCTGATCATCTATCGTGAGCAGACGTGCAAGACGTCCTTCTTCGAGGGACAGCTCTACCTTCTTAACCGATAAAAAAACTAGTTGAACCGAGATCGGGGCCGGTGTAGCTTTCTCCGCGTATAATTACCGGAGAAAAGCCGGTACGATGGGATGTAACAAAACCTCGCGCCGTGAAAACGCGAGGCTGTAATTTTGGTGGTGTCTTCCCGAAAGATGAAAAAACTATCCGAGCTTCTGTACAAAACGAGCGAGCCGGGACTTATTGCGCGAGGCGTTCTTTTTGTGGATCAGCCGGTAGGCAGCAGCCTTGTCGAGAGTGATGCTGGCCGTTTTGAGCTTCTTGAGCGCTTCTTCTTTGTTGGTCTCGGTGCGGACGGCCTTGACGGCGGCGCGCAGGCTGGACCGCATAGCCCGGTTTCTGAGACGCTCGGCCTCGGAGGTTTTAACTCGCTTGGCGCAGGATTTATGATTCGGCAATTCTTACCCTCACAGTTTATCAGTAACCAAATTAGCTCGTAAATATAACCGGCCAGGAATATTTGTCAACCAGTAAGGTAAAGAAAAGCTCGCTGCTGGCCTCGGCCGGCCTGGTCTCCGGGGCCACCGCTTTTTCCCGTGTTTTCGGCCTTATCCGGGAACAGACGATGGCCTATTTCTTTGGTGTCTCGGCCGCCACGGACGCCTTCGTTACCGCCTTTCGCATCCCCAACCTGCTTCGCGACCTGTTCGCCGAAGGCGCCCTGTCGTCGGCTTTTGTCCCCGTCTTCAAGGAAAAGCTCGTTAACGAATCCGACCAGGAGGCTTTCAGTCTGGCCCGGACAGTGGCCACGGCGATTCTGCTCGTGGTTGGTGGGATAGTCCTGCTCGGAATGGTAGCAACGCCGTTGATAATCTTTATCTCAGCCAAAGGTTTTGCGGCCGATCCGGCCAAGTTTGAACTCACCGTCAGCCTGACCCGCCTGATGTTCGTCTATCTGCTATTGGTTTCGCTTTCTGCCCTCGTGATGGGAATGTTGAACTCGTTTGGGCGGTTCGGCATCCCGGCCGTTGCCCCGGCGGTGTTTAACCTGGGGATCATTTTTTCAGTGGTCGTTCTCTACGGTGTCCTGGAAGTGCCCGTCTACGCCCTGGCAATCGGTGTGCTGGTGGGCGGCGTAGGCCAGTTAGTCGTTCAGCTACCTTCACTGGTGAAAATCGGTTTTCGCTTTCGGCTAAGGTTCAATTTCCTCGACGAGGGTCTGAAGCGAGTTGTTAAGTTGTTCATGCCGATGGTGTTGGGCATGTCGGCCGGTCGGATCAATATCATCGTCAACACCCTGCTGGCATCGTTCTTGATCGATGGTTCGATAACGTATCTGAACTATTCCTACCGTTTGATGCATTTCCCGCTGGGTGTGTTTGCTGTCGCGCTGGGGACGGTAGCCCTGCCGCGAGCCTCGGAAACAGCCGTCAGGGGAGACATGGACGAGTTGGGTCGGACGTTCTCACAGACGCTGGGCCTCAATTTCTTCGTGATTCTACCTTCGGCCGCTTTTCTCGCTATGGTGGGGCCGGACATCGTCGAACTGGTGTATCGATGGGGCGCGTTTTCTAAGGTCGATACGGCCAATACCGCCCTGGCCCTGCTGCACTATTCGTACGGTTTGATCGGATTCGCTGCGGTGCGAGTTACGGTGCCGATCTTCTACGCCCTCAAGGATTCGGCCCTCCCGGCTAAACTTTCGGTTGTCTCGGTTGTCCTGAATATCGCTTTGTATTTCCCGTTGATAGAGATTCTCGATTTTGCCGGTCTGGCGGCGGCGACCTCAGTGGCCGGACTGGTAAATATCAGCCTGTTGCTTTATTTCCTGCCTTCGCGGAAAGTGCCTGTAGCCTACGGACGGCTGTTCCTGAGCTTTCTCAGAATGGGTCTGGCGGCAGTGCTGGCGGTGGGGGCGGCTCGGTTCTTGCCGGTTGAAGTTACTTTTGGAGACTCCGAGGTCTTGCGCCGGTCTCTCAATCTTGTTTTTATACTGATAACCAGCGGCCTGCTTTACATCGTGCTCTGCTTTGCTATGCGGGTCAAGGAGGTATCGGTTCTCAAGAGCCGCTTCTTTGGCGGTTGATCCCTGGGGGGATCGTGATCAGAAAACAGCCGGGACTGTTCGTCCTTATTTGGGTCGTGATAGGCATAGTTGCGGCCGACCAGCTCAGGCTGCCTTCGTGGCAGCCCCTGTTGCTCTCGGTCGCCTTTGTTCTGACAGGCCTCTATCTCGTCTATCGTTCCCGGCCGAGCTTGGGTGCCCTGGCTCTGTGCATTGGCCTGGGCCTGCTGGCAAGTTTTCACTTCAGTCTGAGACATGTTGATGTTGGCCCCCACGACGTGGAGAATTTTGCTCGTGAGAGCCGTCGATATCAGATATTCGGACGCGTGTCCGACTGGCCGGATCTGAGAAAGAACCGAACCGAGATCAAATTGGCGATCGACTCCCTGCGGAGCGAGGTCACCCGGCCGGTCCGGGGAGAGGTACTGCTCAAGGTAAGCGATACCACCACTGCGCTACAGAGGGGCGACCGAGTCCAATTCACCGCCCGAATATACCCGCTTCCGGAGAGCCGCTCGGCAGGGTCCTTCGACTATGGGAGATATCTGAACCTCAAGGGCGTTCAAGGAATTGTCTACTTGAACACGCTGCTCAACCTGCGTCTTGACCGCCGTCCTCAGGTCGGCTTTTCGAATCTGGTCGACGACCTCCGGAACTCGGTTAGCTCCAGTTTTCATAGAAATCTCAGTTCGACGGCGTCCGCCCTGGCGGGAGGATTCTTGATCGGTGAGACACGAGACATCCCGGTCGAAGTCTATGAGATGTTTCGCGACAGCGGGACTCTTCACCTGCTGGCCGTTTCCGGTTCCAACGTGGCGCTGGTGCTGGCTTTTTTTCTGGCTGTCATGCGGCCGTTCCAATTTCGGCCGATTAGCCGCTCGCTTATGCTGTTGGCCGTGATCGTCGTTTTCGCGGGCCTGTCTTACGCCGAGCCCTCGGTTGTGCGAGCTTCGCTGATGGCATCGCTGGTTATCATGGCCCGGCTGCTCCGGCGTACGTATGATCTTAATAACATCATCGCGGTTACGGCCCTGCTGATTCTGTTCGTCGACCCGGCTCAGCTCTTTGATGTTGGTTTCCAACTGTCGTTTGTGACGGCCTGGGGGCTTATCCTCCTGGTCCCGAAGATCTGTGCCCCGCTAAAACCGTACCACGGCCGCTGGTGGTATCGAGCGATTGTCTTTCCGCTCACAGTTGCCGTTGTTGCGCAAGTGTGTTCCACGCCGATAGTCGCCTATTACTTCGGGCGCGTGCCCGTAATCTCAGTGTTTGCCAACCTGCTGGTGGTGGTGATGGTTTCAGTGGGCGTGGTGGGTATTCTGGCCTTGTTGACGATGGATCTGATCTGGCCGCTTTTGGGGCAAATGGCCGGCTCGTTTCTCGATCTCTGGCTAAACCTCATCGTGTCTTCGCTAGTCTGGATGGGGGGAGAGAATATCCCCGTGATGCAGACCGGCCCCCTCCTCGACGGTCCTCTTGGGCCGTGGTGGGTGGTTCTAGCCTATGCGCTCATAGCGATGGCCGGGTTTGCCATCGGAAAAAAGCCGGTGCGCCGAGCTCTCATCGTCTCTGTTTTGATCGCGGGCAATATGGCCCTGGTCAACGCAGCTGTCTCGCCGCAGAGGAATCACGGGTTGGAAGTTGAATTCGCCCGGGTGCCCGGTGGTCTGGCCGCGACCGTGAGCAATCCGGCGACCGGCAAGGTTGATCTCGTGATCACGGGGCTCAGGAAGAAGAACTATCCCCTCGATGAGCGTATACTGGCCCCGTGGCTGGACCGCCGCGGAACGGCTGAGATCAATAAGATTCTGGTCCTGTCGGCGGACTACGACGTGATCGACGATATCCTTCGCCTGGCCGCTAAAACCAACTGCTGCCGAATCGTTGCCCCCGAGCGCCTTCGGCCGAGCGTCGAGGATCACCTGGCTGCTTTTGCCGCTGGAGATGAGAGGCCGGAAGTAGAATACTCCCGAGGCGGCGAAACCGCCGGTAACGCTCCCGGCTATATCTGGATAAGGGAAGGTCTCATGTTGCAGACCGAGGGGGGGAGAATCCTGTTTGTCGATCGCTGCCGCTTCACCGACCCTCGAGGGTCCGGAGCTGCTGGGGAGACGCTTGTGGCTATCGGCCAAAAGTGGATGGGCACGGCCGATGATTGGGCGAGATTGCGGCGCCTGGGCTTTGCCCGAATTATCTGTTCAGAAATTGAACAGGTGTCGGATATCGCCTACTTTGATCCGGCGATGGAACCGGATCTCGCGCCGCCTGACTATTGTCACGATCTGTCGAGCGAGGGCAATCTGAGCCTGCTGCTGCCTTTTTTGCCGAAATAAGCACCTTCCCCCCTCCTCCAACCCCAATAGCCATAAAGAAAACCGGACAGGTTCCCGATACATATAAGAACCGCTGCTATGACAGAAAAAACGCTCTGAAACACGGGACCGAGGTGGAACTGAAATGAGCTTATCCGGTAATCTAAAGACCGTATCATTTCCGGACATACTGCAGTTGCTGGCGACCGGCAAAAAGACCGGCGTCCTGGAATGCAAGACTGCGACGCGCCAGAAGGAAGTGGCGTTCAAAGAAGGCAACATAATTTACGCATCTTCCGTCAACACATCCGAGGACCTCCTCGGCAACATGCTTCTCAAGCGCGGTCGTATTTCGAAGACCGATCTGGGGCGAGCGATCCAACTGCACAAACAGACCGGACGCCAGTTGGGAACCACGCTCATTGACATGGGACTGTTCGACAAATCCGAAATCGGCGAATGTCTCAGGCTGCAGATTGAGGAGATTGTCTACAATCTCTTCTCGTGGCAGGAAGGTGACTTCATCTTTCACGAAGGTTCGGCTCCCAAAAACGCGCCGTTCCTGATCGAGCTGAACACGATGAACGTTCTCATGGAAGGTACGCGTCGTGTGGACGAGTGGCTGGAAATCCAGAAAGTCATTCCGGCCGACGATGTTCTTTTCCAGTTGGCCCGATCGCCCAAAGTTGCCCGGGAAGAGCTGACCATATCCCTCGATGAATTCCGACTGTTGTCTATAATCAACGGTGAGCGCGCGCTGCCCGATCTAATCAATCTATCGCCGATGGGTGAGTTCGTCACCTGCCGTGCCTTGTACCGGTTGATTGTCAACAACCTGGTGGAAGTGGCCGGGACCAAAGAGGACTCGGTGGAGGAGCAGCAGGAGAACGAGGAAGAAACGGTCCTTGGGATCATCTTCAAACTGTACAGCAACAGTTTCTATCAGGTGCGCTCGGCGGTGGACGAGGCGGTCGGCGAGAATAACTCACGTTATTCTGTTTTCGCATCCCAATATCGCAGCGGCCTGCTGACTTTCTTCCCCGGAGTGGATCCCAAGTCCGACCTGATGCCTTCGTTCGAAAAGTTCATCGCATCGGTACGCGCAGTGCCCACTCCGATTCGGTACTACTCGTTGTTGTCGAGTCTGGAGAAGATGTTGTCTGAGCAACTGGTGTACGTCTATCGACTTTTGGGGAACGGCATATTCAGGGACACTGTTACCAGCGTCAAGAAAGAGATCGCCGAACCGCTGGCCACTCGACGTGAGCTGGTGAAGAGATATCGCATCGAAGAAAACTTTTACGGCACCGTCAAACGGGCCGATAAAACCGTCAAGATGTTAAGAGGATCAAAATGAGAAGAACTCTGACCTTCGCGGCCGTGCTCTGCGCCGGCTGGGCCGGTGATGCTCAGGCCGCCAACCTGGCCGTTATCAAAAGCCCGCCGACAATACTGGAACTGGCGGTACTCCTGGTGACAATTGCCGCCATAGCCGTCGGCTATCAGCTTCTGGGCTCGCTCAAGGGCGGCTACCTGTCGCGAAGCTGGCAGTTATTCATCGGTGGTTTCGGCGTTATAGCGCTGAGTCAGATCGCAAAGCTGCTTCACACTTTCGAGATTGTCAGTCTGCCCGTCTGGCTCGCTCCGATGTTGCTGGTTGGCGGTGTGGGCGTCCTCTTCTACGGCGTGTTCCAGACCAAGAGGATTTTGGGCTAGCCCGCAATTTGAGTTGACATAACTCTATGCGGGAATTATAATTAATGCGGTGAAAAATTAGCTCACAGCTAACCAATTGTCGCGTCACCTTTTACCGAGAATGCTTCGATGACCGTCGCAGTAGAAATCGATGATCGAATAGCCAAGTGTCGGAAGATTCTGGAGACGGACCCGAATTCCCAAATCTTCGCCGCTCTGGCTGAGGCTTATCGCAAAAAAGGGGAATTGGACAAAGCCTTCAGGCTCTGTCAGGGAGGACTGCGAATTCACCCTTCCTACGGTTCCGCTCATGTGGTAATGGCCAAGATCAATCTCGATCGCGGCCTATACGACTGGGCTGAAGCTGAGGTCAATAAGGCGGTGGAGATCGATGGCCGGAGCCGGGCGATCGATCTGCTGCTGGCGGAGATCTTCCTGTTCAAGGGCGAATACAAGCGTTCCATCAAATTGCTCAACCGGCTGCTTCAGATCGATCCCGAGAACGGCCAGATCAGGAAGCTGCTGGATATTGCGTTGAAGATTCCCGAGGAACAGGCGGCGCAGATTGGCAGTCCGGTCAGCGAGTCGATAGAGGAGACGCGCATTACAACGGCGGGGAGCCTGGAGGCTGTCGCCGAGCCCGCGCCCGAAAAGGAACCGGTCTTTGGCACTCACGAGATCCTGCGACAGGCGGTGACAATCCCGAAAATGCAGGGAGCCCAGTTCATAAACCACGAGGGGCTGGTGATCGACTCGGAATGGTCGGTCAAGATCGACGCCACGACCTGCGGCGCAGCCCTGGCCGAGGTCGACCAGTTTCTGAATCTGGAACTGGTCAAGGCTTCGTTTGGACATGTGAAATTTGTGCTTATCGAAACGGCCGAATATGTGTTCTACTTGTTGGAAGTACGTGACGGCATGTTTCTGTTTGTTGGTGATGAGAAGATTAACCTTGGAACAATGCGGATGAAGATATCAACTTTGGTCGACGGTTACCAGGGAGATGGGTAGGTTGGAATGAAGAAAGACGGACGCATAGGTCAGAGATTACTCCTGTTTTCACTGGCGGCGTTAATACCACCGATGACCGCATTTCCGGCGCAGTTTGGGACCCAGCTGGCCCGCTTTTCCGCGATCGGTCTTCTCTATGAACTGGTTTTCTACGGCATTGTCGTCTACGCTTTCCAGAGACGCGGCGGTCTGCTGCAACTGGTGCCGGCGGCCGCAGCCTGTCTTGCTTATCGGCTGGCCCTCGGTCTGGCCCTCGGGTTGATGATGACTATAGCTTACGGGCTGGACTTCAAGATTTCGGCCATGATGGGAGCTGTCAGCTATCTGCCGGGGGTGTTGTTCCTGACGGCTTTGACACCCTTTATCATGATGCCGGTGGCGGCCCTCTTCTATCGCAATTTCGACCGTCCCCGGCCGCAACCGGTGAAAGAGCCCGAGGTGACAGCAGCCGCCCCGAAAGAAGGTCGGACGTCGATAGCCATCTCTCTCGAACGCGGTGTTGTTGATAAAAAGCCGGCTCCCCGGCCGATTCCGGAGACACCGAAAACGGCGGCTGTAGAATCGGCGCCTTCCGCAGCGACCTCAGAGGTCGATGGTTTCGAACGGGCGGTGCGCTATTTGGGCGAGCATGGGTCCGTATACATGGCCGCCATAGTCGATCACGAAGGCCTCACGCTGGCCAATTTCGTGCGCGGTGAGGCCAACGCCGAAGAATGGGCGCCGCTGGCCCTGCTGTTTTTTCGGCAAAATGAAGAGGTGCTGGGTCGCGGGAACCTGGAATCCCCGGAGAAACTTGATCTGGTCCTTAAGGAAAAACGAATCAAAGTGGCCCGTGAAGGCAATCTCAGTCTCATGGTCGTGTCGGAGCGCCACGCCGACGACGTATTGGGCATCCGGGTCAACCAGGCGCTCGAAATGGTGAAGAAACATATGAGCGAGCGGTACAGCCATATGCTGGACCCCAACGCGGAGAGAATACATGTATCAAGTACTCAGTGATCTGAACAAAACACCGGGCATCACCGGTTCGATGGTGGTAGGCCACGACGGTATCGTCATTGCGGCCGACCTCAATACCGGTTTTGAAGGTGATACGGTCGGCGCGCTGGCGGCTTCCATAACGGCGAACATCCAGAAGTCTCTGGATCGGCTCGACGCCAGCCCGCTGTCGCAGGTGACGATCGAAGCTGACGAAGGCAAGCTGTTCTTCACCGGTTCCGATCTCGGCATCCTGGTTGTAACCACCGACAAGTCGGTCAACATCGGCCTCATTCGGCTGGAGATCAAGAATGCCCTCGGCAAACTAGCGACGGTAACCGCCGGTTAGAGCACAACTCAGGTTGGATAGGAAATTATGGTATCAATAAATTACTCTGCACGGGAAGTGTGCTGCAAGATTGTCTATTACGGTCCGGGTCTGTCCGGAAAAACGACGAACCTTCAGTACATCCATTCCAAAGTACCTCAGGATACGCGCGGGAAGCTGATCTCGCTGGCAACCGAGGCGGACCGGACGCTGTATTTCGATTTCCTCCCGATAAACATCGGCACTATCAACGACTTCCAGGCCAAGTTCCAGCTATATACAGTACCGGGTCAAGTGTATTACAACGCCACTCGCAAGCTGGTTCTTCGAGGCGTGGACGGCGTCGTTTTTGTGGCCGACAGTCAGCCGGACAAAATGGATGAGAATCTGGAATCGCTGGCCAATCTGGAGGAGAACCTGGTCGAGTACGGGTACAATCCCGACGAACTGCCCATGGTCATACAATACAACAAGTGTGACCTGCCGGGTGTGATGTCGTCTGATGAGCTCAACGCCAAGCTTAATCAGAAGGGCCGTCCTTTTTTTCACGGCTCAGCGACCCTTGGCAACGGGGTGTTCGATACTCTGAAGCTGATCATCAAGCTGGTTTTGGAGAAGGCCAAGGCGACGGGCAAGGGAGAGGGGGCTGCCAGGCCCGCGGCACAGGCGGCGCCGGCGCCGCCGGCTCCTTCGGTCGAAAAGCCTTACCCGGAAACCGCGCCCGCGGCGGCAACCGCCCCCGCTCCGGAGCAGCAGGCGGCGGCAGTAGCCGAAGCGCCGGTTGTCGATCAGCCGGCCGAGGTGGCCGTTGAAAGCCAGCCGTTGGCGGCCACAGCGGAGCCGGAGAGTCAGCCGTTGGCGGCCACGGCGGAGCCGGAAAGTCAGCCGGCGGCCACAACCGCAGAGCCCGAACCGCGAGAAGAGTTAAGTCGGGAGGCCGCTTACCGGCCGTACCCCGGGAGTGAAAAAGCATCAACGGAACGAAAAGCGCCGGCGTTGGGCCGTTCCCAGGCCGAGGAATTGCCGGCGGAGGCGCTCGGCAGAAATATAGGAGCCGGGACTTCAGACAGGCAGGAACAGCAGTCGACAGTTGCATCGACGCCACAGATGGCGCCTTCGTTGCGACGTCGCGGAGAGAACAAAAAACGGGGCTTCTTCAAACGCCTGTTTGGGATCAAATAGTCAACCTGGAGGAATTACATGTCTGACGACAGTCTGATTATTTACGAAGCAGAGATCACCAAGATTGATAATCTGCTAAAGAAGATGCTGAAGGGAGCGGAAGCCAAGTGCGCTCTCCTGGTTGACAAGGACGGACATCTGATTACGCGGCAGGGATTCACGCATTCGCTGGATACTACCGCTCTGGCGGCCCTTCTGGCGGGATCGTTTGCCTCGACCAAGGAGATCGCCAAGCTGGTGGGCGAGCCGGAATTCTCCGTTCTGTTTCACCAGGGGAAGAAAGACCACATCCACATGTCGATCGTGGGTGAGCGTTCCATTCTGGCGGTCATCTTCGATGACCGGACCACTATTGGCATGGTCCGTCTGTATGCCAAGGAGACGGCCCAGGAACTGTCCCGGATTTTTCAGGAGATTCTGGACCGTCATGAACCATCCCCCGGTATCTCCAACGAGTTCGCCGACATGGCTCAGGACAAGCTGGACGACATCTTTCAGGACTAGTGCAGCCAAGGGTAAAAATACTGGGGTCGTGTCATAGGCGCCCCCTGGAAACTTCGATAGGACTGGCGGACTTCTGATGTCTGGCGAGCTAAGTACAATTCTTGTAAAAGCCGGGAAGATCACCCAGGAACAAGCTGATGCCGCTCTTGAGAGGGTCAAGGAGACCAAAGAGAAATTCGGCAAAGTCCTGGTGGATATGGGCGCCGTTACCGCCGAGGAGGAAATCTCCAAGGTTATCGGCAAGCATCTCAAGATAGGTGCGCTCAGGCTCGGCGATGTAGAGTTGAATCCTGAAGTCGTCAAGCTCATCCCCCTGGACATCGCTCGCAAATTCAAGGTTATCGCGATCAGCAAGATCGGCAAGACGCTGCTGGTAGCGATTAGCGATCCAAACAATATTTACGTCCTGGACGCCATCAAGTTCATCACGGGCTGCACGGTACAGCCGGCCATTGCACCCCAGCAGGAAATCGAAAAGGCGATCGAGCAGTACTATACCGACAGCGGTGGGCTCTCCGAGATAGTCGCCGGCCTGGAGGGCGATCCTGATCTCGAGGTCGTATCCGCCGAGGAAGCTCCCTCGGAATCGGATTTGATGTCGCAGATCCAGGACAAGCCGCTCGTAAAGCTGGTCGATTCGATTATTGGCGATGCTATTCGCATGGGCGCCTCTGATATTCATTTCGAGATGTATGAGAAGAAGATCCGGGTGCGTTATCGCATCGACGGCGAATTGAGAGAGATGGCCCCGCTGCCGTTCAAGTACCGGGCGGCTATCGTCTCCCGTATCAAGATCATGGCCGATCTGGATATATCCGAAAGACGGCTGCCCCAGGACGGACGTATCAAGATCAGGATTACCGGGCGCAATGTCGACCTGCGTGTTTCCTCTCTGCCGACAATATTCGGCGAGAAGGTTGTTATGCGTATTCTGGATCCCCTGGCGCTCAAGGTAGACATGACCCAGCTCGGTTTCCGTGAGGAGGACTTGAAGAAATTTCAGGACAGGATTCATCTGCCGTTCGGAATCATCCTCGTTACGGGGCCTACCGGTTCGGGTAAAACGACCACGCTATACTCAGCTCTGCAGCAGATCAATACGATTGACGTTAATATCATGACTGCTGAGGACCCGGTTGAGTTCAACTTTGAGGGTATCAACCAGGTCGCCGTCAAATCCGAGATCGGCCTCGACTTCGCCGCGGCCCTTCGGTCTTTCCTTCGTCAGGATCCCGACGTTATCATGCTGGGTGAGATTCGCGACGGTGAAACGGCGGAGATCGCTATCAAAGCAGCTCTTACCGGTCACTTGGTGTTTTCGACTCTGCATACTAACGACGCGCCTTCGTCAATCACCCGTCTTATGGACATGGGAACGCCGCACTACCTGGTAGCGTCTTCCGCCAAACTGATCATGGCTCAGCGCATGATGAAGAAAATCTGTCCCAAGTGCAAGGAGGAGGTCAACCTGCTTCCGGAGCAGGTGGAATCTCTCCACGTGCCCCAGGATATGCTTCGCGGCCTGCGCGCTTTCCGCGGAAAAGGATGCAGCTCCTGCAACGAGACCGGCAAGGCGGGACGAACAGGTATTTACGAAGTAATGCCGGTCTCTCCGGCAATTGAGAACCTGATTCTCCAGAAGGCGCCGGATACCGAGATAAGAAAAGTCGCCCTTGAAGAAGGTATGTTCTCCCTGCGTATGGCTGCCGTGGACAAGATGAAAAACGGCCTGGTCAGCATCGACGAGGTATTTGCGGTCACCACGAACTAGTCTTTTCAGGCCCCGTCTGGGCAGCTGAAGTTTTTTCCCGGCTGGCCTTGGCTTTAATTCCGCAAAAACTCAAGAATCTATTGTCTCTCAAGTAGTTAGGCCAATAATCCCATCAGAAAGCATTCAAGAATGCTCTTCGGTTTCCGATACTAATAGAGTGGAAACCTTATAAGCACGATCGTTCTAATACCTGGTAGGAGCACTTAATGGTATCACTTCGCGAACTGCTTGAGCAAATGGTTCAGATGGGAGCATCGGACCTTCATCTCACTGTCGGATCCCCGCCCGTGGTACGCGTCGACGGCAAACTCCAGAGAATGCAGCACGACGTTCTCAACGCCGAAGTCATAAAAAAGATAGCGTACTCCATGCTGAGCGAGAAGCAGAAGCTGAAGTTCGAACAGAACTGGGAGCTGGACTTCTCTTTCGGTATTGAGTCGATGAGCCGATTCAGGGCCAACATCTACATGCAGCGCGGCAACATCGCGGTGGCTCTGCGACAGATACCCTACAAGATAAAGACTTTCGACGAGTTGAACCTGCCGAAGGTGATTGCCGATTTCGCCAAACTGCCGCGCGGCCTGGTACTGGTTACCGGCCCCACCGGTTCCGGTAAATCGACCACATTGGCGGCGATCATCGACAAGATCAACAAGGAACGGCCGGTCCATATTATTACGGTCGAAGATCCGATCGAATATCTTCATCGGCACCAGTTGGCGCTGATAAATCAGCGTGAAGTATATTCCGACACGCCGTCGTTTTCCTCGGCGCTCAAGTACGCTTTGCGTGAGGACCCGGATGTAGTGCTGGTCGGTGAGATGCGCGATCTGGAGACGATTGAATCGGCGCTGTCAATCTCGGAGACGGGTCACCTGGCATTTGCGACCCTGCACACCAACTCCTGTGCGGAATCCATCAACCGGATCGTCGATGTTTTCCCGACCAACCAACAGGAACAGATACGCATCGCGTTGTCGTTCTCGCTGCAGGCGGTAGTGGCCCAGACGCTGATACCGAAGATCGGCGGAGGGCGGGCTCTGTCGATGGAAATCATGGTGGCCACGCCGGCTATCCGCGCGATTGTCCGCGATGACAAGGTGCACCAGTTGTACTCGATGATCCAGTCCGGCCAGAAATACGGCATGAAGACCATGAACCAGTCGCTGGCGGAGCTTTATACCGGCGGCAAGATAACTATAAATGACGCGATGACTCACAGTCACGATCCGCAGGAGCTCAGCGAGATGCTGTCGCGTCAGAAATCGCCGGCTTACACATAGGGCCATCGGCCACGAAAGGATAGTTACTGATGCCTGTATTTGAATACAAGGGCAAAACACTGGCGGGAGCCGCGGTTCAGGGATCGATGAAGGCCAATACCCGGGCCGATCTTGAGCGCGTGCTGCGTCAGAACCGCATTCTGGTGAAGTCGATCTCCAAGAAGGCGCCGGAAATTCAGATCAAGTTCGGTACCGGAATCAAGCGCGTGGAGGTCTCCCGATTCACCCGGCAGTTCGCCACCATGATCGGTGCTGGTTTGCCGATGGTGCAGTGCCTTGAGATTCTAGCCGCCCAGATGGAGAACAAGGAACTGTCCAAGGTTGTTAACCAGGTCAGGGATGCGGTCTCCGGCGGCGCCACGCTTTCCGACGGCCTGAAGCGGCATCCCAAGATTTTCGACGAACTCTACTGCAACATGGTCGAGGCCGGTGAAGTCGGCGGTGCGCTTGACGCCATTCTGGTGCGTCTGGCTGTATATCGTGAAAAGGCCGACCAGTTGGTGCGGAAGGTCAAGGGCGCCATGATCTATCCCTCGGTCGTGGCTTTCGTGGCTGTTTCCGTGACGGTCGGTATGCTGACCTTCATCGTACCGGTCTTTGCCAAGATGTTCTCCGGCCTGGGAGCCGAGCTTCCGGCCCCCACGAAGATTGTTATGAGTATTTCCAATTTCCTGCAGGCCAATTTCATATATCTCATCCTGGGCTCCATAGGAATCCTCGCCGGTTTCCTCTGGTGGAAGCGTACCCCCAACGGCGCTCTCATGGTGGATAAGGGCCTGATACGGGCACCCGTTCTCGGTAACCTGGTGAGGAAATCCTCGGTGGCGCGGTTTACTCGCACCCTGAGCACGCTCCTTTCGTCGGGTGTATCGATTCTCGACGCTCTCGAAATCACCGCCAAGACGGCCGGCAATCTGGTGGTGGCCAACGCCATCAATAAATCCGTACTCGCCATTGCCGAGGGCGATACCATTACCGGACCGCTCAAAGCCACCAAGGTGTTTCCGCCCATGGTGATTCAGATGATCGGAGTCGGTGAAAAAACCGGTGGTCTTGACGAGATGCTCAACAAGATTGCCGACTTCTACGACGAGGAGGTGGACGAGGCCGTGAGCGCCCTGACCTCGATTATTGAGCCGATCGTTATCGTTGTTATGGGTGTGGCCATCGGTGGTATTATGATCGCCATGTACCTGCCGATGTTCGAGATTATCGGCAAGTTCTAGAGACTCGCCCGAACGCAGGAACGGTGCGACCGAGCCGCAATAGCGATTCGGTAGACCGTCCGGAGGAAAGACCGGAAACGGCATCGGCGACGGTGCCGTTTCGTCATTATGGACTCGAGCCACGATTCAAGACGTCTGGGGCTTTTCCTGCCGCTGAGGCTGGCTTCTTATGTCATCCTGATGTCGGTAGTGGTCGTCTGGATGGACGATCCCCAGTATCTCCGCTTCCAGACGATCATATATTCCATTCTGACTCTGGCCTTTGCGGTCAGCCTGGGGCTGGAGAAGAAGTATCCGCTCAAGGGCGTGACCTACGTTCTGATCGGTCTTCAGTCTCTGTTGGAGATCAGTATCGAGTCCGGCGTGATCTACGCTACCGGAAACGTCAATTCTCCTTTCTCGGCCTTGTTCGTCCTGACGATCGTCTCGGCGGCGCTGGTTTACCGGATGGTCGGTACCCTGGTGGTAGCGTCGTTGGTTTCGCTTGCCTACGCCTTTATCATCTGGCTCGGACTGACCGGCTCTCCGGACTCAGAATTGAGCATGCAGGCGTTGAAAACCATATTCGTAACTCACGAGTCGGTTTTCTACGCCATCTTCCTGCACATCCTGATTTTCTATCTGACGGCTTTCATCTCCGGCTATTTGGCCGAGCGCCTCAACAGCCAGGATCGCCAGCTGGTCGATGCCTCGCTGGCGCTCAAGCGAGCCCGGCTCGAAACGGATGACATTCTTCGCCATCTGAACTCCGGACTGCTGACGATTGACTCCGGCGGTTATATCATATACTTCAATCGTGCCGCCGAACGCATCCTGGGGTACAGCGAAGAGAGGGTGAGGGGGATGCCGTGTAGCGAAGTATTCGCTGAGCGCATGCCGGCCCTGGCTGAATATCTCATGTCCGGTATCAACTCCCGCGTAACATACCCCCGCAAGGAGCTGGAGATTGTCACTGAATCACAGGGAATCATGCCGCTGGGACTATCCAGTTCGATCCTTACCGAGGAGAGCGGCGGTCTTCGCGGTGTAATTGCAATCTTCTCTGATCTCACCGAGGCCAAACGGATGGAGAACAAAGTCCGCGCCAACGACCGCCTGGCAGCCGTTGGTGAGCTTTCGGCGTCAATCGCTCACGAAATCAGAAATCCACTCGCTGCCATCTCTGGCTCCGTGGAGGTACTCAACAGCGAGCTTCAACTCAGCAACGAGAACGCCAGGCTGATGGAACTCATTGTCAAGGAATCTCATCGCCTGAACGTCATCCTGAGCGATTTTCTTTCTTTTGCCCGGGTCAGTCGACCCGGATATAACAAGGTCGAACTGTGCCATTTGGTCAGCGACGTGAGGGAACTGCTGCGGCTGCACGAAGGCACGCCTGACAACATCGAAGTAAGCTTCGAAAGTAACGAATCGATCGTGTATGTCATCGGCGATGAGGACCACATCAAGCAAATGCTTGTCAACCTGGCGCTGAATTCCTGCGAGGCGTTCGAGGGCCGCCCCGGCAAGTTGTTGTTCGGGATCAGGACCAACGCCGCCGAGGGCACGGTCGATCTGTATATCCGCGACAACGGACCCGGGATAGACGGCAAAATCATGGATAAGATCTTTGAGCCGTTTTACTCCACCAAAAAACAGGGGACCGGCCTGGGCCTGGCGATCGTCCACCGCATATGCGAGGCTCTCAAGCTCAAGCTGCAGGTTGACTCACACCCCGACGCGGGAACCACCTTCTGGATTCAGTTTCTGGTTTACTCTCAGGAACGTCGCGAGGCCGCCGAGGCTCCTCCTTTGGCCGTTGAGGCTGCACCTACCACGTTTTAGGGCTTGATTTTGGCCCTCCTCTGTATAACTTGTATCCTCATTTCTATCTCTTGGCGTTTTGGGAGAAACACATGTGGAAATCTACACCGTTCTATAGCCTTCTCCTGGCTCTGGTTTTGATCTGTCTGGCCGGTTGCGGCGGACTTTCAACCGCTTCCAGGAGCACTCTGGATCAATTCGACTATGAGGTTGCCCGATTCGACCCCGATTTCAATATGACGGCTGCCCAGCTCTATGACCGCGTCTTTCACACACGTTACGAGCCCGAAGGCGGGATCGTTTTCGAAGCGGCCATCAAGGATGTCCTGGACAGCGTTCTGGTCGATACTATCTGCGGCCTTGAGGCCAGAGAATACAACCTCCGCGAGAATTGGCTCCAGCATTTCGTTTATACCGGTCAGGTTACCGACTACCTGTCCACGACGTTTTCGGAGCGTATCGTGCGGCCGCAGATAGCCTGGGACTCCGCCGAGGTAATCCAATACTACAAAGATCACGAAGAAGATTTCTACGTGGACGAGCAGGTCAACCTGTATCATCTGTTCTGCTCTCCCCGTGGATGGGACGTAGGCCCGGATTCCCTGAAGATGAAGCTGTATTCACGCCAGCAGCTTTGGGATCTGGCGGAGGAATACGCTCGCAACGTCTACCTCGTTTTGGGATTCGGCGAGCCGTTCCAGAACGCGGCGTTCGTTCTGTCTCACGATATGCAGTCTCGGAAGAAGGGTGGCTTTGTTGGTTGGACCAAGAAAGGTATTTACAAGAACCCCTTCGATTCTGTGGCTTTCTCCCTGGAACCGTATGAATACTCCAAACCGTACAAAGATGAGCACGGCTGGCATATAGTCTACAGTGAAGGATACGTGGCCGAGGGAACGGCTCCCATCGACACGCCCAGCGTGTTCGCCTCCGCCCGTCAGGGCCTTACAGGCGCCAAGTACGATCGTCGGCTCAACGAAATCATGGATAGCCTGAGGGCGTTGTTGGAGATAGAGGTCAATCCGGCTGCTCTCGTGGACGATATCTACGATCTTGACGACTCCCTGTGGGCGGGCGTAGTCCGCGGTATGGATACAGTTTGGACGCGCGAGCTGAAAATGTACGAGGAAGGTTTCCGCATGAGACACCAGGTCACCAGCACGACTGCCGATATCCGTCGCGAGATGCTCCGAACCGTAGCAGGCAAGTACCTGATGGTGCAGGCTGCCCGGTCCCACGGACTGGACACATTGCCTCAGGCGCGGGAATATCTTACGCGTATCTGGCATTCCAAATCAAAACTGATTGTGCAGTCACGCCCTTACGACACCGAGTGGGATGCGACCGACAGCTTGATAGAACAATACTACAGCGACCATATTGAGGAGTACCAACTCCCGAAACCGCTCAAGGTAGAGCACCTGAAGGTCAAAGACTCGGCGCTGGCCGACTTTCTGGCCGAACAGGTGCGGGCCGGTGTTGATCTGCCCGAACTCAAGAGGGAGTACGGAGATGTTCAGGGGTACTCGGTGGAGTATCGAAAGCCCGGAAGGATCGGCCCGGAGGATGTCGAAGAGCAGTACTACCTGGTAGCCGGACGAGGTCAGCCCATGGTCGGTGCCAACGTTGCCAGAACGCCCAGCGGTTTTTATGTAATCAGAACCCTCGAAAACCATCGGCCGGTTCTGCTGCCTGCGGCCCGGGGAGATGTTCGTACACGCCTGCTAAGGGAACACAGACGCGCTGAGTACGAGCATTTTCGTGACAGCCTGTTCCAGGACCACAACGTGACTTTCCCCGGCAAGCTGAAAGCCGCCGAAGTGCCGATGCTGAAAGACGGAAGGCTCGCGCCGTAGTCCTGCCAATGGCCACCAGAGAGCCCACAGAAGCCGGTCAGATTCCGTTTTCCCAGGAACTGTTGCGCAAGGGAACCCATATGGGCGCCCTGAGCATCCCTGTTGGATACCACTTTCTGGCCTCGGACAAGACCTCAATGCTGTGCGTTATGATTCCGGCGGTCCTGTTGATGATCGCAATCGACATAGCCCGCCTTCGGAACCGGGGGTTCTGGAGGAACGTCGCCGCCCCACTGGCCGGCCGCATGGTAAGGGGGCACGAGGTAGCCGGAGATTTCACCGGCGCTACCTATATTCTCATATCCGTCTGTTTGACGGTGGCTCTCTTTGAAAAGAACATAGCTATCGCTGCCTTGGCGTTTATCATAGTCGGGGATACCTTTGCCGCCCTCATTGGTCGGAAACTGGGAAGACACAGATTCGGTCGCAAGTCGGTCGAAGGCTCGCTGGGGTGTCTGCTGGGGACGGCTATTGTGGCCCTGATAGTACCGGACGTCCCGTTGGCCGTAGGGCTGACCGGGGCGGTCGTAGCGACGGTCACGGAAGCTCTGTCCACCCAGATAGACGACAACATCTCGGTGCCGATTGTGGCCGGTCTGGCCATGACGCTGCTGACCAGTATTCTGGCCGTGACTTAGTCACAACATCACTTTCTCTGCTCCTCAGTTTTCGCGTTATCTAACCTCTGACTTTCAATCCCTCGTAGACCATGTTGGCCTATAAAGATTTACCCGGGCGAGCTTTGTCCGGGGTGTAGAAGGAGTCTCGAAATCCTTGTGATGCGGGTATTCAGTTTTTGTTTGGTCTTCGCTACGACTTGTTCGTATAATATATACGGAGGCTGAGGACGCTCAGCCGGGGCCCCTCACTTTTTACGGGAGGTGATTAATGTCAAAAGGCAAGGTCAAGTACTTCAACGAATTGAGAGGCTGGGGATTTATCGCCAGTTCTGAGACCGACCAGGATGTCTATGTACATTACACGGCTATTAACATGGACGGTTACAAGACGCTCCGCGAGGGACAAGAGGTCTTGTACGACATGACTCAGACCGACAAAGGACTCAGCGCGAACAACGTTACTTTGGCCCAGTAGCCTTGGCATCAAAGCATCGAAGGCCTCCCTGGGACGGGAGGCCTTTTTTTTGTGGTCCTTCCGGACTCTTTATCCCTTACCAAGCTGCCAAGCTTTGTCTATATTGGGCGCCATGAATATCATTGATTTGCGATCCGATACGGTTACCAAACCATCTCCCGAAATGCGCCAGGCGATGGCTACCGCCGAAGTGGGCGACGACGTCCTGGGCGATGACCCCACGGTCAAAGAGTTGGAGAAATATGTCGCCGGACTTTTTGAACGGGAAGCTTCTCTTTATGTGCCTTCAGGGACCATGGGCAACCAGATATCCCTCAAAGCGAACAGTCGACGCGGCTGGGAACTGCTGTGCGAGCGACAGTGCCACGTGGTCAACTATGAGGCCGGGGGACCGGTAGTGCATTCCGGGCTCCTGGTGAATCTTCTGACCACTGAGCGCGGGATGATTCCCGCCGAGTTGGTCCGCAAATCGATTCGTCCCAGGAACGTCCACTGTCCTGAGACTAAAATTGTTGCTTTAGAAAATACGCACAACCATCACGGCGGCACTATCTTACCGCAAGAGGAAGTCCTCAGGGTCAAAGAAGTGTGTGATGAGTTCGGGTTGATTTTTCACCTCGATGGCGCCCGAATCTGGAACGCGCACGCCGCCACCGGACTCTCTCTGCCAGAGCTGACCCGGCCGTTTGATACGGTTTCGGTCTGTCTTTCCAAAGGCCTGGGGGCGCCGGTCGGCTCTATGATTCTCGGTACGGAGAAGTTCATCACACGCTGCCATCGCGAACGCAAATTGTTTGGCGGTGCTATGCGACAGGTGGGGATAATTGCGGCCGGCGGTCTGTACGCGGTCAAAAACAACATCGGCCGCCTGACCGAAGACCACGCCAACGCGCGTCTCCTGGCCGAAGGTCTCAGCAGATTCGATCTGTTCGATATTGACCTGACGAGAGTTCAGAGCAACATCGTGATTGTGAACATCGTTTCCGAAGAGTTGTCCGACAGCGTTCTGGAACGCATGGCCAAAGTCGGCGTCTGGGCGCTGCCGTTCGGTTCGAAAGACATCCGGTTTGTGACGCATCTCGACGTCTCGCGCGCCGACTGCGAAGAAGCTCTTCAGCGCCTGGATACGGTGTTCAACTGACCTATCCTGAAGCTTGTTGACAGATCATATGAGCGATTCCATAACAATACTCGGTTCGTCTTCGGGCATGCCCCAACCGGACCGGGCCTGCTCGGGATATCTGCTTAAAACGGGGGATAGCCTGTCGCTGTTCGACTGCGGGTCCGGCGTGGTTTCCTCGTTTCTGCGCTGCGGGTTTGATCCGATCAAGCTGGACCGGGTGTTCATCAGCCATACTCACTCCGACCACGTTTCTGATCTGACATTGCTCATTCAGACGCTGCACGGTAGAAGCTCCGGTCGCAAGCTGGAGATATACTTGCCGGAGGAATTCGTGGCGCCGTTCGCGGCGTATCTACCGGCCGTCTATCTTCCGCCGCAACGTCTGCGTCTGGACCTTGAGATTATCGGATTCAGCGAAGGGACCGTATTTTCCGGAGATTTGCACGTATCAGCTGTCCCAAACAGCCACCAGGCGAAGTTAAGGGATGAGATGAAGCGCCTCGGATTTGCCAACAAAGGACAGAGCTTCAGCTTCAGAATCGAGATCGGGGAGAAGTCGGTCTTGTACTCCGCCGATCTGGGCAGCTTCGCTGATATCAGGGATCATCTGGAAGATGTCGACTATGTGATTGTCGAAACTACGCACGTGGATTTGCAGGAGATTCTCGATCATGCCCGGCAATCCACCGTCGGCGCGTACGTTCTAACCCATCTGGGCAATAGTGAGGAAGTTGCTGTGTTGCGGCAGCAGGTCAAGGACTCGGGGTTGAAGAATATGCTTATCGCAGAAGATGGTCTGCGGCTGGAAATCTAACCGTCGGTACAAGACAGGAAAGAGCCCGACCGGTTTTTCTTGTCCTCTGGCGTTGAGCCGTGATCAGATCTTTGTAGTTGCCGCCCGGAAATACTCCCGGTTCATCTTGGCGATAACTTCGACCTTGATCTCTTTCGGGCAGACGGCTTCGCACTCGTAATAGTTGGTGCAATTGCCAAATCCCTCGGAATCCATCTGCGAAACCATCGCCCGGGCGCGCTTCTCGCGTTCCACTTTTCCCTGCGGAAGGTGCGCGAACTGGGACACCTTGGCGCCCACGAAGAGCATGGCCGAGGCGTTTTTGCACGCGGCTACGCAGGCGCCGCAGCCGATACAGGCGGCAGCGTCCATCGCCTTATCGGCGTCCTCTTTGGGGATTGGAATTGCGTTGGCGTCCGGGACTCCGCCGGTATTGACCGACACAAACCCGCCCGCCTGCATAATGCGATCAAACGCCGAGCGATCCACAACCAGGTCTTTTATCACGGGAAACGCCTTTGCCCTAAACGGCTCTATGTAGATAGTCTCGCCGTCTTTGAAATGCCGCATGTGCAGCTGGCAGGTTGTTGTTGCCTTTTGGTGGCCGTGGGGCGAGCCGTTGATTACCAGCGAGCAGGTGCCGCAAATTCCTTCGCGGCAATCGTGGTCGAAATGTATCGGATCGACGCCTTCACCGACCAACTGCTCGTTGACGACGTCGAGCATCTCCAGAAACGACATATGCTCGGAGATGTTTCTGGCCTCGTAGGTCTCGAGCCGGCCCTTGTCGCGGGCGTCTTTTTGCCGCCACACTTTGAGGATGAGATTCATTATTTGTAGCTCCTTGTCGCCAGTTTTACGAATTCAAACTCCAGGTTCTCCTTGTGGAGCGCCGGTCTCTTGTCGTTCCCCTGGTATTCCCAGGCGGCTACGTACGAGTACTTCTTGTCGTTGCGGAGAGCTTCGCCTTCTTCGGTCTGGTACTCCTCGCGGAAGTGAGCCCCGCAGGACTCCTCGCGGTCGAGGGCATCAAGACACATCATCTCACCGAACTCAAGGAAATCTGCCACGCGTCCGGCGTTTTCGAGCGAAAGGTTCATCTCCGAATTGTCGCCGAGCACCTTGACATCCTTCCAGAACCGCTCACGAAGGGCGGGGATTTCCTGGAGAGCTTTCTCCAATCCCTGCTTGTTTCGACCCATGCCGCAATTCTCCCACATGATTTTGCCGAGTTCCTTGTGGAAGGAATCGACCGAGCGGCTGCCGTTGATCGACAGCATTTTTCTCGTCCGTTCTTCCACGGCTTTTTCGACTTCCTTGAACTCGGCGCCGTCGGGTTGGATGTTCTTGGCCCCGACCCGGGCGAAATAGTCGCCGATCGTGTAGGGGAGGACAAAGTACCCGTCTGCCAGACCCTGCATGAGAGCCGAGGCTCCAAGGCGGTTGGCTCCGTGGTCGGAGAAATTGGCCTCCCCGATCACAAACAGACCGGGGATGTTGCTCTCCAGATTGTAGTCCACCCAGAGCCCGCCCATAGTATAGTGCGAGGCGGGGTAGATACGCATGGGAGTCTTGTAAGGATTCTCACCGGTGATGCGCTCGTACATGTCGAACAGGTTGCCGTAACGTTCGCGGATGACGGGTTCGCCGAGGCGGCCGATCGCGTCCGCGAAGTCGAGATAGACACCAAACCCGGTGTCGCCGACTCCACGGCCTTCGTCGCAGACTTCCTTGGCTGAGCGCGAAGAGATGTCACGCGGTGCCAGGTTGCCGAAACTCGGATACTTGCGCTCGAGATAATAGTCCCGTTCGGCTTCGGGGATATCTCCCGCGGCTCGTTTTTCGCCCTCGGCTTTGGGCACCCATATGCGGCCGTCGTTGCGGAGAGATTCGGACATCAGCGTCAGCTTTGATTGATAATCGCCCGACACCGGGATGCAGGTTGGGTGAATCTGCGTGTAACAGGGATTCGCAAATGCAGCGCCTTTCTTGTAGGCCCGGAAGGCGGCCGTGACGTTGCACGCCATCGCATTTGTCGACAGATAAAAAACATTGCCGTACCCGCCGGTGGCCAGAACTACGGCATCCGCGGCGTGCGAGGACACTTTGCCCGTGGCCAGGTTGCGCACGACTATACCTTTGGCGTGACCGTCAACCAGTACGACATCCAGCATCTCCGTGCGGGGGTACATCTTCACATTGCCGAGACCTACCTGACGCGACAGCGCCGAATAGGCCCCCAACAGCAACTGCTGACCGGTCTGGCCGCGAGCGTAAAACGTTCGCGATACCTGGGCGCCCCCGAATGAACGGTTGGACAGAAGGCCGCCGTACTCGCGGGCGAAAGGTACTCCCTGGGCCACGCATTGATCGATGATGTTAACGGAGACCTCGGCGAGGCGGTGGACGTTGGCCTCACGGGAGCGGAAGTCCCCGCCTTTGACTGTGTCGTAAAAAAGGCGGTACACCGAATCGCCGTCGTTCTGATAATTTTTGGCGGCGTTGATCCCGCCCTGAGCGGCGATAGAGTGCGCCCGTCGGGGGCTGTCCTGAAAACAGAAGCAGTCGACGTTGTAGCCCAGTTCGGCGAGCGAAGCCGCCGCGGAGCCGCCGGCCAGGCCGCTGCCGACTACAATCGCCTTATACTTGCGCTTGTTGGCCGGGTTAACCAGCTTCATGTCGAATTTGTGTTTCTCCCATTTGTCGGCGATGGGTCCGGAGGGAGTTTTTGCATCCAGTTTCATATTAGATTCCTCCTCCGGGCAGCGAGACAAGTTTCAGCATAACGGCCACAGGTACGGCCGCATATCCGGCGAACAACACGATAGCGGCCAGCCAGGCGAGAACGTCAAGCCGTTTCTGCCATTTGGGGCTGTTGAGGCCGAGCGACTGGAACATCGAAGCTACTCCGTGACTGAGGTGATAACACAACAGGCCAACCGAGAGCAGATAGAAAGCGGAAATCAGATAGCTGGAAAATCCGAGCACGACCATCGAATGGACATCAACCCGCCCGAGCGAGTCTGTCAGGTCAGCGTACTCCGGGTTGGTGGTGCGGACCGTAAAGTGCAGCAGGTGGTAGATCACGAACGACACGACAATCAGTCCGGTCCAGATCATCGTGCGGGAAGCCAGCGAAGCCTGCTGGGTGGTTTCGTTCTTGTAGGCCACCGGTCGGGCGGCCCAGTTTTCTAGTTTGAGCTGGATGCCCAGCCAGATGTGAATTCCGAACGCCAGCAGCAGGAAGCCTCTTATGACCCAAAGCAACGCGCCCAGTCCCTGTAGAGTTTCGGCGTAGGTGTTGTATTGGTCCTGGCCTATGAGAACCTGAAGATTCCCGACCATGTGCCCAAACACGAATCCGAACGCGATGAACCCGGTCACGGCGGTCAGGATTTTCTTGCCTACCGATGTTTGAGTGAGGTGGGCGGGAAGGCTGGCAGGTTGTTTTAAAGTACTAAGTGTACTCATGAAATCCCCTTTCCAATAATCGGAGAAAATAGGTCATCTGTGTCAGAAGGTCAATCTAAATCAGTGATCGGCATTAGAACGGCAACGGTGTCGGTCTGGAGTAGTTTCCACGTGAACATTCCCATGAGTCATCCTCGCGAACGCGGGGACCCAGAGCATTCTTCGTGGGCGGCAGACGCCCCCGTGCGCCCCGTCCAGGCCCTACGAATTGACGATTGACAAAGCGCATGCCTGAAACGACTATATAATAGACATTGATAGCGGCAAACTGGTCTCAGTTGCCATGCCGATCCGAACTATATCCCGGGGGGACAAGTTCACTTGGGCAGCACAGATTAATAGAGCTTCAGCCTACAGGTGAGGGCCGCTGACCAGAGCTGTTCCCGGGTGGCCCACCATTTATGGTGGGTTTCTAAGGACACGGAGATCTTTCGTCATAACCACTGAACCCACAGCAAGCTGTGGGGCACCCCGGGTAGATGCATCTTCCAGTCACCCTGAGCTTGTCGAAGGGGGGCGAGGGAAGACAATCAAGCTACGAGGCTTCGACAGGCTCAGCCTGACTTGATTGGGTAACCCTCTTAGAACCGGCCCTGAAACATGGACTGTAACCCATGTCATGACACAATGTGTAACCTATGTCTTGACACCGTACATCGAAGACGGACACGCCCTACAATGTTTGAACCCCAATTAGCTATCGTCGCCGCACTGTTTCTGTACCCCCCATGTGTGTTAAAGCAGCAACAATGACCAGCCCCAAACAGTAACATTCTGCCGGCCAACGCGTTGTGTTTTTGGCATGGAGTATGCTAAGCTCCGGTCGTGTGAATGATAATGACTCAAGGAGTTCGACAGGAGGAGAACAAACAATGAAGACAACAACAAAGTCAATCTTAACCCTGATAGCAGCGATCGTTGCCATAGCCGTAAGTTCGGGTGCCGTTCAAGCTCAGACCAACTGGTCCGGAGGTATCCATTTCAACGGCGGGTTTCCGCAGGGAGATATGAAGGATCAGATCGACAACAACGCCTTCGGCATCGGCGGACAGATCTTCTATTCGCCCAAGGAGAGTCCGCTGGCAATCGGGTTCGACCTGAGTTGGATGAACTACGGCAACGAATCTCGCCGTGAACCGTTTTCCACGACGATTCCCGATGTTACTGTAAACGTGGAGACCTCGAACAACATAGTGCAGGCGTTTTTTGTGCTTCGCGGCCAGATGCCCGAAGGACCAATTCGGCTTTACGGCGACGCCCTGGCCGGATTCAATTACCTGTATACCGAAACCCAAATAACCGATTCTGATCTGTTTGACGAGAACGTCGCCAGCTCGACCAATCAGGACGACGCCGCATTCGCCTACGGGTTCGGCGGCGGCATAATGGTCCCCGTATACACCCGAAAAACCGACGGTGAAAACGGGAAGGGTCCGCTGGATGTTCTCATCGATGGCGGAGTGCGCTATGTAGCCGGAGGTGAAGCGGAGTATCTGAAAAAGGGATCGATCCGCCGTGAAAACACCGCAGTAACTTTTGACACGATCAAATCCAAGACCAACATGATGAAGCTGCACCTGGGGGTGGTCGTCAGATTCTAAGAGGCATCGGTTATACCTTCCCGGTTTACTCTGTTGCGGTCGGCGGACGTTCTCGTCTGTCGCCCGCAGAATCGTTTGGAGTAGATCGTCGTGCAGCCCACTGCCTTCGGGCGGCCCTGTCCGCCAGCCCAACGTCTGATGCTGCTCCGGTAGCCCACCATTCATGGTGGGTTTCAAAGGACACGGAGATCTTTCGTCATAACCACGGAACCCACAGCAAGCTGTGGGGCAACGACAAATCTGGCGGGTCTGGAGACAGACCCACCCTACAAAAGAGCCCCAACGCCTAGTGGTGGGTTCAAAGACGGACCATCCTCACTCTGCTTTGACTCCGACTAATCGGCCGGGTAGCCCACCATTTATGGTGGGTTTCTAAGTGAACGGAGAATCGTCGTTACTGCCACTGAACCCACAGCAAGCTGTGGGGCACCAGAAACAAACCCTGGCGGGTTCGAGGACGGACCCGCCCTACGACGACGGCTC
>JAAERE010000220.1 GCA_024230675.1 bacterium | reverse complement strand
GAGGAGTGCTCGCTGGCCCGGGGAGCCGTGGTGGAACGTGCCTACGACGTCGCAGGTCACGTAGTGCGAGAGCGCAGCTTGCAGGATTACGTCAATGAGTCGGGGGTGGTGGAGTGTCGCTGGGTGGAGACGCGCTACGAGTACAACGCCCGCGAGCAGTTGGTGGCCGTGGAGCGTACGCACTTGGCGTCGCCGGATCAGCCGGGACTGGTGATCAGTGCGTTGCAGCGGGTGGAAGAGCGGGAATACGACTCCTTTGGACGGCTTGAACGGCTCAAGGCTTTGAACCTGCGCAATCCCGCCCTGGTCACGCAGTACCGCTTCGACGACGCCAGCCGGATCGCCGGCGTCAAGGTGGGCGCTGCGGGCGAGCAACGCTCCGGCTTCGACGCCAACGGCCGGGTGGTGCTTCGCACCGACGGCGACGAGGGAATCTGGCGCGGGCGTTACGACGTGTGGGACCGGGTCTATCACGAAGAGCTGCCCACCGGCGTGGTGGTACGACGGCACTTTGACGAGGCGAACAACCCGACCCGGGAGACCGAGTGGTCAGCCGATCCCCTGACCAGCTCCGACGCCGAGCTGCTCTCCGACGTGCGGACCTACTTCACCAGCTTCGGGCAGATGGAGCGGATGGTGGAGGTGCTGTCGGCCGACGACGCCGGCGGCGAGACCGAGATCCGGGTCACCGAGCAGGAATTCGACGAGTCCGGCCGAGTGATCGCGGTGTGGAGCGGCCCCGCGCTCCCGGATTCTGATCGGGT
>JAAERE010000219.1 GCA_024230675.1 bacterium | reverse complement strand
GGTCCGGTAGTATAGCCCATGCGGCCGGCGCGGCTTATGTCGGCGAAAGCCGGCTCCCATTCGAGGAGGCTGGGCTTGTCTTCGTGCTCTTCATACAGTTTGCGACCGTCCACAGGCCGGGGATCGAATACAACCGACTTTCCTGCGAGATTGGCCAAAAAAGCTCCGCGCATCCCTTTGTCATAGACCTGTGAGGCGAAGGCGCGCTCGGCCTCAACCAGAGAGGTCAGGCCAGGACTCGGTTCGGTCACGGCGGTATCCTCCGTATCCCCACAACCGCCTGCAAAAAGCAGGCAAGCGAACATCACCAAAACTACAACCCTGCTCATATCCTTCTCCTAACAGCAATGGTTCTACGAATGAATCTTGATTCCCTTTAGGTTCTCCCGCACCGTTTC
The DNA here is from genome assembly GCA_024230675.1 of bacterium. GTDB lineage: Bacteria > Zixibacteria > MSB-5A5 > GN15 > FEB-12 > JAAERE01. Next base: position 7,089 of record JAAERE010000219.1, on the reverse strand, counting down.
GGAATACCAGATATCGTTAAAAGCCCTGATCGACTCCTGCTCACACCGCTCCATCTGGTCAACCACGGGGCTCCGCAGAAGCGCTTTGAGCGCTGCGAAGGCATCGGGGTCTTTGTCGGCGTACATAACGGCGGTGGCGATGACCTCCTCAGAGAAATCGCCCGCGGACACCACCCGATCGACTAGCCCCAACCGGAGGGCATTTTCGGCGGGGAACATCTGACCGCCGATCAATACGGTCTCGGCGTTTCTCTGGCCGCAGCAGAAGATGAGCATCTCGACACTGCCGGCGAATATGGACGAACCGAAAGATATCTCGTTGAGCCCGATTTTGGCCTTGCTGTCGACCATCAAACGGTAGTCACAGGCCATCGCCAGAATACAGCCGCCCGCAATGGCATGGCCGCCGATGGAAGCAATGACCGGCTTAGGAAATTGAAAGATCGATGTATACAGCCCGGTGAACTTGACCAGAAAACGGTGACAGCCTTCCTTCGTGTAGTCGTACAGATCGGGAATATCGAGACCAAAGGAGAAGAATTTATCGTTGCCGGTCAATACGACGGTGCGTATGTCGTCGTCCTCGCGGAGGTCCTCAAAAGCGGCCTGCAGCTCCTCGACGGTAGCTTCGTTGAGGGCGTTTACTTTGCCGTGGGTGAGGGTGACAGTGGCAATGCCGTCCTGTCGGTCGGTCTTAACGAGACTCATATTGGTCTCCTGTCTAGAGTTTTATCAGGGGCTGCGGTCTGTGGAGCGGTCGGTCGGAGGTGGTTCATTAGCGACGATGCCGGCCTCCACCGACCGGCACCGTTCCGCATACCTTATTTCGATCAATGACCGGTGAACTTGGGCGCGCGCTTCTCGAGAAAAGCTTCCATGCCTTCGTTCTTGTCGCCGGTGCCACAGATCGAGCCAAAATTGGCCTTCTCCAGATCGCAGCCGGCAGTGAGGTTGACATCGAGACCTCGGTTGATGCACTCCTTCGCCATAATAACGGCCATCGGTCCCTTGACCGCGATGGCTTTCGCCATCTCAAGGGCCTTGTCCATCAATTCTGCGGGCGGATACATCTCCTCGACCAGACCGATGCGGTAGGCCTCGGCGGCGCCTATCATCTCGCCGGTGCAAATGAGCTGAATGGCTTTTCCGCGTCCAACCAGACGGGAGAGCCGCTGCGTGCCGCCGTAGCCCGGGATGATACCAAGGTTGACTTCAGGCTGCCCGAACTTGGCCTTCTCCGAGGCCAGGCGAATATCGCACGCCAGCGCAAGTTCACAGCCACCGCCCAGCGCGAAGCCGTTGACGGCTGCAATAACCGGTTTGGGGAAATTCTGGATGGTTTTCATCAGGTAGAGGCCGTTGGCTGAGGTCTGGGTGCCGCTGCGCACGTCCAGATCGGCCAGCTCGGTGATATCTGCTCCGGCGACAAATGCTTTGCCGGCGCCTGTGACTATCACGGCCGTGATGGTATCATCGGTCCAATGATAGGAAAAGATCTGCTGTAACTCGGCAATTGTGTCCTTGTTGAGCGCGTTGAGGGCTCGCTCGCGATTGATGGTTACAATCAGGGTACTGTCTTTCTTCTCGACGATCACATTCTTGTATTCGGTCATGACCGCTTCCCTTCCGATTTATTAAGCACGTGGAATGTTCTTCCCTATTTCTTCTTGCTGTGGTCGTAGAAACCGCGACCGGTTTTCTTGCCCATATATCCGGCGTTTACCATGCGCCTCAGCAGCGGCGGAGCGGAGTAGTGCGCGTCCTTGAATTCCTCGAACATGATGTCGGCGATATACAGAATCGTGTCCAGGCCTATGAAGTCCGTCAGGGTGAGTGGTCCCATAGGATGACCGCAGCCAAAGACCATAGCGTTGTCGATGTCTTCGCGAGACGCAAGACCTCGCTCGAGTTGGCGGATGGCGTCGAGAAGGTACGGTACGAGCAACACATTGGCGACGAAACCGGGGGAATCCTTGGCGGTCACACAGGTCTTGCCGACCGATTCGGCGAACGCAAACGCCTTGTCGAAAGTCTCATCGGAAGTATCAATAGTTCTGACGACCTCACAGAGCTTCATTATCGGAACCGGGTTGAAGAAGTGCAGACCGACGAAACGACCCGGCCGGTGTGTCACGGCAGCCATGTCGCTTATGGACAGCGACGAAGTGTTGGAGGCGAAAATGGTTTCCTGGCGACAGAGGCCGTCGAGTTCTTTGAAGACTTCCTTCTTGACGTCGATGTTCTCCAGCACGGCTTCGCAGATAAGATCACAGTGAATCAGGTCGTCGAGAGAGGTAGTCCCGGTTATGTTTTCCAGAACCTTGTCCTTATGTTCCTGGTCGGCTTTGCCGCGTTCGATGGCTTTGTCGAGCGAGCGCGTGATGTATCCGAGTCCTTTTTGGAAATACTCGTCTTTGACTTCGCGGGCGATCACCCTATACCCGGCGCCGGCGGCGACCTGGCCTATGCCGGAGCCCATCTGTCCAAAACCGACAATACCTACTGTCTTAGTCATAAGTGCCTCCTGCCTTTCTGACTGACGATTGGCTATTTCTCAACCAGACGCATCATTTTGAGCCCGGCAATATGCGTGGCCGTGCCGGTCAGTTCGAAACCGGCTTTGAGATAGCAGCCCAGGGCTTCGGGGCTCTGGTGGTAGAGGTTTACCAGGACTCGAGCGACGCCTCTGCGGGTAGCTGCTCTTTCGTAGAGCAGTTCGAGCAGCTTGGTCCCGTAGCCTCGGGAGCGCTTGTACGGGTCCACCAGCACGTGCGTGATCTCGGCGGCCTGCTCAACGGGTCGCTCCCAAATCTCACCGTACGCGACCGGCTTTTGGTTGGCATAGAGAATGTACGATACTACCCCCTTGCGCTGCCAGCTGTCGACGATGTCGTCGGGCGGTGGGAAGTTGATCCCCCGGCAGACCAGTTGGTAGGTCTCCTCGGATTCTATCCAAGACCGCACCACCCCTGAATACTCCTGGGTGTAGGGAACAAGGTCGGCTTTGACCCTGGCCGGATCGCTCATCTCTCAAAGTCCTCCCTGGAAAATGCTGGAGGCATTATAGCCAAAAAGCCTCGACCGGGCAACCGATCCGCACTTATTTCCAGAACACTGCCCCCGTTCAAACGGTGAGATTGACATGGATTAACGGTTTGGGTATATAGGGCGACAGAGAAGCTGTTTCAAGAGGAGAAAAACGATCGATGATAGATTTTGCGTACACCGACAACCAGTTGATGGTTCGTGATATGGCCCGCGAAGTAGCTGGGAAAGTCGTGATTCCGAGCATCACCGAATTCGACCGGACCCAGAAAATGAACCCGGAACTCCTGCCGGCCATGGCCGAGGCAAACTTACTCGGCTTCTGCATCCCCGAACAATACGGCGGCCTCGGTATGGACTATATCTCGCTGGGGCTGGCCTCCGAAGAAATGGAATACGGCGATACGGCTGCCCGTGTGATCCTGTCGGTTCACATTGGACTGTACTCGCTGCCGATTCTTACCTGGGCTAACGAGGCCCAGAGGAGGAAATACCTTACCCCGGCCGCGAAGGGCGAGAAGATCGGTACTTTCGGACTAACGGAGCCGGCGGCCGGTTCGGATGTGGTCGGTCTGCAATCAACGGCGGTCAAAGAGGGTGACCATTACGTCCTCAACGGCGAGAAGATGTGGATATCGCTGGCCGACGTCGCCGATTACTTCCTGGTGTTCGCATGGACCGATCTGGAGAAGAAGAGAAACCGCGATCACAGCGGCCTCTCGGCTTTCATCGTCGAGCGAGACTGGGAAGGGCTGACAACCGCCAGCATTCACGGTAAGCTGGGTGTGCGAGCCGGCAACACCGGTTCGATTTCGTTCCAGGATGTAGAAGTCCCGGCCGAAAACCTCGTCTACGAGGAAGGTCAGGGATTCAAAATTGCCATGTTCTGTCTCGATCAGGGTCGCTACACCGTTGCGGCCGGCTCCTGCGGCTTGATTAAGGCTTGCCGCGACGCCTGCGTCAAATACTCGTTTGAGCGCAAAACCTTCACCAAGCACATCGCAGAACACCAACTGGTCAAGCAGATGATTGCCAATATGGAAGGCGGATATGAGTACGCTACCAATCTGTGGCTGAAGGCCGGCTGGCTCAAAAACCAGGGCAAAAGGAGCACAAGAGCAACCTCCCTGGCCAAGTGGATCGCCTGCCGAGAGGCCGAGGAGTCTTCAGCCAACGCTGTCCAGGTATTCGGTGCATACGGTTTTTCGGACGAGTACCCGGTCGAGCGGTTCTATCGCAATTCCAAGGGAGCGTCGATTTACGAAGGCACTCGGGAGGTTCACACACTCATGCAGGCGGATTATGTCCTTGGTTTGCGGGAAGATAAGGAGTTGGAGCGCGACCTGCCCGTAGTTGAGCAATAGGGGGGGATTCGACCGGAAAGACGGCTTTAAAGAGAGCTGGTCGCATTGCCGATATAAATTGACTATGGGGACAGCGACAGTTGAAAAGGGTGCTACGGGCCGCAAAGTGGCTAGTTATCTGGTTGCGAGCTATCTGGATCTGAAAGATGTCATCTTCACGATCGAGAAGATGATTATGGAGCATTCGGAGATTCGCAACAAGACGCTGCTTCGTAAAGGCTGTGAACTTAGTATCAAACCGCTTGGTGATCGAGAGGGCTTTATCGTCCAAGTGAAGCTTCCACCTGAGATGTCGGGCTAATACCCGGCTGGCGCCGCACTGCGCAACAGAAGCGCTGCCCCTCTACACATCCATCCCATATCACTCGACGGTCACGGACTTTGCCAGGTTACGGGGCTGGTCGACGTGGCAGCCGCGCAGGACCGCTATATGATACGCCAGCAACTGTAGAGGAATCACCGACAGCAGCGGCGTAAGCAATCGATAGGTCTGCGGTATATAGATAACGTGGTTGACGCGTTCGGCAATCTCGGTGTCGCCCTCGGTGGCAATAGCGATAACCCGGCCGTTACGAGCGCGGACTTCGGCAATGTTCGACATCACCTTGTCGTAGACCATGTCTTTGAGGGCAATAACAACAACCGGCATGTTTTCATCGATCAGTGCGATCGGGCCGTGTTTCATTTCGGCCGCGGGGTAGCCTTCGGCGTGAATGTAGGAGATTTCTTTTAGCTTCAGGGCGCCTTCCATAGCGACCGGGTAGTTTATCCCTCGGCCCAGATACAGGAAATTGTTAGCCTTGTGGTACTCTTCGGCAATTTTCCTGATCGGACCTTCGTTCGCCAGGATCTGCTCTATCTGGTTGGGGATCTGTTCCAGAGCCTGTAGCATCGCCTGGCCCTGCTGCACCGAAGTCTGGCGCATCCGCCCCAGCAGATTGCCGATCATCGAAAGAACAATAACCTGGGCGGTGAAGGCCTTGGTAGAGGCCACGCCGATCTCCGGTCCGGCGTGAAGATAAACCCCGCCGTCGGATTCACGGGCGATAGTAGAACCGACCACGTTGACCAGTCCGAGGGTAGTGGCGCCGCGATTGCCCGCCTCGCGCATAGCGGCCAGCGTATCGGCTGTTTCGCCGGACTGGCTGACGGCGAACAGGACCGTATTGTCTTCGACGATGGGTGATCGATAGCGGAATTCCGAGGCGTACTCTACCTCGGTCGAAATACGCGATATTTCTTCAATGATGTACTTGCCGATCAGCGCCGAGTGCCACGAGGTGCCACAGGCGGTGATGATGATTCGCTTGATGCGCCGGAGTTCTTCGTACTGAAGGTTGAGTCCGTTGAGCCGGGCCATGCCTTCTTCGTGATTGAGGCGGCCGCGAATGGCGTTGCGAAGGGTATTGGGCTGCTCGTGGATCTCCTTGAGCATGAAGTGGTCGTACCCTTCTTTCTCTATCTCATCCAGCGACCAGCCTATTTCCTCAATGGAGGGGCTTATCTTGACGTTCTGTATGGTGGTAACTTGATAGTTCTCCGGAGTGACGGTCGCAATCTCGCCGTCCTCCAGGTAAACCACTCTATTCGTATGCTCCAGCATGGCGGAGACGTCAGAGGCAACAAAATTCTCGCCGTCGCCAAGCCCGACAACCAGGGGCGAGCCCATGCGGGCAGCCACTATGAGGCCGGGGTGTCTCGAAGATACAACGGCTATACCGTAGGTACCGTCAACCTGTGTCAGAGCGTCCCGGACGGCGTCGGTCAGATTGTCCTTGTAGTTCATCGATATGAGATGCACGAGGACTTCGGTATCGGTGTCGGTCCCGATACGTACGCCTTTGCGAATCAGGAACTCACGCAGAGTGCGATAGTTTTCAATGATGCCGTTATGGACGAGAGCTATCTCGGAGTCGTTGTCGGTATGCGGGTGAGCGTTGGTCTCGTTCGGCTCGCCGTGGGTTGCCCAGCGAGTATGCGCGATTCCGTGGTTGGCGTCACTCTGGTTACCTTCCAGCACCTGTTCGAGCTGGTTGATTTTCCCGACTGATTTGGAAACCATAAGGCCATCGGCGCCCACCAGGGCAATACCGGCCGAGTCGTAGCCTCGATATTCGAGCCTTTTGAGGCCGCTGATGAGAATAGGTCGGGCCGTCTTCTGGCCAACATAGCCGACAATACCACACATAAGTTTAACCTGCTACTTTTTGAAAAAGGACACTACCTGTCGGAGAAGTTTCCGTGTAAGTTGCTCACTGGTAGTTTCCACGATCAATCTATATATCGGTTCAGTATTTGATTTTCGTAACTGGAGCCATCCCTGCTTGAAGTCGAACCGCAGGCCGTCGCGACGGTCAATCCTTGTTTTGCCCAGGAGCTTGTCCACGCCTTTCTCGAAGCGGGCAAGGCGTCGGTCGAAGTCGGCCGGGAGGGCAGCTTTGGATTTTATATTATGATACGCCGGAAAAGTTGCGACGATGGCCGAAAGAGTCAGTTTTTCCCCAGCCAAGGCCGAGAGGACCATTGCGCCCGCCACTAGTGAATCCCGCCCCGCGTGAAAAGCGGGGAAGATCACGCCACCGTTGCCTTCGCCACCGATTACCGCTTTCTTCTTTCGCATCATCTCGACAACGTTGGCTTCCCCTACTTTGGAGTAGTATACCGGAGAATTCAGTGCCCG
>JAAERE010000218.1 GCA_024230675.1 bacterium | reverse complement strand
GTGGCTGTTCTTAACCACCACCTGCGCGAAGTGCTCCTGTGTCGCGCCGTACAGGTCCATGTACTTTTTGAGGGCCATGGCGTACATTCCAGCGAATTGCAGGCCCATTCGGGCAAGCTCGATGTCTGAATCGGCTGCGAGCGCGGCAATCGATTTGCCCAGATCGCCGACGAACATTTTTTCCACGCCCACGGCCAGGGCGACATCACATGCCCCGGAAGCTACTTCCAGCCAGGCGCCTCGGAATGCAGTGGATGCGCTCGCACAGGCATTTTCGACATTGATCACCGGTATTCCGGCGAGGCCGGCGTCACGCGTGATGGTCTGACCTCGAACCCCTTCCTGGCCGGTAAGCAGCCCAGCCAGCGAGTTTCCCGAGTAGGCAACCTGAATGTCCTTGGGTGATATTCCCGCATCTTTGATCGCATTCCATATGGCGACACGCCCCAAGTCTTTCAACCCCTTGTCCTCGAATTTGCCGAAAGGGTGCATGCCGACGCCAATTACTGCTACATCTCTCATTGATTCACACTCCGGACAGGACGGAACTTGTATCCGATCACTTCATTGCCGTTCTCGTCATTGCTGATGGGTTCGATTGTGAGTTCCATGTCCATTCCGTCTTGAAGACCTTCACCCCCGGATGCCCCCCCGGCAATGATGGCAAAGATCGTCGGACCTTCTGGCAAATCAATGAAGGACAACGTATAGGGAGCGGTGAATCCTTCGGGGGCCACCTGGACCGTGGCAAAGCTGTTAAGCTTTCCCGTGGTACCCACCGACAGCTCTTGCACGGTGCCTTCTTCAACGCACACTGGACAGATAGCCCGACTGGGGAAGAAAACATTTCCACATATGGAGCATTTACTGCCAATCAGGTATGGTTTCTCATCG
>JAAERE010000217.1 GCA_024230675.1 bacterium | reverse complement strand
ATATGCCCCTCCCAGAAGAAAGCTCGGAATGTACGCAAAAACTACCCAAGCAAGCAATCGAATTTTGTAGAACCCCTCAACTGGACACAAAAATGCGCTTACAAAGCCCAACATTCCTATCGCAACCAGAAAAACAGGCAATGCTACGGAGACTCGCTTCAACTTTCGTAGCACAAAGAGTGCCCCAATAATGGAAGCCGACATCCCTATGTGCTAATATAAGTGACACAACTCTGCTCAATAATTTAGGGTAGAATAGAGAGCAGAGGAGCGTGAAAAAATGATCGAAAAAGTGACCGACCAAGCAGAGAGACCTGATCCAGAAGTCAAAACTACACCGCGCAGACGATTTAGCGCGAAGGAAAAACTGCGCATCCTGGACGAAGCGGACGCGTGCATAGGGCCGGGCGAGATCGGCGCGCTGGTGCGGCGGGAGGGGATATACTCGTCGTACCTGAGCCGGTGGCGACGGGCACGGGACTGCGGGCAGTTGGATGGACTAGGCGTCAAGAAGCGTGGTCCCAAGCAAGCCGCCGACCAAGGGCTGACGGAAGAGATCGTGTCGTTACGGCGAGAGAACAAGCGTTTGCGAGCGCGGCTAAAGCAAGCGGAAACGATCATTGATGTCCAAAAAAAACTCTCGCAGATGCTTGGAGTGGAACTGTCAGTGCAGGAAAGCATCGAGAGCGAATGATCGAATCTGCGGAAACGTTGGGAAAAGACGTGGGGGTGTCGCAGGCCTGTCGCGCTTTGAGCGTGCCCCGAAGCAGCGTCTACCGGACGCGACATCCGAAGGCGGAACCGTCGTCCCGTCCGACGCCTCAGCGGGCCTTGAGCACCGAGGAGCAGGCAGAGATACGGGCGGTGTTGAACAATGGGCGGTTCTGTGACAGTTCGCCGCGAGAGGTGTACGCCACGCTTATGGATGTGGATGGGGTCTATCACTGCCACTGGAGCACGATGTACCGTATTCTGAAGGAGCACGGCGAGGTACAGGAGCGGCGAAAACAGCGTAAACGGGTCAAACCGGAGTTGCGAGCGACGGGCCCGAACCAGGTTTGGAGCTGGGATATCACCCAACTCAAAGGGCCAGGATGTTTTTTCTTCTTGTACACGATCATCGACGTGTTCAGCCGCTATCTGGTAGGCTGGATGATCGCAACAAAAGAGTCGGGAGAGCTGGCCGAGAAGCTGATCAGCGAGACGTGTGCCAAGCAGGAGATCGAAAAAGACCAACTGATCCTCCATTCTGACCGGGGAAGTGCGATGCGGTCAAAGACGGTTAAAGAGTTACTGAAGACGCTGGGGGTGGAGAAGAGCCAATCGCGGCCGTACACGCCGACGGACAATCCCTACTCGGAATCGCAGTTCAAGACGATGAAGTACCGACCGGACTACCCAGGGGAGTTCGGCGGGATTACCCAGGCCCGGCAGTGGACACGGGCATTCGTTCACTGGTACAACAACAAACACCATCACACAGGTTTGGCGTTGATGACGCCAGCGACAGTTCACTACGGGCGAGTGGAGGCTGTGAGAGAACGGCGGCAGAAGGCATTGGACGCAGCATACGCGGCGCATCCCGAACGGTTCGTCGGCGGGAGGCCGACGCCGCCGGAACTGCCCAAGGAGGTATGGATCAATCAACCGAGGAAAGCACATGATGACAGCATTCTTTCGGCTGGGCCAGAGGCAAGCAACAGAGAGTCAGGCGCGCTGGCTGTGTCAAGGGCCCTCCGGGAGCGAAGTGTCCCTTGACGCAGGCGAGTACCTGGCTATCCTGGAGTTGCCTCTGGCCCCAGCCAATGAAACGAGCATTTTCCTCCCTAAATTCGAGCCCGAGTTGTGTCAAAGTCAATTGTTGCAAATGTAACATACTGAACCCTATGCGGGCTCAGGTCAAAGTCTGACACTGTGTGAGCCAAGAGCACCTTAACATTTGATGAACTGGTCCATTCTGCTGCAGAAACAATTTGACATTCCAGGTTGCCTGCATTACAATATCGGTGGGGAAAGGAAGGGAAAGACCCTCACAGCCTGGATGATAAGCCTTTGTCTTGTTTGGTTGTGGTGTCTTTCTCTTTCTCTTTGCCGGGTAGCGGGTTGGCCGACTCGGTTTTCTTCATAGCTTCAAACTCCTTCCATAAGCCAGTGTATTCCCTCACAAGGTGAGGTCGCAGATTTGTCACGAAGCAAATCTGGGTGACAGACTGACCTTCTTGAGTCAGTTCGAACACCCGCTGATAATCATAGACGTAGCGGTCGACATTCTCCGGAGCGTGCTGGATCCGCCGGGCGATCTCCGAGGTCAGGTGTCCTTGCAGGTAGAGCAAGACAGCTTCTCGCTTATGGCTTCTTGTGGGACCCATGTCGAGCACCGAGCCGCAGTGCGGGATGAAATCATCCGGATGGGCCTCTCGATACCACCTGACCAAGCGGGCGACGCAGGCAGGCACCTGACACATTACCAGGCCAACGTCGGCGAAGGAGAGAATGGCATGTTGGGCGTAGGCCTCTTTGAGGATGCGCACTGCCATTTCAGACCGCAACTGGGGCAGGCTAGCTCCATCGCGCAGCCGGGCAATCTCTTCTGTTGTCACTATGCTAACACGAGCGGGGCGAAGATGCAAGTTCCAAGGGCGACGTGCGAACTCGAATTTCTTGAGTTTGTCGTAGCCATAGATCACTGTCTGGAACGGTTCCAGGTGGTCGCCGATGACATCCGCATCCTGGACAATCTCTAAGAAACGATCAATCAGTATATCGGCCATGAGAAACATGTGCTCGAAGCCAAAGTTGGTCAGCAATTCCTTGCGCAAGATGGCACGGATGTTCTTGTTAGCAGCGGGACCATATTTCGCTTTCTGATACAACCGTTTGGCCGTTTGGCTCTTCACCGCAACCCCCCTTTTTGACCGAGAGGTAATAACCCCTCGTTGAAGAACTGCAAACGCTTAGTCAACGACTCGGCAAAGACGGGGTCAGCGGCCAGTTCTTGATAGAGGGCGATATACTCTTCTACCAAGCCGCGGCTCAGCTTGGTGAGCCGACAGATGGCGGCCAAGGTCTTGTCCTCGGTGTGCAGGTAGGTCACTCGAAAGAAGGGCTCAATGTAGCGCTCAACACTCTCCAGGGCGTGGCCCGTGCGCTTGGCAACCTCAGTGGGTGACCAGCCCAGTAGGTATGTCTTGAGGATAGTGCGTTTGTGAGTGACGCCTCGCCCCTGATCGGTGATATCGCCGCGGGTGACCACCTTGATGTCCTGAACCTTCATCTCGGCGATGTCCCGGATGATGGTGCTCCGGTGACAGCCGAAAAGGGCGGCCAGGTCCTCTTGCGTGGCCGGTGCTCCCTGAGCTATGGCCTCCTCGCATATGCGCTTGACCTTGCGCCGGCGCAAGGCCTTGGGTCCATACGTGGCCATAAACTCGTCGTCGCCAGGGGCATAGAGAGTCAGACGAACGGCAACGTATTCACAGTCTTTCAAGGGCTTACCGGCTTTCTCCGTAGCCTTGGGGAAGTAACGGATGATCTGTCCATCTGCTCTAGTCTCCGCTTCCAGCAAGGTGCGAACGAAGACCGTATCCTTGAGGATGGCTTCAGTCATGGCCGGATTGAAGTGATACCTTTCACGGAAGTGATTGGTCAGCAGAGCTTGGGCCGATTTCTCGCCCAGCCTCTCTGATGATAAACGAGTTTTCATGTTGCAATTGCCTCCTCTCATGTATTTTGAGATCAAATTGTACTACCGTCTAGAGTATGTCGCAATTGCAACAACAGATATT
>JAAERE010000216.1 GCA_024230675.1 bacterium | reverse complement strand
AGCGTACAGACAATCGCATAAAATCAAAAACTACATGTTCTTGATAATGTTCGTGGCGTACTGCGTTGTACCCACTTTCTTGGCGCCTTTCATCTGGCGATGCAGGTCGTAGGTGACCGTCTTCTTGGAGATCGTTTTCTGGATCGCCTTTTCGATCAGTTCACCGGCCTTGCCCCAGCCCATATAATCGAGCATCATCACTGCCGAGAGAATCAACGAACCCGGATTGATGACGTCCTTATCGGCGTACTTGGGTGCCGTGCCGTGGGTGGCCTCGAACAACCCGATGTAATCACCGATATTGGCGCCGGCCGCCATGCCCAGACCGCCGACCTGCGCGGCGCAGGCGTCGGAAAGGTAATCGCCGTTGAGGTTCGGCGTGGCCAGCACGGAATATTCGCTCGGACGAAGAAGGACCTGCTGGAACATGGAATCGGCAATGCGATCCTGGATAAGCAATTTGCCTTTGGGCATCTTGCCTTTGTACTTGTCCCAGAGTTCTTCCTCGGTCACGATCTTCTTGCGGAACTCGCTTTTGGCCAGGGCATAGCCCCAGTCACGAAACGCACCCTCGGTGTATTTCATGATATTGCCCTTGTGAACCAGTGTCACTGAAGGCAGTTTGCGAGCGAGAGCGTAGTTGATCGCCTTGCGCACGAGGCGTTTGGTGCCGCCCACCGAGATGGGCTTGACGCCGATGCCGGAATCCTTGCGGATATTCAGCTTCATGTTCTTGTTGAGCCAGGTGATGACCTTCTTGACGTCCTTGGAACCCTT
>JAAERE010000215.1 GCA_024230675.1 bacterium | reverse complement strand
GGGGCGCCTCGAAATCTCGGGTTGGCGTTGAGCGGGTTCACTGTGGTCGACACGGCATCGGTCTCCGAGGACGTCAAATGCGAGGTGGTGCAATTCATTTCTCACGATGGTCTGGGGGTCCCCGTATACCGCCTTCGTCCGCACGGTATCCGCCAGGATTCGACTCTTCCTGCCGTTCTGCTTTTCTCTGGACATGGCTCGGCCGCACAAGCGGCGTACGATTCAAGTTCATATCAACGGGGAGCGGGTGCCGATCTGGCCCGAGCCGGGTTCGTCGTTTTTGTTATGGAGAATCGCGGCATGGGGAGGTTGGAGCATCTGGGGGATCATCAGCGGATAGACGCCGTCGCTCGTCTAACAGGCGGCTGTTGGTACGGCGAGATTGTGACGGACGCTCTGTACTTGTTGGCAAACGTCCTTGAGGAGCCCTACGTTGACGGCAGGCGTATTGGTGCTGCCGGTGTGTCCACCGGTGGAGCCCTGAGTATGTTTGTCGCCGCTTTTGACAATCGAATAGCAGCAACCTACGTACAGGGCTTCCTCGGATCGTTCAAGACGACCTTTGGCAAGGCCGGCAGACATTGCCTGTGTGGTCACATACCGGGGATTCTGAGAGTCGGGGATATGGCGGATATAGCTTCCCTTATAGCTCCAAGGCCGGTCTGTTTCGTGAACGGCTCAGAGGATACGTTTCTGTCTGCGGACGCAAGGGCGGCGTTTGTGACTATCGATGCCGCCTATATGGTGCGTGGCGCCGGGGGGGAGGCCGAGTTGCTCACGCCGGAAGGTGTAGGGCACGAACTCTCGGTAGAGCTGGCGGTTCCGTGGCTGTCCAAACAGCTTCAGTAGTCTTCCCCTGCAGGCCGGTTTGTGTCCCGGCCTCTTTTAGGTTGTATTTCGATCCTCCGGAGATTAACCTAAACAACTGTGACAATCAGAACCTCTGCGACCTCAGGGGTCAATTGCTGATAAAGATAACTGGAATATGCAGCTGATCGACCGGATCAAAGACAAGCTCAAGGATGAGAACCTGAAACGGCTGGCAGAGAACTATTTCTCTCTCGCCTTTCTCCAGGGACTCAACTATCTCATACCGCTGGTTACTTTGCCCTACCTCGTGAGAGTACTGGGAATCGAGAATTTCGGGCTGGTCCAGTTCGCCAATTCCCTGGTTCTGTATTTCGTTATCATAACTGATTTTGGTCTGAACCTTTTTGCCCCCAGAGAGATCGCAGTCCACCGCAGCGACATGCGCAAGGTGTCGGAGATTTTCTGGAGCGTATACATAATAAAGGGGGCGCTCGTCCTCGTCTCTTTCGGGTTGTTGACGGTTATCGTACTCTATTTCGACCGTTTCAATCGCGAGTCCCTGCTGTATCTTCTTTCTTATGGCATTGTGATCGGCCAGGCGTTTTTCCCAATCTGGTTCTTCCAGGGCATGGAGAAGATGAAGTTTATCGCCCTGCTGAACATCATGTCCCGGCTGGTGTTCGCCGTCTGCATCTTTTCGTTCGTACGCGGCCCCGATGATTTTTTCGTTGTACCGTTGTCTCACACGGTTGGCTATCTCATTGCGGCCGGACTCAGCCTCTGGATCGCTCTGAAACGTTTCCGGGTCCAGGCCTTTATCCCTCAGCGAGCAGCGCTTCTGGATTACGTCAAACGGAGCTTCCAGTTCTTCTTGTCGCGTGCCTCGGTTTCAATGTACACGGTCAGCAATACGTTTGTGGTCGGGCTGTTCCTTGGGAATGCAACCGCCGGTTATTACTCGGCGGCGGAAAAGCTGTACAACGTAATGACCAGTATGTATAGTCCGCTTTCAACGGCGCTCTATCCCTTCATGGCCCACACCCGTAATCTGAAGCTGTTTCGCAAGATTTTCACTTTTACAGCTGCGTTCAACCTGGTGGGCTGCACGGTAGTGTTTGTGGGCGCCGACCTGATTATTCGAATAATATTCGGTGATGGTTTCGAAATGAGCGCTAACCTGCTTAGATTCTTCGCGGTTCTTTGCTCTATGAACGTACCCTCGGCCCTGCTCGGCTATCCGCTGCTGGCGGCGCTGGGGCATCCCCGTTACGCCAATTTCAGCGTCGTGGCTGCCTCGCTGGCGCACCTGGGTATGCTGGCGGCGGTCATGCCGTTTATTGCTCATCTCAACGTTTACGTGATACCGGTGCTGCTATTAATCACTCAGACAATTGTGATCAGTATTCGAATCTACGGGGTTCGAAAGAATCTCACCGGTGACGCCGGAGATGCGGCATGTGCGGCATAGCCGGAGCCTTCAACCTGACCGACCGCGGCCGCATGGCCGAAGCGGACCTCGAGCGGATGACGGCCGGCATCGTCCATCGCGGCCCGGATGACTCGGGCCTTTTCGTTGACGATCAGGTGGCGTTCGGACACCGCCGGCTCACAATCCTCGATCTGACCACGCAGGGGCGACAGCCCATGTTCGACGAAACCGGGCGGGCCGGGATTGTCTACAACGGCGAAATCTACAATTACCTCGAACTCAGGGACGAATTGATTGCACGCGGGCATTCGTTCCGGTCGGATACGGATACCGAAGTTGTCCTGAAGGCTTATCTCGAATACGGCATCAGCTGTCTCAGTCGATTCAACGGGATGTTTGCTTTTGCCATCTACGACCGGGAGCAGAGACGCAGCTTCCTGGTCCGTGACAGGATCGGCATCAAGCCGCTTTATTACGCGGCGTGCGACGGCCGTCTGGTGTTCGGTTCCGAGATCAAAGTTATACTCGAGTATCCCGGGTTTAAGGCAGCGGCAGACTACACCGGCATATCGAGCTATCTGAGCTATCGCTATCCAATCGGGGACCGTACTCTTTTCAAGAACGTCAACTCGCTTCTGCCGGGCCACTATCTGGAGGTGGCAGATAGCAGCGTGGCCCGGAAACAATACTGGGAGCTGCCGGTTGACGAAGAGCGTTCCGACCGGGGAGAGGCTTTTTACATCGAGAATATCCGTTCGCTGCTGGAGAGCGCCGTGAAGCTGCGCATGCGCTCCGATGTCCCTTTGGGCGCATATTTAAGCGGCGGCCTCGACTCCAGCGCGATTGTTTCCCTTATGAGCCGATTCTCAGGAGAGCCGGTCAAGACGTTTACCATCGGATTCGAGGAGGAGGGATTCAACGAGTTTGCGTACGCTCAGATGGTGGCCGACAGATACCGCACCGAACACCACGAGATAACGCTGGGCTCCAGCGATTATATCGACACCATGATCGATCTGATTCGGTTCAAAGACGCGCCTCTGGGAGTGCCCAACGAGCCGGCCCTGCACGTTATGTCTCGGGAGTTAAAAAAACACATCACGGTTGTTTTGTCGGGCGAGGGAGCTGATGAGATTTTTGGCGGCTATGGGCGCATATTCCGCAGCCCCTATGACTATCAGCGGCTGGCTGAGCTGAACGCCGGCGGCGGAGATGTCAATTCAGAAGCCGTCAGATTGCTTCGCGAGAATCTTTCGAAAAAGTACGGAGACCGGAAGTTTGACAGTGAACTGGATCATTTCCTGTATCTGTACAATTACAGTTCGTGGGAGGACAAGGAGCGGTTTCTGAACGCGGAGGTGGTCGAGAGGCTCGATCGCGACCGGCCGTTGCACGACGAGTTCGCGGCCCAGATGGCCAAATGCGAGGGATTGGGGCACTATGACAAGTACCTCTGGCTCTTTGAGAAGATGCACATTCTGGGACTTCTCCATCGCGTGGATATGACCACGATGGCCACCTCGGTGGAAGCTCGGGTACCGTTTGTGGATCACCGCTTGGTCGAATTTGCGCTCTCAATTCCCATTGAGTACAAGCTCAAATGGAAGTCACAAGAGGCTCAGGCCGCAGCCGCCGTCTGCAACTCCGACCAGATCAGTGAGCTGCACGACATCCCCAAGTACATCCTTAAGAAAGCCTTCGAAGAAGACCTTCCTGAGGAAGTCCTCTGGCGCCGTAAGATGGGATTTCCGGTGCCTGTACACGATTGGCTGGGGGACCGATTCAACCGCTTTGCAAAGGAAGTATTGTTGGACAGCCGGACAAAGGCACGCCGGCTTTTCGACTGCGGCGAGATTGAAAAGGCCCTGACTAGTCCCGAATTGTTCCGGCAGCACCGGTTCGGCATCAAGATCTGGATGCTGGTCAATCTGGAATTGTGGTTCCGGGAGTACCTTGACTGAGCCTCGCTCAAAACAGTTTATTTCGATCCGGCCGAGTTGTATATTGTCCGATAGTGCTTTATCTGTTATGTGGAGAATCGAAAGGAAAGCAAATTCTTGAAGCTGTTTATTCTGGCTGCCGGCAAAGGGGACAGGCTCTGGCCTCTGACCCGGAATACGCCCAAGTCGCTCCTGGATTTTGGCGACGGTACCACAATTCTTGAGCGCCAACTCGAAAACGCCCTCCAGAGCGGTCTCTTCAGCGAAATCAACATCGTAACCGGCTACAAGAGCGAGCAGATCGAGGCAAAGCTGAAAGACCTCAAGGCGAGTATCCCGATCTGCACGATCTTCAACCCGTTATTCGAGATTACGAACAATCTCATTTCGCTGTGGACGGCACATCTGGCAATGCTGGACCAGGATTTCATGGTCACTAACGGCGACAATATTTATATCGCCGATGTCTTCCGCAAGGTTCAGACCGATCGCACCGAGGCGATCCAGCTCACCATCGACTTCAAAGATGAGTACGACGAAGACGACATGAAAGTGCGGTTTGGTCGCGGTCGATCGGTTGGTCGCGTCCACAAGGACATCACCGGGGAGGAGATCAACGCAGAGTCGGTGGGGCTGGCGCTGATCAAGGGAAAAAACAACCGTCGGCTATTCGTCAACAAGATCATCGAACTTGTTCGGAACAAGGAGTACCTGCAAAAATTCTGGCTGGAGGTTTTTAACGCTCTGGCCGAGGACGGCGTGACAGTAGACGTGGCTGAGATCGGTCCGGACGAATGGCAGGAAGTTGATTTCCATCCCGACGTGGACGTGATGAAGAAGATCGTTTTTGAGGATGGTTCCCGAGACTGAGATTTGGGGAAACAGGGGCCCTCGGGGGGCGTTGGCAGGCAATCAGGCCGAACGGAAAGAACATCTCTTGACGTTTAACTGGCGAAAAAGAAGAAATCTCCTTGAGTCACTGGTTCTGGCGGCCCTGTTCCCGGGCTACCTCATTGCCAAAGTTATTCCCAAGAATCAACGGCTGTGCGTTTTCGGTTCGTCGTCGGGGGAACAGTTTGGCGACAACAGCAAGTATCTGTTTCTGCATGCAGCCAGAGAAGCCCGGGACGTAACTTGCGTTTACATCTCGAGGAACCCTGGGATCGTGAAGTTGCTTCGGGATAACGGATTTAGAGCCGAGTATCTGTATTCCCGGCGCGGAGTGGCGGCCTCGGTCAGGGCGTCAAAAGCGTTTGTCACCCATTCTACGGATGACATCCACCGGCTGCTGCTGGGGGGCGCCCGCGTAATCCAGTTGTGGCACGGCACCCCGCTCAAGAAGATTGGATACCAGACCAGGACCGAAGGCCTTCCACGATGGATGCGATTTAAGATCGGCCTACTCAAGGTGCTATACCGGCTGTTTCCCTACCTCGACGGGACGATGAGTTTTGATCACTTCTGCGTCTCATCGGACCAGGTCAGGGACAGCTTTCGAGAGGCCTTCAGGATACTCGATAGCTCGATGGTGACCGTGGGCCAGCCTCGGAACGACTGTCTGAGCCCCGAGTTTCCACTTCAGCCGGGTTTGTTCCCCGAGGTGGCTCTGCTCGAGCGTCTGAAGAAGGATGATGCGAAGCTGGTCGCCTGGTTGCCCACTTATCGGCGTCTGGCCGGGTTTGGCGTTGTGAACCTCCTGTTCGACTTTGGCTTTGACGAAAACGAATGCGAACGGATGCTGGCGCGATTGAACTTGCACCTGGTGGTTAAGCCTCACCCTCATGAGCGCGATGCGCTTGCGAGCCGTCTTCAAGGCACCGACCGGGTTCACGTATATGAACCTGTTGACCCCTATCCTCTCCTGCGATATACCGACGTTCTGCTAACGGATTACTCCAGCGTGTTTTTCGACTACCTGTTGCGGGACCAACCGGTTATATTTACTCCCTTCGATTATGGGGATTACCAGAAGTACAGCGGTGAATTCTATTACGATTACGACCTGGTGACACCGGGACCCAAATGCCGTGACTGGAAAGAAGTGCTCCACGAATTGGAAGTCGTTTGTCAAAAGCAGGCCCGGGGAGAGTCAGATGACTTTGCGACGCAGAGAAAGACGGTGTGTCGGAAGTTCAATCAGTTCGGGGACAGTTTTTCGAGACGGGTATGGCAAGAGTTTTGTTCCTCGGGCGCTGTGGGGGCAGAACATGATGTGGCGAGGGTGAAGTCAAAGTGAAGGTCGTGACTATTGCTACGGATTTCCTGCCCAAGATCGGTGGAATATCCAACCACATCCACTATCTTAACAAGTATCTGGCCGCAGACGGCGTGGACTGCCACGTCCTGCAAATTGTAGAGCGAGCAGGCCGGAATTCGCTGGAGACAACGGAGGGTGACTACCCTGTTCACCGACTCTACATCGCCGATGATCTGGCCGATATGCGCAAATTGAAATACCGAGGTCGGATCATTCAGCTGGTTAGACGGCTGGTGGGGGAACCGGATATCATTCACACGCATGAGCTGTTGACGACCGAATACCTGGTGGACTGGAACACCGGGCGTTGGGTATGGACCAACCATACCAGCCAGTTCGTGAAGATGGCCGGGGGAGAACTGGGCGGGGCCTTCAAGCGTTGGGTCGTAAAACGAGTCCTGCGTAAGGCGGCCGCGGTGATCTGTGTCAGTGAGGAAGTCCGGAGGCTGACCGAGGAGTTTCTCGGGAGAAGCGAAGGTGTTGCTGTTGTCAGTCACGGGATCGAGACCGACCGTTTTGCTGCGATTGGTCGTGAAGACGGTGTGAAACACCGGTCGACGTTCGGCCTTCCCGGGGATCGGCTGGTGGTCTTGATCTCGGCACAGTGGAGGAAAGTCAAAGGAATCCATCTGGCTGTAGATGTGATGAACTCGTTGCAGCGAGAAGCCCCCGAACTCTATGATCAACTCTGGTTTGTGTTTGCTGGGTCCGGTCTGGGCGACGCCAGTTATGCCGAGGAGCAGCGACAAAGGCTGGCGGAATTGAGGAATGTTACTTTGCTCGACACCGTCAAATACGAGGACATGCCTTATTTGTACGCCGCCTGCGATCTGGTATTGATTCCCTCCCTGTATGAGACGGCCGGAATCGTGGCGTTGGAGGCGATGGCCGGCGGCAGGCCGGTTATCGGACCGAGAGTGGGTGGGCTTCAGGAAGTGCTCAAAGACGGCCACACTGGATACGAATTCGAACCGGGCAACTCCGAAGATATGATGTATAAGCTGACTGATGCGGTGAACGAGCACGGCAGCCGGGGGAGTCTCGACCTGCGTGAGCGCGCCCGAAAACACGTCACGGAGAGTTGCGACTGCAAGAGCGTCGCGCAAACCGTACGGCAGATATACGAGAAGGTTATAAGTGAAAATCCTGCTCGTTAATTCCCTTTACTCTCCGAATATCGCCGGCGGCGCCGAGCGTTCGGTTCAGATGACGGCCGAGGCTCTGAAATCGCTCGGTCTGGAACCTGTCATCGTATCAAGTTCGGACCGTTCTGCCGTGGGCTACGTCAACGACATCAAAGTGTACTACCAGAGGATTCCGAACCTCTATTGGATGCGACAGGCGAAAGAGCAGGCCTCCTACAAAAAGCCGCTGTGGCATTTGCTGGATGCTCGAAATCCATTTGCGGCCGGGCCGATAGCGAAAATCCTTTCACAGGAGCGTCCGGCCCTGATCCACACCAACAACCTTTCCGGGTTTTCAGTCAAAGTGTGGGATGTAGCTTCAAGGCTGAGCATTCCCGTTGTTCATACTATCAGGGATCACTACCTCTTGTGCTTGTCGACCACCATGTACCGCAATGGGGACAGGTGCGAAAAGCAGTGTATGCGCTGCCGGGTTTTGTCTCGTCCGAAGAAAAACGCTTCGGCCTCGGTTGATGCAGTGGTGGGGGTTAGCCGATCGATCCTGGATAGTCATCTGAAGTTGGGTTTCTTTGGTGCGGCCAGAATAAAGAAATACATATACAATCCGGTAGTCGTATCTTCCGTTCCCGCGCGCACGAAGTCCGACACTGCCCCGTGCGTTTTTGGCTACGTGGGGCAACTAGACCCGTCGAAAGGTGTGGAACATCTCCTGGAGGGTTTTCGACGTTTGAATCCAGCGAAAGCTTCTCTGCGAGTATTCGGACGCGGCACTACGAGCGCCTTTGAAGAAAAGCTGATACAAACATACAAGTCATCGTCGATAGAGTTCCTCGGCTTTCGCCCCCCGGAGGAGATATACCCGGAACTTGATGTGGTGGTGGTTCCGTCGCTTCGCGACGAAGCGTTCGGGCGGATCGTACCGGAGGCCAATTCGTACGGCCTCCCGGTGATCGTATCTAACAGGGGCGGCTTGCCGGAGATTGTCAGGGACGGCGTCAACGGTTATGTCTTCGACCCGGCTTCCGAAGGCGATCTGGAGGCAAAGCTTGGTCTGTTTGCTGAAGAACCTTCCCGAAGCAGCCAAATGGCCGATCGATGCCGGGCTTGTGCTACGTCGTACCGGGCAGATAAGATTGCGGCGCAGTACCTGGAAATATACAACGAACTGATTTCGTAGCGAGAGCGAGCAGGTATGCGACCACATATTGCCATAAACGCCACCATGCTCAGCGCTGAGGAAGTAACGGGTCTCGGTGTATACACGCTAAACCTCCTGCGCGAGCTGCTGCCGCTGCTGGCCGCGGACGCGACGGTCAAGACGATCCATCTGCTCGGGGATAGTCAGCGCCTGAGGCTGTTGTTGGGCGACCTGCTGGAGAAACCTCAGATAGCTATTGTCCATGTTCCAACGACCCATCCTGTCGGACGCCTCATCGCGCTCAATCGTTACGTCAACGGATTGTCGGATGGGGAGAAGACCGTGTTCTATTCCCCGACGCATCACGGCGTAGTTTTGGGACAGACGGCCCAGATAGTCACGATACACGACCTCTTCGCGCGTCTGTTTCCTCAGAACTACAGGTTTCAAAGCTACTACTTCAGATGGTACCTGCCGCGTCTCCTTGACCGCACGGAAGTGATTGTCACCGACTCGGACAGCACCTCAGCAGACATTGCCAGGTTTTACGGTAAAGGACGGACGGTCGAGACCGTACCTCTGGCTCTGCCCAGGGATCTGGCAGCGGCAACCCCGCGGTCCGTCGACGGATTGCAGGCGGAGAAGTTCTTTCTCTTTGTGGGGCCGGGCTACAGCTACAAGAACTGTGATCGCCTGATCGATGCTTTCGTGCAATACCGGGGGCGTTTGCCGGGGAGTGAAATGCGGCTTGTTTTTGCCGGTGGGAGGAAACCTTACCGGGAGTTTCTGAGGGGACACATCTTAAAACACGCCGGGGAGTTTTCCGGTGACGTACGTTTCACCGGGTATGTGTCCGACGGGGAACTGGCCTGGCTGTATAAGCATGCGTGCGCAGCGATGGTCACAAGTCTGTACGAGGGGTTCGGATTGCCGGCTCTGGAGGCAATGCATTTTGGTTGTCCCGTCGTGTCCTCGAACACCGGCTCCTTGCCCGAGGTGTGCGGTGAGGCTGCCTTGTTCGCCGATCCGTACGAGGTCGGTGAGATAGCCGGAGCTATGCATCGCATAACTGAGGAGGAAGGTCTTGCCGCCGGACTGGTGGAGAAGGGGCGGGTGAATCTGAGGAGATTCCGCTGGGATCTAACCGCTACGAAGGTGTGCGAGATTCTTACGAGGGTCTGAAGGGCGACCGGACTGCAGCTGTCTGATTTTACTTGCTGGCCGTGGCCCAATTCCCTAAGCTGCAAGCATCTGTCGGCGGTATCAACGGTATAAGGTTGTCTGCCCGATTGAGTAGAAGTACGAAGGTCTGTCAGGAACGAGAATCTTTATAGATGAAGACCGCTATTGTACATGACTGGCTCGTGAAATACGGTGGCGCCGAACGTGTGCTGGAGCAGATGCTCAGAGTGTTTCCCGAGGCCGATCTGTACTCGCTCTTTGATTTTTTCCCTAAAGACCGACGGGACGTTATCCTCAACAAGAAAGTCAAAACCTCGTTCCTTCAAGGCTTCCCCAATGCCAGAACGAAATACCACCGATATCTGCCGCTGATGCCTCTGGCCGTAGAACAGTTCAACCTGTCGAAGTACGACTTAGTTATCTCGAGTTCCTGGGCGGTTGCAAAAGGTGTTATCACAGGTCCTGACCAGTTGCACGTCTGTATGTGTTATTCGCCCATGCGCTACGCCTGGGATCAGATGCACATGTATTTGAAAGCCTCCGGTTTGACGGGCGGAGTGCGGGGCTGGCTCACCCGGTACATCCTTCACAAAATGAGGATGTGGGATAATCGCACGGCTAACGGGGTGGACGAGTTCATTGCTATATCCAACTACATCGCCGGGCGCATAAACAAAGCGTATCGTCGCGATGCCACGCTGATTTATCCGCCGGTGGATGTTGAGGCTTTTGAGTTGCGGGAGAAGAAGGAAGACTTCTACCTGACAGCTTCGCGGTTGGTCGCCTACAAGAACGTCGTACTTATTGCGGAGGCTTTCACCCGGATGCCCGACAAGAGGCTCGTCATAATAGGTGAAGGTCCTCACCTCGCGAAAATACGGAAAATAGCCGGTCCCAACATAACCGTACTCGGATACCAGCCTTTCGAAGTGCTCAAGGATCACATGCAGAGGGCGAAAGCGTTTGTGTTTGCAGCCGAAGAGGATTTTGGAATTGTGCCGATCGAAGCCCAGGCTTGCGGTACACCTGTGATTGCCTACGGTCGTGGCGGGGCGCTGGAAACGGTGGTGGAGAACAAGACCGGGCTGTTTTTCTATCGGCAGGAACAGGACGACATCATCGCTGCCGTTCGGGAGTTTGAGGCCGGGCAAGAGAAGTACATACCGGGAGCCATCCGCGAAAATGCCCTGAAGTTTTCCACGGAACGTTTCCTGCGTGAATTCGGAGAGTGCATGGAGAGGATACTTGACGAATACACAGAAGGTTCACGCTCGACCAGTCCGCTGCGATTGTCCAGGAACGTGCGGCCTACTTTGCTTCCGGACCAAAACCTCTCGTCGGGAACAGATGTCTCTCAATAGGAGTTGTGTCAGAGTATGAGCAAGCTGATCGACAACGCTTTTGAATCCCATGCCGCCCTGATAGCGGAAGTACAGCGCCAGATGACCGGCGAGATCGAAAGGGCGGCGGAGAAGCTGGTCGCCAGCCTGAACGGGGGGCACAAACTGCTCCTATGCGGTAACGGAGGTTCGGCCGCCGACGCCCAGCACTTCGCTGCAGAGTTCACGGGCCGTTTCCTGGCCGAGCGCAAACCTTTGCCGGCAATTGCCCTGACAACGGACACTTCGGCCTTGACGGCTATCGGCAACGACTATGGCTTTGATACGATTTTCGAGCGACAGGTTCGCGCCCTGGCAGCTCCGGGGGATCTCCTCCTGGCAATCTCTACATCAGGGAACTCAGCCAACGTGATAGCCGCGATGGCCGCAATGAAGGAACTGGGGGGGGAGTCTATCGCTCTGACCGGCCGTGATGGCGGCCGGATGAAGGCCCTGGCCGATCTGAACTTGATTGTTCCCTCGGATGAAACGCCGCGCATCCAGGAGATGCACGTCACTATCGGCCATATTTTGTGCGCTGCCGTGGACCGCCATTTTGTGCCGGAATCCCG
Organism: bacterium; assembly: GCA_024230675.1. GTDB lineage: Bacteria > Zixibacteria > MSB-5A5 > GN15 > FEB-12 > JAAERE01. The sequence continues at coordinate 15,060 of JAAERE010000215.1, read as the reverse complement.
GTAGCCCCGGTTCTTCACCACGACCGTCCTGCCCCCGGAAAGCCATCTTCGTCAAATCAGTTTTAACTTGTGAAAAGCCGCTCTCCGGGTAATTTACAGCGGGCCGGGACTCCATTGCGTTGGGACGACGCAATCTCCGCCAAAAGGGCGCCGAGGAAGGATCTTGGGCGGTATAAACAAGGAATAGTTATCAAGGTGCAATCGATATGAGCTTGGAACACCTCAGCTCGTGTAACATATGTAGCTCCACGAATATCGCTTCGGTCGACGAGACCCGCCACTTCTCCCAGTGTTCTGACTGCGGCTATATCTTCGATAGTCCCCGGCCTACCCAGGAGAGCATCTGTGCCTTCTATTCACGCCCGATGCAGTACGACGACTGGCTCTCCCGCGAGCGGGAGCGAGAAGTTCTCTGGAAAAGACGCATCAGAAAAATGCGGAGGCACAGGCGGCAGGGCTCATTGCTGGACATTGGGACAGGCATCGGGCAGTTTCTTGATCTTGCACGCGGATATTACTCCGAGGTCTATGGCACGGAAGTCTCCGAAAGAGCGATTGAGATTGCGCGGGAGAAGTACGGGCTCGAAATCGCCGCCGGTGACCTGATGGAGGCCAAGCTTCCGGCCGACGTTTTGTTCGACAACATCTCGATGTTTCACGTTCTGGAGCACGTACCCAACCCGAAGCAGATAATCGAGAGATGTCATTCGCTACTTTGCTCGGAGGGCATCCTTACGATTGCCGTCCCCAACGATGTCTTGTCGGGCAAGAGGCTCGTCAAGAAGCGTATCAAGAGACTGCTGGCAAGGTGCGGCGTCGCCAAATACAAAGACGTTGGCCCCCTCGGGTTGCCGGCTATTGATTTGGACGGTGAGATGGACGAGGTACACCTGTCCCACTTCACTCCGAAAGTGCTCCGGCGCCTTCTCGAAGATTCGGGTTTTGAGATAGTGGACTGCAATCTCGATCCGTATTTCGTGGCTTCGGGGTTTCAATCACTGCGAAGTACCGTCTACTACAGGCTTATGAAGTTTCTGAGAGTATTGCTTCGACGAAACTTCTACGAGGCTATCTGGGTAGTGGGCCGAAAAAAGTAGGGCGTCGTCGCTGTGAATACGGATCTGTCACACATCAACGCTGACGACGATTCCTCTGGTACCGCCGTCCCTTCTGACGACGTTCATTTCTCCGGCCGCACCCTGGCCCGGAATTCTATCTACAACATCGTCGGCCGCATCCTGCCGATGGCTGTGGCCCTTGTTACTATTCCTTTCCTGATCGACGGGCTTGGCGTTGAGCGTTTCGGCGTACTAACGCTGGCCTGGCTGACGGTGGGATATTTCGGAGTCTTTGATCTGGGCATTGGACGGGCCACGACCAAGTTTGTGGCCGAGGCAACCGCCCAGCGGGATACCGCCCGGCTGTCGACCATGATCTGGACTCCTCTCATGATGCTGATAGGCCTGGGTGTGTTGGGAGGGTTGGTTGCGTTTGCCATAACGCCGTGGTTGGTGGAGGACGTCCTTAACATTCCAATCGCACTTCAGCAGGAGTCGCGCGGAGCGTTTTTCATGCTGGCCGCCTCAATGCCTTTTGTTCTGGGGACCTCAGGCGCGAGGGGGGTTCTTGAAGGGCAGCATCGTTTCGGGATGGTCAACGCACTGCGGGTTCCGGCAAGTTCTTTCACGTTCGTGGCGCCGGTTCTGGTGATGTTGATCTCCAACGATCTCTTCCATATAGTTGGTGTGCTGGTCGCGGGTCGCGCCGTCATGTTCTTTCTCCACCTTCAGGTCTGCCTTTCGCCCCTGTCCGGTGGGCGCGGTCCCCGTCTGCCGGAGCCCCAAATGGTCCGCCAGTTGCTCAGCTTTGGGGGTTGGCTTACCATTTCCACGTTGGTGGGATCGCTGCTCGGGTTTGGCTATCTGGATCGCTTTGTTATCAGCTCTTTGCTGGATTTGAGCGCGGTCACCTATTACTCGACTCCCTTTGAAATGGTTCTGAAAATACTCCTGCCCGTGGCCGGATTCATGGGCGTTATGTTCCCGGTTTTCAGCGCCTACGCGGCCAATCACAAAGAAGAACTTCGCTATCTGCATGCACAGGCCGTCAAGTTTCTACTCACCTGTCTGTCCCCGGTTGTAATCGTACTCCTGGCGTTTGCCGGACCGGCCCTGGATCTGTGGCTGGGGGAGGAGTTCGTTCGCGAATCAACCCTGCTTCTGCAGCTCATGGCTGTCGGAGTGCTTATTTGCGGCCTGTCGTCGGTACCCGCCGGAGCAATGCAGGCGCTTGGGCGGCCGGACTTGATGGCGAAGCTGGTGCTGATCGAAACGCCGATCTACGCCTGCCTGACCGTATTGTGCACTATCGAATGGGGGACCGTTGGTACCGCCGCCGTGTGGGTGATCTGGCAGGTAGTACATACGACTATTCTGTTTCGCATGGACTATCGCCTTCTGCCGCCAAAGACGGCCGGCTACCGGTCCGGGATTGCGCGCGTGTTCATCGGCGTTGTTGTTGTGGCTGTCGGCGGCTTTGCCTGCTCGTTCATCGCTGATATCATTGTTAGGTCACTTGTGACACTGACTTTCGCGGCCTTACTGATGGTCGCCCACTGGCGCCTTCTTCTGGACGATGAAAATCGTGCGAAAGTTCTCCGCTTGGCCGGCCTCGGGCGGTTCGTCAAGGCGGACGAAAGAGGGAGAGCCTAGCCGTGCGTATCGCCCTGGGCGCCGACCTTCTGGACTTCCCGCGTTGTGGTATGCGCATTGCGCTGGAAGGTTTCCTGAAGGGAGCCAGAGATCTGGACCTGACGTCGAGGTTCAATCTTGTTCACGGGGCGCCGTTCGCAGACGGCCGCCTCACCGGGTTTACCGACGCCGTCGTGCCACGTCCCGGAGGACCGGCATCAGGTCTTCGTTGGTCTCAGCTCAAGGTTCCCCGGGCATTGGCGCAACTTGACGCCGATCTGCTGCATTGGCCCTACCAAATTCTGCCGCCCGTTAACACTCCTGTTCCGCAAGTCATATCGGTATGGGATCTCTCGCCGATGCTCTTCAACGAGCCCACATGGAGTCGACTTCAGGTCTTCGTCAAGTACCGTCAGGTCCTTCGGCGGGCCTTGAACAACGCCGCGCATGTAATCGCTCACAGCCGGGCCATCGCCGAGGATCTGGTGTCGCACTTTGGACTCCCGGCTGATAAGCTGACCGTAGTATATCCCTCAGTAGCGGACATATTCGAAAGAGAGATCGAGCGATCTCATGTGGCCAAGCCGGAAGGTCCCCTCCTGTACGTTGGGACGGACTCGACGCGGAAGAATCTCGATCTGCTGTTTCGAGCCTTCAGCCTGTTGGTACGTCAGGGAGTGAGGAACCAGCTGGCTCTTCGAATCGACAGTCGCAAACGAGCGAGCCTGGAGGTGAGAGCCGAGCGGGCAGGCATTCCGGTTGATCGGTTGATGTGGCTGGAGCCGGTCGACGCGGACGGACTTATGCGGATGTATCGTGAAGCCTCCGTATTCGCCTTCCCATCTCTCTACGAAGGCTTCGGTATGCCTCTACTGGAAGCCCTGACTGTGGGGCTGCCGGTGGCGGCTCTGAATCGCTCAGCAATGACTGAAGTGGTCGGGGAGGCAGGTGTGCTCGTTGATGACAACGCGCCGGAGGCATTTGCGGCCGGGCTGTTGGAGGCGCTTCGCGCCGGTCGTGAGAACGGGGCAGACACGGCGTTCAGAGCCAAGCAACAAGCCGCCAAGTTCAAGTGGACAAAGTCGGTGCAGGAAACTATCTCTGTATATGAGAAGGTTTTGGGGCGAGAGGCGTAGGTCGGCATGGGATTGATCGGCTGGATACACAGCAAGGCGAAGCAGCTCCCGGGAGCCGGGAGGATCAGGGACGTTCTGTCATCGATAAAAAAGCCGATACACGCGGGAAGACTCAGGAAATATGCGGACGACGGCCGGACGCCTTCGGGCCAACCGAGCGTGTTGGTCGTGATGAACACCGGTATCGGGAACGCTGTCGAGGCAACCCCTCTGGTCCAGTCAATACGCACGCTCTGGCCGAAGTCACACATAACGATCTACGGCCCGGGCGGGGACCTCTTCGAAAACTGGTGCGTGGTCGATGAGGTGACAACCTTTCCCGATCCTCTGTCCGGACGAAAGTTTGACCACACTTTCGAAATCTGGGCGGTGGACCCGCCGATTCCGGAGTCGGAAGCTTACCCTGAAAAGGGCATGATTCACAGCCTGCCGTTCACTGGGACCTACTTCCTGAAGCCCGAGCGAGAATACAATCTGGATATGATCCGGAAGCTGGGCTATCGCGGAAATGCGCCGCCGCTATACGTTTCACTGAAGCGGCCGAGAATTGAGATTCCTGAATGCAAGCTGCGAGTTAGCCTTGTTCCCGGAAGCAACACAGATTTCATGTGGCGCCACAAGCGTTGGCCGTACTTCACGGAGCTCCTGGGAAACCTTCTTGATGCGTATGCCGGTGTGCAGGTTTGCATCATTGGCGGCCCGGAAGACAAGTTCGACAATCCATATCCGGAGGACAGTCGTGTGATCGACTTCCGAGGGCGTCTCTCGCTGAGCGAGACGGCCTGGCTGCTGCGAAGCTCCGATCTGGCCATAGGCAATGACTGCGGGCCCATGCACATCGCCGACGCCGCTCAAACCCGGTCGATCATCCTGTTTGGTCCTTCGTGTGAACTGAAGAACGGCCCTATGTACAAGAGCGTTCCGCTTTCGGTGCCGGTGCCATGTCGGCCGTGTCAATACGGGGAATTGCTGTTGAAGTGCGAGGACCCTCGCTGCATGAAGGAACTTCGCCCGAAACTGGTCCTGGAACAGGTCCGGCAGATGCTACCGCCTGGAAGAGTCAAAGGCACGGTGGAGCATGAATAACCGGCTGCTTCTGTATATGGCCGGCCTACTGGTGTTGGCGCTGTATATAAATATCGGGAAGGTGGTCACAGGTTCTCGGTACGTTACGCTCATAGCCGATGCCGCCTTGTTCGCACTGGCTGCTCGCGTGATTGTGGCTCGACTGCTCAACGGCCGCTGGATGACGGCGCTGGAGCTTCTTACCGCCGGCTTCATCGTGCTCGGCGTGATCCAGATATTCAACCCCAACGTACCCACGATTATGGCCGGCATTGAGGGATTCCGGCGGCTGGTGTTTCAGATGCTGGGGGTGTTTATAGGTATTGCCGTCGTGCGTAATCGGGACGATCTCATATTCCTGTACAAAGTCGTGGCCGTGGCCTCGGTACCGATTCTCCTGTACGCAATCAAGCAGTTCTTTTTCGTTTCGGACTTCGATACGGCCCTGATCGCCTCCAACACGGCCGATATCGGTTCGTGGAAGATATTTGGGAAGCTGAGAGCCTTCGGCATTTTCAACGGTCCTTTTCACCTCGGACTTTTCGCGGGCTTTAGCTTCTGGTTAGGTTTGGGATTGTTCGTAGAGACACGTCGGAAAATCGCGCTCCTGCTGGCAGGTGTTGCTTTGGCGGCCGGCCTGGCCACGCTTACGCGGGGGAGCGTCATTGCCATACTCGCATCTTGCCCGGTGGTTCTATTCTACGTTTTCAACAGATATCGTGTTCGTGTGGCCGTGATAGCCGTCGCGGCGATAGTGGTGGCTTCCTCCTCAGTGGCGCTTCTTCGGAGCAGCTTCGAGGAACTTGACCTGTTTATGGAAAGCTTCTCCAGCCTGGAGAACGTGAGTGAGGACAACCGTCTCATGACCCGATTTGAGGGATACGAACGCGGTCTGTCAGTGTTGAAGTCACACCCGCTGGGAACTGGAATGGGAAGCTCCGGCGATGCCATGAAGAGCTATTTCGAGCCGTACGGTGCTATCCATGTCACCAGCCACAATCTTCTGCTTCGCATAGCGCTGGAAACCGGCTTTCCGGGATTGGTGCTGTTCCTATTCATAGTCGGGTGGATCGGCTATGCCGTCGTCAAACTGAAAGAGTCCGACGACAACGTAGTCGCACTTGTCCTCCTGGGCATGTGTCTGATCGTTGCTATTACTGGCATCACAGGGTCTACGCTGGGGGCCTATCCGGTCAATCTGGTGTTCTGGAGCTTGTGCGGAGGTGCCGCCGGCTGTGCCCTGAGACTGAAAGGAAAGATCCAGGATGTCTCAAGGCCTTGATCTCGTAGTCATCCCGTTTCACGATTGGCGCAAAGTACAGCGCGAGGGCACACGAACCCGTGACGCCCATATCATCAAGCATTGCATCAAGCATCCGAAGGTAGACCGGGTCGTGATTGTCAACCGGCCGATGTCGCTGCCGGAGATGGTCTACAAACGTACCCAATGGCGAACCGAGGGGGCGCCGATCGCGTCCACCGGAAATTCACAGCTCGTTCAAATAGATGACCGGGCGTTCGTGATTGACTTCCGCGCGTTTGACCTCATTACACCGGTGCTAAAGGGCAAGAATTGGTTCCTGTCGGCCCATGGACGGTCCGGCTTTGTGGCGGTGGTGGAGAAATATCTCAGGCACCTGAGAATTACCGATTTCGACGTGGTCAGCTTTAGTGTGTACGCCGCCGAACTGGTGGCTCAGCTTGGGGCTCGTCGCAAACTGTTCGACGCCTGGGACAACTTTCTGCGGTTCCCGGACCATCAGAGATACCTCGCCGGTTTCCGCAGAGCTTATACAGGTTATGCCGATCATTGCAGGCTCTGGACCACCAACTCGCACTCCAACCGGAAGTGCTATCAGGATGAGTTCGGCGTAGAGAACTGCAGAGTTATCAAGAACGGCGTTGATGTCGAGCGCTTTGCCGGAGTAAGCGATGAACCGTCGGATCTGAAGGCGGTGCCGCGACCGATCATCGGCGTGGGCGCCAAAATCACGCACTTGCTCGACACGGATCTGATCAACCGTGCGCTGGCGAGCCACCATGATAAGAGCTTCGTTCTCGTGGGCCAGATGCTCGAAAAGAAGGTCTTCCGAGAAATCAACAAGGCTCCTAATTTCTTCTATCTGGGAGACAAAAGCTACGACGATTACATGGCTTATGTGCAGAATTTCGATGTATGCACAATCCCGTACGTTGTTGGAGACCGCGAGCACGGCGGGGACTCTATTAAATTTTACGAGTACCTTGCAGCCGGTAAGCCGATCGTTTCGGCCGCCATAGAGGGTGTCACGGACGATTACGACAACGTTTTCGTGGCCGCCAATCATGAGGAGTTCTGCGCCATGATCCCCAGAGCGCTCGAGGCCCGGCCGGTCGAACATCACCTTCCCGAGGACCTGACCTGGCGCCACAAAGCTGACGAGTTGCTGACGCCTCTGCTCAAGTGATCGGCGGTTTTCACCGCCGGCCCGCAATCATTTCCACACACATAAGTCTCTGTTCGCACCGTCTCCAGTTCTGTCGGTACCGGAAGGTTTTTCTACTGATTTCTGGAAAATAGTTCCTGAGATCAGTTGGTCGTTCGTCCGTGGGGAAGGTTGCGCCTGCACTATCTCATTGCAGGACAATGCCATGCGAGTGTAGCGTTGTTGTCCGATAATCCGGCACGTGCTTTGTATCTGCTATTCTCGGATAAGTTCATGGAAGGACTATGAAAAACAGAGTGACTCTCAAAAACCGCACTTCAAAAGACCATTCCGAACAAGCCGATCTGGTGGGAGGCGTAAGTCTCTTTGAATTGGCCAACGTCTTGCTCAATCGACGCCGATTCATTGCCTGGACGGTCGGATGTGTGCTTCTTCTTGCCGCAGTAATTCTGATTCTGACCCCGAATCAGTACACATCATCGGCTTCGATATTGCCTACCGGATCAACCGACCGGCTGGCAGGGCTAAAAAGCCTGGCCGGGCTCGGCAACCTGGTTTCAGTCGATGAAAACTCCTCGGACATGTTTCCGGTCATATTGCGCTCGCGCCAGTTGAAACAGCGTCTCCTGGACGCCAGTTACACCTACGCGTACAAAGACGAGACCGTGACCACCACCCTGACGGAGTACTTGGATCAGGGGGACCCTGATAAACTTCTGGATGCACTCGGGTCGATTACTCGCATCTCAACTGATAAGAAAACCGGCGTTACGCATGTGTCGGTCGAAACGGATTTCCCTGGACTGTCCCAGCGGGTTCTCCAACGATATCTAGCAGAGCTTGAAGATTTCAATCTAAATCATCGCCGTTCAAAGGGTAAGGATAACTCCGAATATCTGGAGCGGGAGCTGGTCGAACGTAAGGGCGAGCTGGCAAAGGCTGAAAACAAGCTAGAGTCGTTCCAACTGGCCAATCAGGATTGGCAGATGACGGGAAGTCCGGAGGTCCTCAAGGAACTCACGCGTCTTCGCCGGCACGTCCAGATCAAGACCAGTGTATGTCTTCTCATGGAAAAGGAATATGAAATGGCCAGGCTGGACGCCCAGAAGGACGTTCCGGTCGTGAGCGTTCTGGACGCCCCCTCGCAGCCTTCGGTGAAATCGGGTCCCTATCGGGCGACGACTCTTGCCGTTACGGCAATGGCGACCCTTTTTATCTCGTTGCTGCTGGTGATCATGCACGCCGGGATCACTGGGGCCTTGTCAGGTTCTCGCCGCGAGGATTATGAGGGATTTCGTGAGGATCTGGCCGAGATGTTTCCCAAAACGTCAAGAGTCGTCAGCCGGGCAAAAAAGCAGGAGGCGGTCGGGGTATAGCCTCGACAAGGATTAGCCGATAACAGGTCTATTGAACAAAGGGGAGAGGCTGGCCTCGAGCTAACGACAATGGAACGAATCAGAATATCATCGGGAAAAGAACAGGTACGGGTGGCTTTCTGCGGCACCCGAGGACTTCCGGCGAACTACGGGGGCTTCGAAACCGCTGTCGACCAGATATCACGTCGCTTCGTAGATTCCGGCATCGAGTGCGAAGTTTTTTGTCGTGAATCATCGTCGGAGAGAAGTCTCAAAACTCATCGGGGGAGACACCTTACATACGTTAAGGGGTGCTCTCGACGCTCTCTGGAGACTTTCGTGACCGCTTTCCAGACAGGTTGGCACCTCTGGCGCCATCGAAAGAAGTACTCCCACGTATTCTGGTTCAATAACGCCAATCTACCCGGCATTCTGATGACTCGCATGGCCGGGCTGCCGATGTCGGTGAACACCGACGGTCTGGAATGGCGGCGGGCGAAATGGTCCTGGCCTTTCAAGGCATACTACTATTTGTCATCGCTGCTTATCGGGCTCGTTTGTCCCACGCTCATATCTGATTCTCGGGGCATCCAGAGCTATTATCGCCGACACTTTTTCCGGAACACCTGCTTCGTTCCATACGGAGCGCCAACCGTGCCGCGAGTATCCGAACGGGACGAGCACCGGACGCTGACCCGACTGGGTTTGGAACCGGGGAAATACTTCCTGCAAATCACTCGTCTGGAGCCGGATAATCTTCCTCTTAAGATTGCAGAGGCTTTCCGTGAGTCAGGGCTGGGTCGCCTCGGATACCAGATGGTGTTCGTCGGCTACAAAGACGCTACACCCTATGCTCATCGTTTGGTCGCCTATTCAGGGTCCTCGAATATACAAGTAAGAGAAGCTATCTACGACCAGGAGATACTGGCCGTATTAAGAAAGAACTGCTTCTGTTATGTACACGGTAACAGCGTGGGGGGGACCAATCCGGCTCTTCTCGAAGCTATGGCTACTTGTCCCCGGATCATCGCGATAGACTGTGAATTCAGCCGCGAAGTACTCGGGCCGAATGGGGTGTACTTCCCGACCGAGAACATCGCCGACAAGCTGCAGGAGGCCTGCCGACTTGAAGACCAGACGTCCGAACTCAAGCGGCGTGTGGCCGAAAGATACCAGTGGCAGGCGGTAGCCGAGAGCTATATGCAGCTGTCTACCGGTATTCCAGCCGAGTACGTGCCCGAGCCGGTGGTTGTGCCTGTTTCGACGAGGGATCGTCGACAACTGCACTCGGTAATGCACCACGATGCATCCTCTGATGCGGTAGAAACGGCGTCCGAAAGGGTCGCCGTTTAGCGGCCGGGACGAATACGCCGCCAATTCGCCCGTTTATGTCAAAATTTAGGTTGCTTTTTTCGGGTTCTCTCATAAATTATCAATTCTGAATTCGGCCTCAGGGCCGAAGCTTCCAAATGTGGTGGGGTTCCCGAGTGGTCAAAGGGAACAGACTGTAAATCTGTCGGCGACGCCTTCGAAGGTTCAAATCCTTCCCCCACCACCATTTTCCGATCAGCAACTTCCTCGAAACCTTGTTGAAATTCTCGCGTAATTGGTCTATTATATCCTTCGGGATGGCCCGGCCAAGACAGTCTTCCTCCGTTAACCCCAAACCCCACAAGTCAGCAGGTTCCGATGACGCAGGTCGAGGACAAGCAGAGAGCAGATTACACCGAGGGTTCCATCATCGGGTCGATCCTGAAAATGGGTCTGCCGTCCATGTTCGGCTTTCTGACCCAGAATATCTACAACCTGGTCGACATGTGGTGGGTATCGCAGCTTCCCGACGGCGAGAACGCCGTGGCGGCTGTTACGTTTTTCGGCGTCATCCTGATGCTCCTGTTTTCTTTCAATCAACTGGTAGGGCCCGGATCAGTGGCGGTCATATCCCGCCGCTACGGGGAAAAGGACGACGCCCAGGTTGAGAAGGCGATCAAGGAAACGATTCTCCTGAAGCTGTTTTTCGGGCTGGTTTTCGGCGTCGCCGGGTTCCTTTTGTCCCGGCAGCTGCTAACGCTGGTTGGCGCCACCGGCACCTCGCTGGAACAGGGCGTCGAGTACGCCCAGGTGATGTTCCTTGCCCTGGCGGTTCCTTACGCCATGTACTCCATCTTTACGGCCCTGCGGGGAGTGGCCAACCCCAAGATGGCGATGTGGCTGATGCTTGGTTCGAACGTGCTAAACATGGTGCTTGATCCGGTTTTTATATTCGGTTATCTGGGTGCGCCGGCGATGGGCATTCGCGGAGCAGCCGTAGCTTCGGTCATCTCCTTTGTGCTCACTCTGGCTGTTGGCCTGGCAATCTTTTACTCCGGTCGGGCCAACGTGAAACTGCACCTTCGCGGGAAGGCCTCCATGAGCATAGGATCGATGATCACCTTGCTCAAGATAGGTTTGCCGGCCTGGTTGGGTTCACTGTCGTTTTCCGGGTCCCGGCTTCTCATTACGCCTATGATCGCTGTCTATGGCAACGCCGTGGTAGCGGCTTTCGGCGTAGGTGCCCAGGTAATATCGTTCGGCATAATGATAGTGGTTGGGATCGGCATTGGTCTGTCTTCGTTGATAGGTCACAACCTCGGCGCCCAAAAGAAGGATCGCGCTCTTAAGACCGGCAATCAGGCTATTGGTTTGTCGTTGGGCATAATGCTGTTTTTCGGTACTCTGGTCTTCGTGTTTGCAGAGTTCTTCATCGGGCTGTTCTTCGAAACACCGGAGACCATTGGCTATGGTGTGAGCATCCTGAGGATCTTCGCGATGGCGTTTCCCGCGGTCGGTGTCTACATAATGGTCGAGGAAATCCACATGGGCGTTGGGCTAAACGCTCCCATGATGGTATTTAGTATGATCCTGGGCTGGCCGTTACGCGTGTTGCCGATTTTTCTCGTCACGACCTATTGGACAACCGGCCCGGAAACGGTCTGGTGGATCATGTGCCTTTCACTGATCGTGACGGCCGTGATGGTCTACATCTACTACCGCCGCGGTCGCTGGCTGACCGTACAGGTGTAGCTCTGACAGGAAGGCGGCACCCTTCCGGCTAAGAGTTGCACAAGGTCCTAATTCCCGTTTGCTTCGCAGCTTCGAGTTCACTATACTTATGTAAGATGAATCGTCCATCCGGGGGAAAATCACGTCCGAAAAAACGCAAGAAGGTCGCTCCGAGACGACGAATGCTGTCTCCGGCCGTACGCTTCGTTTTGTCGTTCCTGACGGGCCTAATCGTGCTGGGATATCTGTACGCCTACTTGAGTGTTACGTATAGGGAACAGTTGGTGTGGCTCCTGGAGCTGACCGCCTTGCTGAGCGGCGGTCTTGCGTCGCTGTTTGCCGACGGTGTGACTCAGATAGGCGACACGATCACTTATCAAGGGTTTTCGGTGAGAGTCATTGATGAGTGCACGGGGTTGTTCGAGATGGTCATCTACCTGGTTGCGGTGGGGGCGGTGAGAACGAGCATTCGAAACAAGGTGCTGGGTTTACTGATAGGCCTGCCGGTCATATTCGGCTTCAACGTGGTGCGCATCTGGCTGCTGCTTGTGGCGGGAGCCTGGTCCTTCGAGGTTTTCGACTTCCTCCACCTGTACCTTTGGCAGGCGACTTTGATCTTGTTAATTGGCTCGGTTTGGATTTCCTGGCTGTACCTGGTGGTTTTCCGTGAAAAGAAAAGATCTCTGGCTGTTTCTGGCTAGACTCCTGTCGTTGACGTCAATTCTCGGCTATCTCTGGTTTTTCTACTGGCAAGTCGAGTATCCTTTCGCAATCGGGTTTATCGCCAAGCCCTTTTTCGATCTGGTTGGGGTCAAGAAATGGTACATGGCTCTGCTTCTGGATCACTTCACCAATTTGGTTCCGTTTGTGGCATTGGTGCTGTCCACGCCCGGGTTGTTTAGGCGGTGGCGCAAGTCTCTCGCGGTGCTGGTAGGCGGCCTTGCCATCATACTTTGTTTTCAATTGTTGTTGTCGTGGGCCGTCTACGAACTGATTTCCCGCTATGCCATGAGTCCAATGTATATCAAGCTCAGCCTGCCGTTGTTTTTCGTGAATGATGCTCTGCCGCTGGTGCTCTGGCTTGCGTTTTATCCGAAGATGCCAAGGCAGCTGTTCGGCCTGAGCATATTCGCAGCCGACGACGACACGCGAAAGGTCGGCAAACTAAGGAGCCGGTTGAAATCGACGAAGCCGGGTTGACGCCCGGCTCCGTCTCGTGGGGCCCTCTAGCCGAGGAGGAAGAGCTCCCCGGAACTAGGCGGGGTTATAGGGAATCGACTTTTTTCGATATATCAATACCGCGCCCGAAGCCAGCAGCAAGGCAAGCAGGCAGATTATGCTCCATTGAGAAAGAGCCGGAACCCCGCTGTGATGATGGTGGTGTGGCATCGGAGTATAAACGCCTCCCGTAGCCGCTACCAGATCCTGGAAGAACTGGCAGTCTGTAACCGCCGGCAGACGGACCTCTCCGATTTCCGGGTTGTATGTTGTTCCTGATTTCATTTCCCAGCCCCAGTGGCGGATATTTACTGTTCCAGTGGCGACGAGCTTTGCCATGACCTTTCCCTGCCATGAATCTGGCGTGTACGGCGGGCCGGCCACAGCAGGCGGCCCTGAACACTCGCCGGAACTGTTTGCCTCATAGCCGTCGGTGGCGAGGTAAAGAACCCTCTCCTGTGGGGCAGGGAAGTAAGTTAGCAGGGCGTCGGCGGACGCACACACGGCATCGGCCAAAGGGGTCGCTCCTTCGCACATATCCCATAGCAGGTTTACAACCGCCGTAGAGCAGGCAGACAAGTCGGTGAACCCGCCGGTCTCATCGATCCATCGGTCACCGGAGAACGTCCATACCGCTCCCTGACCTGCAGGATGAAGTGAGAAAAACGACCTGATGTCAATAATCGCAGAAGCTGTGGCATCTTCACAACGAGTGGTACCGGTCCAGGGTATCTCGGCCGACATCGACCCGGTACGGTCAATCAAGAAGATTGCCCCCTGTGGTCTGGCCCACTGGGCCGAACTGACAACAGCGAGCAGAACGAGCGATGCGAGCGTTGCATATTTCATCTCATACTCTCCACTTCAGTTCAGTCGCAGGCTCTGCCGCCGTCGGTGAAAGACGATCGCGCCGGATGCCACAAGGAGGAGAAGTAGCAGCAGGACGCTCCACTGAGAGAGCGTGGGAACTCCGGTGGCAGGATTCCAGTGAGGATCCCCATCGTCTATGTAACTGTAGCCACCGCCTGTCGTGTCCGCCACGTCCTTAAAGAACTCTGCGTCGGAAATTGCCGGCATGCGCGTTACTCCCGTTTCCGGATCGTATGAAGAGCCAGACTTGCTCACGGAGCCCCAATAACGAACATTCACCGTACCAGTGGCCATCAGCTTGGCAATGACTTTTCCCTGCCAGGAATCGGCTGGGTATGGTTTTGCTGCGGCATCGTCACCGTCGCACTCACCATCGCTACTGTTCTCTTCGCCGTCACTGCTGACGTACAGGATTCTCTGTTGCGGAGGAGGAAAGAAGGCCACCAGGGCGTCAGCAGCGCCGCACATGGACTCGGCCAGCGGCGTCGATCCGCTGCATCCCTCCGGCGTCAGATTGACCACGGCGGCGGAACAGGCCGCCCGCCCTACGAAGCCGCCGGTCTCATTGAACCAGCCTTCGCCCGCGAACGTCCACACGGCTCCCAATCCCGTAGGATACAGAGAGAAGTGTGATTTTACGTCAGTTATCGCCACGGTTCTGGCGTCTGCACAACGGCTGTTCCCGGAAACTCGGGGTTCGCCCATTGACCCCGTGCGATCGATCAGGAAAATCGCTCCCTGCGCATCGGCGAGCTCGACAGAGCCGAGAATTATCAGGACCGGCAGGAAAGCAAGAATCAGTATCTTCGAATGTTTCATCTGTTGATCTCCATTTGTTCTGTGTTGACTAGTATCAATTGCCTGTGACCTCGGCGCCGGTGAAGGGACGGCAGTTGCACGACCGCTCGATTGGGAGGAGCTCGACGTCCGCGCGCCCCGGAGAGGGGTGTGGCCGGGGCAGTGGAATAGTGCGTCGACAGCGCTGTCCCCACGGTTGACGGGAAACGCTCCAGTGAGCGGACAGACTTGTCCGATAACAAGGCAGACTCCTCCGTTGACCGATCGGACCAGTACCGGTCTGGAGCCGAGCGGCCGCTCTCCACCGTTGGAGATTGCTTCGAGCCGGGTCGAAGACTCCACGGCGGGACGATGTGACTTGGGGCAACCCCCCGGAGGTTCCCCCGGAAACGAAATGGAATACGCGTTCACGTATCCCCGGCGGAGGAATGGATTTCCTCGCGCACTTAATCGCACCAGG
>JAAERE010000214.1 GCA_024230675.1 bacterium | reverse complement strand
CGCCTCAGCCCTTTGAGGCCCTTCCTGGTCAAGCAGGAGATCGACATTGTGTTCGGCTCGGCCGTCTTAGTAGTATCGCCAACAAGGTCTATCTTGTTGCCCACTAGCAATATCGCACAATTCTCGAATTTCTCGGCGTCTACTTCCAAAGACCCGCGCCAATTCTCGTCCGACAGGTCAACCATCCACAAGAGTAGGTTGGCCTCTCTGAGAATCTTCTCAGCCCGGGCCTGACCCTCCTTTTCGATCTTGCTCCCACCAGCGCGAAGCCCGGCCGTATCTACCAGGTTGACCGCAAAACCTTCGAGATCAATCCACTCCGAGAGATAGTCCCGGGTTGTCCCGGCTTCGGGGTTGACAAGCGCCCGCTCTTGCCGCAACAGCAGATTAAATAGACTTGATTTTCCAGCGTTGGGCCGCCCGCCGATAGCTATCTTGAAGCCCTCGTTGATGATACGGCCGCCGGTGTAGGAATCTACCAACACCGCTATCTCATTTTCGACACCCATCAGCAGCTTCGCTGCCTGCACATTAGTGCCCGGGTCGATCTCCTCTTCGGAGAAATCTATCGAGGCCTCCAAGTCGGCCAACACCGTTACCAACTGCTCGCGGATTTGCTCGATATGCTCTCCGTATGCTCCTAGCAGATGCTCCCGGCTGGCTCGGACTGAACTGTCGGTGTTGGCTGCGATGATTTCGGCCACTGCCTCAGCTTTGGCGAGATCGATCCTGCCGTTGAGAAACGCGAGTTTTGTGAATTCTCCCGGTTGTGCGGCGCGTGCTCCGGCCGTGAGCAGCTCCTCCATTATCATTTGGACGATTTTTCGGCCGCCGTGGCAGAAAACCTCCACCTGCTCCAAACCGGTATAGGATTTCCCGTGCGGCATATACACCGCCATGACTTCGTCCAGCGTTTCCCCCTCACTCGATACGAACAGGCCGTAGCGAAGCAGGAACGGCTGGGTTTGAGAATTGGCTTGAGGCTTGAAGAATCGATCTAGAATTTTCAGACTGTGGGGGCCGGCCAGGCGAACCGCTGCCACCCCTCCCTCACCGGGCGGGGTGACGACGGCGGCGATAGTTTCGCCGCCGTCATCGAAATTCAGCGCTCTCTTTTTTTTTTCGCGCTCATAGCTTTCAGGCCGCCTGAACCTCTTTGTTTTTGCCTCGCTTGAAGAGGACGTAGTCAAGCAGAGCCATAATGGAGAACGCCGTCCAGTATAGTACCAGGCCCGCCGAGAACTTATAGAAAATGAAGCCCATCACCAGCGGCATCATATAAATAAGCGCCTTGTTCTGTTGGGTCGAGGCCATGGTGAATTTCTGCGATACGAACTGCGCCACAACCATCAGGACCACCAATATGATGTAGGGATCGGTGAAGCCGGTGGCGCCGCGCGAGAGGTCCGTTATGAACCATACAAAAGGAGCGTCGCGAAGGAGAATTGTCGAGCGGAAAACCGAGAACAGGGCGAAAAACAGCGGCATCTGCGGAAGCATTGGCAGGCAGCCGGACATGGGATTAACCCCGTGCTGCTTGTAGAGCTTCATCATCTCCTTGTTGAGCTGCTGCGCGTCCTTCTTATACTTCGCCTTCATCTCCTCCATTTTGGGCTGAAGTTCCTTCATCGCCTGCATCGATTTAAACGACTTCATCGACAGCGGCAGAGTGATGATCTTCACAAAGAGGGCGAACAGTATGATAACCACGCCGTAGTTGGGTACGGCGCTGTACATTTTCGGAAGCAGCCACATGATGCCGACCGCAAACGGCTTGATCAGCCAGCCGATAACCGGGAGCGTCCCAATATCCAGCATGTCTTCGAGGTCGACATCGTACTCCTGCATCATCATATAGTCGAGCGGACCGACAAAAACCGTGAAGCTGTCGGCGATTGGGCTCACGGTGGCAAACGGCATTTCCAGGCCGACAATGAACTGTCGTTCATTAACTTCGCCCTGATCGGTTCTGATTTCCTGCTGCGACCCCTGGGCCATTACGCCCTCGGCTTTGCGGTTGTTGGGAATGAGCACGGCGCTGAAATACTTGGAGCGGATCCCCGCCCACGTAACGTCCCCCTCGATCTTCTGATCCAGGCGACCGTCGTCGAAATCGTCGAGCTTGTCGCGCGAACCGCCCAGCATTACGGCGGCCTCAAAGGCGTCATAGTCTCCGGAAAGGTCGGGCTCGGTCGGCGCCAGAGGAGTGTTCCAGACCATGTCGTACTTGCGCTCGAATCCGAACTGCGAAGGATCAGAAACGCTGAACGCGAGATCGAAATGGTGATCTTCGGGATTAAATGTAAACTTGCGCTCGATTACCGCGCCGCCGGGCCCGGTGTACGTGTAGACGATCTCCAGCGGGTTGTCGGTAGCGTCGTAGAAGCCGGCCGGAAGGTTGCAGGCGTAGTGAAGCTGCGAAGTTCTGAAGGTACCGCCCGCAAACCAGGCCTCGGGCGTGGCGGCTATGGCCTCCGGAAGCATCTGGATCAGCTCGCCGTCCCTGTAGGTGTAGTCTTTGAGCGTAATAGCCACGGGACCGCCGCCGTAGGAAGAAAGACGGACCTCGTACCTCTCCGTGGCCACGGTAATCGTGTCGACAACCATGGTATCCGTCTGCTCCATCAGGTCCGGCGAAGTGGTGGAATCAACCGGCCGGTTCATCCAGTTCTGGTCGGTAGGCCCGCCGGCAAGAGTTCCGGGAGGGGCTGTCGGAGTGTCGGCCACCTGGACCGTATCCACCTGTGGCTCAGAGCCGGGGGGAGGGGCGGCGGGGCGTTCGTAGAGACCCAGGAATTCCAGAATGTTCCACCAGAACATGATCAATATGACCAGAGCGATGATTATAGGGAGGGTCTTTTTGTCCAAAATAACTTCCTTGTCTTTGAGATGCCGGTTATGTAGTTACCTCGCCGGCCGTACTTTTATTCAACCGGATCATAACCGCCTTCATGCCACGGGTGGCATCGGAGCACCCGTTTCACGGCCATCATGCTCCCTTTCACTGCTCCACGTTTGCGGAGAGCTTCTTCGGCGTATTGCGAACAACTGGGGTAGAAGCGACAGCTGGGGCCGAAAACCGCCGTCATCAGAGGAGATAAAGTGACGCGATAGATGTATATCACCAAGAGAAGCGGATAGGCGAGAAGCGACGGTCGGTCACTTTCCACGGTTGATACGCTCGAATATGTTACTGACTTCTGCAATTAACCGATCCAACTGCGGTTCGGAGTCCGTAATCCGGGGGAGGACGGCAACCCGGACGGTCTTGGCCAAACCCTTACGGCTCAGTCTGATAGCTTCACGGAAAAGTCTTTTCAGACGAACCCTTTGGTGGGCCGGTCCATGCCGCCGGGAGAGAAAGACGCCGTACCTGAAAGAGTCGGCCGGCTGCCAGATGAGCGTAAAAAAATCGGTCGGGAATCTGCGGCCTTTCTCAAGCAGGTGTGATATTTCCACCCGGCTCTTGAGACTCAGCGAACGTGGCAGATTATTTCTTCCGACCAACTTTTGCCGCCAACCGTTTTCTCCCT
>JAAERE010000213.1 GCA_024230675.1 bacterium | reverse complement strand
CGAGGAGTACCTGGAGCAGCACCCCTTCGACCGGGTCAAGGTGCCCCGGGCGCCGCACAAGGTGATGGCCACCCTCTCCGAGGCCCAGATCCAGGATTTGCTGGGGGTCATCGATATCGACACCCCCCAGGGATACCGCAACTTCACTCTGGTCCTGATGATGCTGGATTGCGGCCTGCGGCTGGCCGAGCTCACCGGGCTGCGGCTGTCCCATGTCCGCCTGGAGGAGGGGGAGTTCAAGGTGATGGGCAAGGGCAGCCGGGAGCGGGTGGTACCCATGGGCCGGCAGCTGGTGCGCTGCCTGGCGCGGTATATCGCCCGTTACCGGCCCCAGCCGGCCGTCCCCCGCGTGGACCAGCTGTTCCTCACCGACGACGGCTGGCCCCTGGGCAAGAATCGGGTGGAGAACCTGATGACCCGGTACGGGAAACGGGCCGGGATCACCGGGGTGCGCTGTTCCCCCCATACCCTGCGCCACACCGCCGCGGTGTCCTTTGTACGTAACGGCGGCGATGCCTTCTCCCTGCAGCGG
>JAAERE010000212.1 GCA_024230675.1 bacterium | reverse complement strand
GTCCGATCCCTTTCGACTCAGGGATATGTTGACGGACCCTCCGTGAGGGGAGGACTGGATAGCGTTGAGGGCCAGGTTGAGCGTCATCTGGTGCAGTTTCTCGGGATCGCCGTTGACTGATATCTGGTCGATTATTCCGTTTGTGATGTGGACGTTCTCGCGTCGAGCGTGAACCTCAATCTGCCGGATGCTGGTGCGCAGCGCCTCGGAGAAATCTATCGGCCGTCGTTCGGTTTCCTTCGGGCGGGCAAAATCGAGAAATTCGGTGACGGTACTGTTGATACGCCGGACTTCGCTGCGCAGGATGCTTCCGAATTCCTCCTTCTCCTCGGTCGAGGTCTCGTTGTCGCCGAGGATATCAGCGGCGCCCTTGATCGAGGCGAGGGGGTTCTTTATTTCGTGCGCGACGCCCGCCGCCATCTGGCCGACCAGCGAGAGGCGTTGGGAGCGTTCTACCTGAAGTTCAGCTTCCTGCTGTTTTCGACGAGTCCTGAATTCCCGATCGACCAGCCCCCCCACCAGAGCTGCGATGGCGAAGTAGAAAACTATCTCCACGAGTTCGGTGGTGAAGTTGTGGGTGGTGTGGTCGCGCCCGAATATGAACGGCAGCACGGCCACCGTGATCACCGCGGCTGTGGTTAAGCCGCCTCTCAAGCCGAACCAGGAAGCGGCGATCACAATAGGAATGTAACAGAACCTCCCATGCAGCGGATGCACCCAATGGACATCTCCGAACAGCGGCTCCAGAACAAAGCCGTAGTGGATCGCCAGGGTCAGGGCTACCAGCCCGCCCAGGATCGGTATTCGGTACCTCTTCTTTTCAGGAGTCCACAAGGACCCACCTCCGTTGGTTTGGTCTGACATGTCTTCGGCTATGGCAAGCCGGATGCCGGGTTAACGCCATTACCGCGTCGTCCTCTTAAGGCCGGTGTCCACCATAGGGATAGCTTGTCTGGCTGGCCGGACCGGCGATATTCCTGTCCTGACTTATACGATATTCACAACCAAAACTGTAGAATATTGTTCACTGTTAGAGAATATTCTACAACTTCGGCCTGGGGTGAAGCTAGGCTTTTTCCGTTAACATGTTAAAAGCCAGCATCTTAGGCCGTCCGGCACACATATTGACATGTACGATGTGATATGAACTCTTTGCACGTCAGATCAACGTCGATTTCGACCCTCAGCCTTCGACTCGCTGGGATGGCGGTCATTGCTTTTCTCTTGGCCTGGGGGCTTATGGCACCGAGGTCAATCGCCTCGGCGAGAACATCCGGAGGGGGCGCGTCGCTGGATTCGACAGCCGCGCTTCAGGACTATCTCGCGTATGCGGCCGTAAACAGTCCGGCGCTTAAGGCCGCCTTCTATGGGTGGCAGGCTGCGGTTGAGAAGGCCGACTACGCTGGGGCTCTGCCCGACCCGATTCTCAATTATGCCTACTTCATCGAGAACGTGGAAACGCGTGTGGGGCCTCAGGAACACCGGCTTAGCCTGAAGCAGACTTTTCCCTGGTTCGGAACGCTCGGCGCGCGGAAGGACATGGCTGCTCAAAGGGCGCAGGCGGCGTTCGAGAAATATCAGTCCGAAAAGCTGAAGTTGTTTTACAGAGTCAAGGCGGCCTATTACGACTTCTACTTTCTCGGGCGAGAAATTGACCTTGCGCGCGAGAACATGGCTTTGCTGTCGTTCTGGGAGTCGGTGGTACGCACACGCTACCGGGTGGCTCTGTCGGTACATCCGGATTTGATCAAGGCCCAGGTGGAACTGGGAAAGCTAGAGGACCGGCTACAAAGCCTCGAACATCGTCTGGTCCCGGTTCGGGCGAGGCTTCGGGCGGCGCTGGGAGTTGATGATACCGCTCCGCTGCCTTTGCCGGACGAAATATCCGTGCGCGAGGTAGGCGTCGACCGGGAAGCTCTTGTCGCCCGAGCGCTGTCGGACAATTCCGATCTGGCGGCGGTCTTCAGAGAGATAGACCGGCAGCGCGCCGCAGTTCGTCTGGCCGGGAAAATCTCAAAGCCGCGATTGACTTTCGGCGTTGATTACATTGCCACCGGCGAGGCGCTTGATCCTTCGCTATCCGACAGCGGCAAGGATCCCTGGACCGTGAGCGTGGGGATCAGCTTGCCTGTCTGGCTTGGCAAGAACCGGGCCGTGAAAAATGAAGCCGTGGCTTCGCTGCGACGATCTGAGTACGAATTCGAGGATCAGAAAATCCGACTGGCCGCTGCCGCCGAAGACATAATCTTTCGCTATGTCGATGCTCTCCGCCGGTTGCGTCTCTATCGCGACGGTCTTTTGCCGAAGGCGGAGCAGGCTCTCAACGCCAGTTATGCCGCCTATCAGTCGGG
>JAAERE010000211.1 GCA_024230675.1 bacterium | reverse complement strand
GTGTGGATCGAACGCGGACGATAGCCCAGATGGGTAATCGCCTTCTGTGAAGAAAAGCTCCAGTCGTAATCGGCAAATTTCACCAGATCGGGATAGGCTCTCAGCCCGCCGACGCCGTCGATATTGCCGAGCCGCATCTTGAACCTTCCCGCCGCACCGAGCATCCAGCGCGGAAACTTGACGAGGTGCGGAAGTTTCCCCAGCAGGTCCGACAAAGAAAGCATCAGCTCGCGAATCGAAATATCATCGCCGCCGAGAATGTATCTGTCTCCCGCCTCGCCCTTGCACAGCGCGCCCAGCGTTCCGCGGGAGACATCGCGCACGTCTACCATATTCACGAGGTTGTCATAATCCGGGACCAGCGGCATGCGAAACGCTTTAATCGCGGTTTCCCGGTCGTTGCCTTCGTGCGAAGGCGCCAGTATAATCGAGGGGTTCACTATCACCAGCTCCGGGCCGCCCTCGGCTGCCAGCTTGAGAAGCTCCTCCTCAGCCGCTCGCTTGCTCAGAATGTACGGGACTCTGAGATGCCCCAGATTGAATTCCCACGACTCGGATATTCTTCCGTTCGACGGAGCCGAATCCGGGGCGGCCTGCGCCCTTGCCCCCACCGCACCCACGGTGGACACATGCACAAACCTTTTTACCCCGGCTTTGCGAGCTGCGTTATACAGGTCAACCGCGCCGATGGTGTTAATCCCGGTGAACTGGGTGAGTTTGTCCCGGCGGAAACTTACCCACGCGGCGGTGTGTATCACGGCGTCAACTCCCTGCACGAGAGCGGCCAGTTCAGGACGGATGCGCAGGTCGGCGGTTCTTTTCTCCAACCCCAGACTCTCTATGAACGACGTATCAGAACTCTCACGACAATGCGCGATTGGTTTGAGCCCCATCTCGGTCAGATCGTGTGCAAGCTGACTTCCCAGACGGCCGGTGGTGCCGGTGATGAGTATTTTCTGTCGATTCAGATCCACGGACTTTTTATTTCTCCATTTGTTTCGACATCTAGTAGGTCAGGTACATAACGAAAACCGCCGGGAGGGATGAGCGGTTCCAGACGCTGGTCCGTCAACTTTCGCCGGTAATTAGCGATCTTACTTCGAAAAGCCGTCCAGCATTTCAATTAGCCGGTCAATATCCTGTTCGTTGTTGAACAGATGCACGGAGACTCGGATCGAGCCCTCGCGATTGACCAGAATGATCTTGTTGTCAAGCAGACGGCGATGCAGCTTATCAACGTTGTCGCACGAAAAAGTAAAAATGCTCGAACGGTGTTTGGGGGCCATCGAGCAGGTAATTCGATAAAATGAGTTGCCCCGAATGTAATCGGCCAGACGGTCTATCAGGGCGTGGTTGTGCGCCTGTATGTTGTCGATTCCCAGGTCCTGAAAGATCCTCACGGCCGCTTTCATGCCCAGGATGTTCAGCACGGCGTAAAAGCCCATTTCGAACCGCCGCGCGGAGTCAAAGTACGGTTTGTCGACATGAAACAGATCGTCAAACTTCACTTCCCAATCCACCCCCAGCCAGCTCATAAACGGCGGTTTGATGAGATCACAAACTTCGTCAGAAAGATAAAAGAAACCGCACCCCTGTGGGGAGAGCATCCACTTGTGGCAGCCGGATGTGAAGACGTTGATTCCCGACTTCTTCACGTCGAGCGGCTCCACGCCCATACCCTGGATGCCGTCGATAACGAGATACATCCGGTTCTTCCTGCAGATCTCCGAGATAGTCTCCAGATCGTTTTTGTAGCCGTTGAAAAACTGGACGTACGACAGCGACAGCACCCGTGTCCTCTCGCCTATGTTCCTCAGGAGTTCATCGATATCGAAAAAGCGATCCTTTGATGCCAGCCGCTTGATTTTCAACCCGCGCCTCTCCGCCGCTGCCCGCCAGGTATATACAACCGCCGGGAATTCAATATCGGAGATCAGAACTTCATCGCCGGCTTTCAACGGCAATCCGAACGCCGCGATGTTCAGGCCGAAGCTCGTGTTCATCCCCAGGCCCACCTGCTTCTTTTCGGCTCCGATCAGTTCGGCAAAGTCGTTTCTGAGTTCATCCGAGGTTGTGAAAGCGTCGTGGGAGTCATCGCGTTCGGCGGCAACACGAAGATCCAGGTTAGTACGGATGGCATCTCGCACCGGCGTACAAAAAGGTCCGTACGAGGCTGAGTTGAAGTAGGTGACGTTACCGGTATGTTCAAAAAGCGCCCGAGTTTCGCGGAACCTGGCGGCAATGTCTTCCTTCATATAGCTCCAGGCTTAAAGGCTGTAGAGATACGCAATGACGGTCAGCGATCCGCCCAATTTGAACAGCAGCGACAACATCATATAAGATAGATACGGCATGGGCAGCTTAACCCGCACCGAAAGTCCCATAATCGCGGGGGCCGCACCCAATACAAACGCGAAAAGAGCCGCGGCCAGACCGGCCTTGATACCTGATAGTGGAATCAGAAAGTAGAAAAAGCTATATACAAAAGTAGGGATAGCGACAAAAAACAGGAACTCCATCATGAAATTGACCAGCGAGGCGCCCAAACCGGCCGGCTCAACCAGATGAGAAGGAATTTGATGCGACAGCTTCATCTTGTGCTCGAGATAATCCAGCAACAGCGACAGCACCAACAGATAAGCGCCGGCGCCAATTAGACAATAGAACAGCAGAGCCAGGGACATCATCAGAGCCAACCTTCCTTCTTGTACCAGTCAAACGTCTGTCGAGCTCCCTCGGCAAAGGGAATCTGCGATTCGTAACCAAGAATCTCCCGGGCCCGGGAAACATCCACTTCCCAGGAGGCGTTCAGTTCGCGCGATTTTTCTCGAGTGAGCATCGGCGTCGCACCCACCAATCGAAAACTGAACTCGGAGACAGCCGCAATGAGACGGAACAGCGGAGCCGGAAGCACCAGCGGGATTCCTTTTTTGCCACAGCCGCTTTCGAGCATCCCAATCATGTCCGTAAGGGTGTACGAGCTGCCCTCGGCTATGAAAAAAATATCTCCAGAGTCAATCGAGGCGGCCACTGCTTTTGAGACGCCTAGCGTAAGATCGTCAACGTGCACCAGTTGCATGCGGCGGTTCACATCCCCTATAAGCGGTCTGATGTGCCGGTAGACCGCCTGGAAAATGGCGAATATCTCCTTGTCGCCGGGGCCGTAAACGCCAGGCGGCCGAATCACCGCAACCGGCAGTCGGTCCGCAAAGGAAAGCGCTACTTGCTCTCCGGCCAGTTTGGATCGGCCGTAGGTGGTGATAGGGTTAGGTGGGTCGGTTTCCTTGAGCGGGCGGCCTTCGGTCGAGGGCCCCGCGACCGCCACGGAGGAGATGAACACCGTTTTCTGAACATCGGGGTTGTGCTCAACAACCGCCTCACAGAGGCTGCGGGTTCCGCGCTCGTTGACGGCAAAATAGGTGTCCTGTTTTTTCGCTTTGACTATACCGGCGTTATGGACGATGTAATCCACCCCACGAACCATGTCGGGGAGTGTTTCCGGTTGAGTAACATCGCCGTGGCGGTATTCAATCTTCAGGTCGTCCAGCAGTTTGAGGTCCGCAGTCGGTCGCACACCGGCGACAACGCGGTATCCCTGATCCAGGAACCGACGACACAGGCGGGAACCGACAAAGCCGTTGGCCCCGGTGATGAGTATGGATTTTTCATTTGCCGACACAGCTGCAATTTAGGCAATTGACCCCTCAGCGACAAGCTGTTTGGCGGCCATGAGTCTGCCACGAATTTTGCGTTGATGGAGGAGCATATTTCAGCTAGATTAGAATGGAAGGTGGGGGCTGGAATCGACGACAGTCAGAGGACATTTCATGGGAGTAGGTGGATTGGATCGTTCTTCCGGTTTTTTCTGTTTCGCTGAGTTCAGGAGAGAGAGATGAAGTGGTCTGATTTGCAGCTTGTCAGAGAACTGGGAGAGGGAGCCGCCGGCTCGGTGTGGCTGGCTGACAACAACGATCGTCGCACAAGAGATCGGTTCCCAAGACTGGCCGTCAAGCGGTACAAACAATGGGTGCTGGAACAGCCGGGGCAGATGGAGAGGATAGTCAGGGAACTGCACATCGGCAGAACTCTAAGACACCCGAATCTTGTCCAAACGCTGGAACTCGTTCTTGACGAAGCCAAGCTCCCCGTGCTGGTAATGTCGTTCTGCGAAGGTGAAACTCTGGAAGACTATCTCAAAGCAAGGGATTACCGGCTCTCACACGATGAGATTGTCGGAATACTAACGGGGCTCGCTGAAGCCCTGCAGACGCTGCACGAAAGCGGAGTTCTACATCGAGACATCAAGCCCGCCAATGTGATGATAAGTGGAGGGAAACCGATCCTGATGGATCTGGGCGTGATCCGACCGGAGAAATTCCCCGAACAGACAACCACGGGAGCCTTCCTGGGTACAATTCGATACGCTGCACCGGAGATGCTATTCGGCCTGGAGTACGATCAGAGAGCAGACCTCTATTCGCTTGGGCTAATAGCGTTTGAACTGACAGTTGGCAGTCGCTATCTGGGGGATATGGAGAATTTCGCGACGTTGATAACTCACAAGCCCTCTCCTCTCAGGGAATCTGCCTCGAGTGTTGTGGGGCTTGGAGGCTCCTCCAAGCGAGATTATGGGTGGCCGGCCGAGTCTGCTTACTTGTTGAAGGAGTACGGTCCGGCTGTCTCGCACTTCTGGGGATATGTACTTAACCGTCTCCTCAGAACGAACTCCGACGAGCGACCTTCGGACCCGCAGTGGTTAACGGATCTGCTGAAGGCTGAAATTTGGAGAAGGCCCTTCACGATAGAAGATGATGAGTTGATGGAATGTCAACCCACCATACACATTCCATCCAAGGGCGGCTCCGGAAGGGACGTGCCCCTGGAAGAGGCTTGCAGGATCTATCAAGAGAGGATACCGTGTTACATCCGCACACTGATTCTAAAGGAGTTGGAGGAGAATTACTTCACCAGAAACCAGGTGGCTATAAGCGAAACGCGGATTCGTCGCCCGGATCTTGACGCCCACGAGTCGTACGCTCCGTTTCTTTCCCTCGCTCATCACCCGGACGAACCCTTGTACGTTTGGTCGGAGAGCGACTATCTTTATGGCCTCCAGGGAGGCATGAATCTGCGCCTCCTCCACAGATACGGCTATCTTAACGAGGAATGGGACGACTGATGTCCTTCACTTCGAGATCTAGCCTACAGTGTTCTGATACACCAGCGCATGTACTCCCAAAAGCGGCAACAAGTAGATATGAAAAGCAGGGTCGGCACACCAGCTCCGACCCTGCAACCACCACTTGAGTGCGGCGCCTAACGGCCGTGTATTTTCAGATCGACCAGATCCCGAGGACTGAGATCATCGTAACCCCGGCGTTGCATTTTCTTGATGAACGACGGTGTGACATCGTGAATCTGCATCTCGACCAGCCGCGAGGGTGAAATATCCTCATAGCCCAGTTCTGCCAGCTGCCTGATGTAGCGGGGCGTGACATCGTGGATGCTGAATTCGACCAGCTTTGAGGGCTTCAGGTTCTGGTACCCCAACTCCGCAAACCCGCGAATGAAACTGGGCGTCACGTCGTGAATCTGAAACTCCACCAGTTTGCTTCTTGAGAGATCGTCGTATCCAAGCTCTCCCAGCTCCCTGACGAAATCTACATCGACATCGTGAATCTGCATTTCAACCAACTGAGAGGGGCTTAGATGGTAATAACCCAGCTCGGCCATCTCCTCAATGTACTCCGTTTCAACGTCGTGGATGCACATTTCCACAAGCCGACTCGGTGAAAGGCGGTCATAACCGAGTCGGTTCAGCTCGCGGATGTATTCGGCCTCAACATCGTGAATCTGCATTTCAACCAGCTTGCTCATTCGAAGATTGTCGTATCCCAACTCTTGCAGATCGTCTATGTACTCCGGGGTTACGTCGTGAATGTGAGCTTCCAGTAATTCGTTAAACGACAAGTCGTCGTAGCCCAGCTGATCGAGGCCTTTCACCCAGTCGAGCTTGACGTTGTGGATCGCCAGGGTGAGTACATCCTCGTCGTCCAGCGAGTACCCGAGATGATCCATAGCCTCCACGTACGCCGGGTCGGCCCTGAAAAAACAGTCGCCGGAGCCCCAGAATTCGTCGCCGTCCTGCTCGAACCGGCCCTCGAAATAGAACGTCCCCGCGTCCCGCTGCAATTTGTAGTTTGTGCCGGCCAGATCCACCTGCTCCAGGAACTTCCGCGTACGGACTGAAAAGCCGGTTTCCCGGTTTCGGCCGAAACGGGTTCTCACTTGCGCGCTGCGGCCCTGCGATTCTATCTCCCATTCGCCGCGGATATCCCCACGTTCGGGCTCAACTGGGTTGGATGATTCCAGGACCGTGGCCGGTTTGGTGTCCGAGTAGGTACTGCCGCCAAACGCCGTGAAACTGAGGAGGAGCAGACCGGCCAGCAGCAGGGCACCGCCGAGGCTGCCCCGAGAAGGTTGCGCCTGCCGCGAGGGTACTCCCATGATGCGCCGCACCCTCTCAAGAAGCGGCGTACCATCGGCAGCCGCTACGAGACTGGTACGCCCGATGCGTGACTCCGCCAGGGCTGCCAGCGCCCGGGCATAGCCCAGGCGATTACCGGACAGCTCGATCGCCAGGTCATCGCAACAGTGTTCGCGTTCGATCCTTATCTTTCGGGATACCCACCACACCGCCGGATTGAAGAACAGCAGAATCTCGGCGATTGCCTGGACATATCCCACCAGGACATCGTGCCGTCGAATGTGGGCGAGTTCGTGGAGAATAATCATCTCCAGCTCCTCGACGGTCAGCCCGCTGAAGCTGCCGAGCGGGATGAGGATAACCGGTTTGATCCAACCCACGACACAGGGCACTCTGGCCAGCGACGATCCGGCAATGTCAACCGCGCGGTCGAGCCCGGCGGCAGTTCGAAGACGTTCGAAGCGCTCCTTCCACGCTTCGGAGACAGGCTGTGTCCCCCGGCGAGTAAGCCCACGAACTTTTCTCCAGCCGACCAGATGGTAGAGGGAGAGAATAAGCACGCCGGCTGCCCATCCGGGAAAAACCAGCCACTGCAACGACTGCAGGCTGAGGCCGGTGGCTGAAGGCGAAGCTTCGGATGCTGCTATGGTTTCCGAAGTGCTGGCTTCCTGGGCGAGCGTCGTAGCTGACGAGCCCGAGGCTTCATACTCAATCGCTGTAGGCGCGCGACCGCTGCCGGCGATATAATAACCGGTAGCGATGCTTAAACCGACCATCAGCACAAGCGACAAACAGGAGACGGCGTATCGCACCCGGGTATCGCTGTGTCTGATGAAAGCCAGTGCGGCGGCCAACAACAGGGCCACTAGGCCCCCTTGCCAGATTGAATGGAGCAGGACCTTGGTGGTTACAGAAGCAACCGGTCCCAATACTTGCGAGAACTGACCTATCATTTGGATTCTCCTTCGATCTCGTCCAGCAGGCGGCGGATCTCCGCCAGTTCTTTTTTCGAAGCCGGCCTGGCGGCCAGCGCCTGCATCACCAACTGGCTGGTAGAGTTGTCGAACGCTTTATCCAACAAGTGCTTGAGGTATTTCCGGTGGACTTCATCAGAAGAGACTGCTGCCTCGTAAACATGTGCCCGCTGTTTCTCGTCTCGCCGCACGAGTTTCTTGTCGCTCATTATCTGAAGCAGCTTCAGAACAGTCGTGTAACCACGGGGCGGATCGGATTCGAGATGTTCATGCACTTGCCGGACCGTGCAAGGTCCGTGAGTCCAGAGGACCTTCAAGATATCCAGTTCGGCGTCGGTGGGTCTTTGTTGCTTATCCATGAGCGGCTGTGTCCTTCTAGCTACGAAACTCTTCGTAGGATATTATTGCCTGAGTATTGCTGTCACGAATTATCTACGAAGATGTTCGTAGAAAGTTTCGGGCAGGTCCGTTTCTTACCTGTGCTGGAATCGAACCCCGTAAGGAGCTACCTGCGCAGCGGATCACCGGCACGTCTCAGAGATGTGCAAGGACGCGCTGTAGAGCCGACTCCCCCTAATCTCAAGGTAGACGGAATCTTAGGCCTTGTCGGAAAAACCTGATGCGATTCTGCCCCCTTGCCACCGAAAGTGAAAAAAACAACGAGTTTCGCTTGACAGGTTGGCTCTGAGGGCATATAATCGGCCTAAACGAAAATGAATGTCAATTTCATTTAGGCTTTATTGGTGAACATGCAACGCCACGACCGAAAGACAAACCTCCTCCACCGCCTTGCGGCAATACTGGTTATTGTGAGCGTGGCCGGCTTAAGCCTGACTTCCACACTCGGGTTGCATTTGCACACACTGGCGGATGGCCGCATCGTTGTTCACAGCCACCCCGCCCAGAACGGCGAGAAAAACGGCTCAGGGCACCAGCACTCATCCGGAGAATATGCCACCCTGGACGTCTTCGGAAAGCTGTTGCAGAGCGCCGATCTGAATGTCACGGCCGTTGAGGTCTCCGTTCCCCTTTGCAGCGGCTGGCTTGAGCCGTTCGGCAGCACAGCTCGTCCGCACTCCGGGTTCATAAGCGTTTACGGGCGATCCCCGCCCTCTGTCACCTCCGTTTAGATCGAAGCATCGCGCGCAACGTGCGCGGCAGTTCTACACTCAAAGAGAGGTGACATATGTTCAAGCATCTATTGATACTAGCGTCTGTGGTGCTATTCTCGGCCACGGGAATTTCCGCCGGCGGCTCGGCAATCACAGGAATCATCACGGAAACCGAATCGGGTGACCCGATTCCCTTTGCGTCGGTCCAAATCGAAGGCAGTAATCTTGGTGCGATGGCCGACTCACTCGGAAACTTCGAGATCAGCCACGTCCCGGCGGGTGAGCACCGCCTGTTGGTATCCTCCGTTGGCTACGAGGTCTTCAGCTCGTTGGTGATTGCCATTGAAGGAGCCTCCGAAAGACTCGAAATGGAACTCAGGCCTACCCGAGTCGATGCCGGTAGCATTGTGGTTACCGGGACGAGGACGCCCCGCTATGTCAAAGACGTCCCGGTCTTCACAGAAGTGGTGTCTAAAGCCTCGATAGAGGACAAGTCGGCTCGCAACATATTCGAGGCTCTCGACGGTGAGGCCGGGGTACGAGTCGAGCAGCAGTGCCAGGGCTGTAACTTCAGCGTCCTGCGCATGCAGGGGCTGGGGGCCGATCACGCCCAGGTGTTGCTCGACGGTCAGCCGGTTTACACCGGCCTGGCAGGTGTCTACGGCTTGCAGCAGATGAGCACGGCCGAGGTGGACCAGATCGAAATCGTCAAAGGCGCCGGGTCGGCTCTCTACGGAAGTAACGCGGTGGCCGGAGCGATCAACATTATATCGTCGATACCGCGGAAGACTGAGGGCAAGGTAGGCATTGAAATCGGAGAACACGGCACCAATAAATACGATGTCTCCGCAAGCGCCAGAAAGGACAACCTCGGGGTATTCCTCTTCGCCCAACAGAGCGAACAGAACGAACTGGACGAAACCGGCGATATCAACGCGCCGGGTGGCGTGGACGAACCCGACGGCTGGATCGACCGGGTCAGGTCTTCGTCAAGGAACGGCGGTTTCAATCTGTTTCTCGATAATGTGCTGGGCGCCGATCAACTCGTATTCAGAGGACGGCTGATCAATGAGACGCGTCTCGGTGGCGCACTGACCGAAAGCCAGTTCGAGAATCCGTTTGCCCCCGGTTCGGAGAGGATCATTACTGACCGCTACAACGGCCAGATGGAATATGCGGTGAGTTTCGAGTCCGGCACCGAGCTCAACACCAGTTTCTCATACACCAGCCACAAACGGGATGCCACCAACGACACTTTCCTCGGCGACTACGAGGAGGCCTACGGCCAGTCGCCGCCGGTTGGACTTATGAGGCCGTATGTAGCCGACGAAAATCTTTTCATTGCCAACGTCAATCTGGTTCAGCCGGCGTGGGGGAATCACCGCCTTCTCCTCGGCGGACAGTTCTCCCGCAACGAACTCAAGGAAACCGGAATGTATCTGGATCTGGACACCCAGGAACCGTATAGTTCAACTTCAAGAAAGTCGTCCAACAGTTTTGGCGCCTACCTCCAGGACGAGTTCAAGCTGAATCCGAAACTGGAACTTGTGGCGGGCATCCGCTTCGACCACCACTCTTCGGAAGACGAATTTCGAGGTTCCGGCAATGTTCTGGTCCAGGGGCTGGAACCGCTGGAGTATGAGGAATCGACGGTCAATCCCCGCTTCTCTATCAAGTATGCCGCAACGGACGACTTTGTCCTGCGCGCCTCAGCCGGCAGTGGGTTCCGGGTGCCCTATGGTTTCTCGGAGGATCTGCATCTCTGCAGCGGTTCACCCCGGGTATACAAGGGCGGCAATCTCAAGCCGGAGAGATCCTTCAGCTATTCTTTCACGGCCGACTACACCCGGCCGTCGGCTACCGCCAGCCTGAACGTCTATCGTACCGAGCTCATGGACGCCATCGCCTTCTCCGAGGCCGACGAGACCGTCTCCGATCTCGGCTACACATACCAATGGGAGAACGTCGACGATGCTTTCGTGACCGGTGCGGAGTTCAACGGTTCGCTCTCAGTGACGCCCGAGATTACTCTCGGCGCCCGCTTCGAGGTGTTCCAGGGCAGGTACGATACGCCTCGTGCGGACTGGGCTGGTACGCCCTGGGAGGAAACCAGTCGAAACATCTCTCGCTATCCGAAGACGTCCGGAGGTCTTAAGATCGACTACCTGCAGTCGGGGTGGAATCTGATCCTGGACGCCGACTACAAGGGCAAGATGTACATCGACCTGGCCGAACCGGCCGACGAAGCCAACATCAAGATTCACGAAACCGAGTCGTTTGTCGTACTCAACGCCAAGTTGAGCAAGTCTATCTTCGATCGATACTCCGTCTACCTTGGCGCGAAAAACCTGAACGACTATACCCAGGAGGAAAAGCACGTGGATGACGCGGCCTTCATGTACGCCCCGGTGTACGGTCGCATAATCTACGGTGGAGTGGAAGTGTCTTTTTAAGGAAAACACCGTGCGATCCGGAGAGCGCACCGGGGAATCCGGGCATTCATACCGTCACTCTTTCAGGATTACCGTGCACTCACCCGACGCAACAGTGCAATGCCGGTCGGTCGTGTCTCTTCGGCCCCTCCGGACCGTGAACCCGGCCGCCGGTGTTGTATGAAACGAGCATGAAACAAGTAAGAGATATCTGGAAACAGTTTGACGCCGGACGTTCTCACCGAGGGGCTCCTTATGGTTCCTTATCTGTTGGGCATCGGCGGCATGCCGGGATGGGAAAGCGGGCATCCCAACATCACGGATCACCAGGCGTTTGCCCAGACGCCATATAACGTCCCCCACAGCCTCGTCCTCTTCGCGGGTGTCCTCGTATTGCTGTCTGTCACAGCCATAAGGTGGTGGTGGGTCGTCGCCCCATGGGGTCTGCATATCCTGATCGACATACCGATCCACTCGCTGGCTCTGTTTCCCACGCCGTTCCTGTGGCCGGTATCCGACTTCAGAATCGATGGCGTTGGTTGGGATCACCCTGCGGTATGGGTCGTTGATGTAACCCTGCTTCTTGCCGCTTATGCGCTCTGGCTCCACTCGAAATTCCGTCACTCGCGAGGGAGTACTTGATTCTGAGGAATCTTGAGATACATCCGCTACAGTCTCAACTGTGAGTTCTTGTTGCCTTCCTCCGCGCCCCGAGCTTAGTTGAGTCATCCCCTACCGAATCGCACCTTCGACGCACTGAGTCACGCCTAAAACGGGAGATTTCAGAGTGACCAATCAAGAAGTGCCAGAACGCCCCCGAGTCTGGCCGTCGCTGACGGTCGGCATAGGGGCAATAGTCCTGGGAGGGCTGGTTTTCAATATGGCCGCTTATTTCGCGGTCGGTCCAACTCTTGGCCCTGGGGAAACGTTTGGCGAGGAAGCCATAGCCGCGTGGATGCAGCAGAACATGGACACGGCAAAGGGGGTGCTGTCAATCATGTTGCCTATTCATACGGCGATGCTGCTACTGACTCTTGTTGCGGCATATTTCTCAAGAACGCCACTCAAACAACGTCTTGGAATGGTTTGCGGCAACATCCCGCTGTGGATGTATCCGGCCATTGTGCTTGGATCCCTGGGCACCGCCGCGATTGCCGGCTGGCTGTTCCTGGCTCATATGTCTCCGAGCGAGGAACAGATGGCATTGGCCCTCGCGTTCACGAATACGACTGGAATCGACGGAGCCGTGCATACGTTCTACGGGATAATCCCCGGCTTTGTGGAGGAGCTGTTGTTTCGCGGTTTCGTGCTTCTAGGGTTGCTGAGACTGTGGAAACCCCATTACGCCATAGCAGCCTCCACTCTTCTCTTCACTATTGCCCACCCAGAGCCTTTTTTCATGTTGCATGCTTTGCCGTGCAGCATCTGGTGGTGCATTCTCCTGTGGCGAACCAAGTCGATCTGGCCGCCCGTTGTCGCCCATATCGGCGCATACATCGGATTGGCC
>JAAERE010000210.1 GCA_024230675.1 bacterium | reverse complement strand
GTCTATTGTATAAGGAATTGGACAATTGCCGGCCTGCCACGTCTTTGATTGGACGGGCAGTTTTCATCAAACGGGAGGGTTGATTCATGAAGCAGGTTCTTGTAATTGCACTACTGATGTTTCCTATCGTGGCATTGGGAGCGAACAAGGGTGTGCGGCCATACCGCGGACCCGCATACGTCTATGAGTTTCCCAACCCAGTTATGGCCGATGATACAATAACGGTGAGGCTGAGAGTCGAGGTTCGGGAATGTGTGGACGAAATAGAAGCTCATTTCCGGGATTGGCGGGACAGCCTGATCATATTGAGACAACAGGTGGGTGAATCCGACACTGTGGCTTTCGATATGTGCATCAGAGTCCCGACCTCCGGCGGATTCGATCTCATGGGGTATGCGGTTGAGCGGACCATAGCGGGCGGGAAGCCGTGTACCAGAGAGAAAACGGTTACGGATGCAGATGGCAATGTGACGGTTATACACCAGGATATAGGGCCTGGCGACGAATGGTTTGCGATCGGAGCCTCCCTGAAAAGAGTCGGCAACACTGTGATAGTGACAGAGCCGGTCCCTCTTAGCTTCAGAACAGGTAGAACGAAGCCAGATTCTTCTACCCCGCCACGGCCAAGGGAGACCCAGGACGAACGAATTGCCCCCCAGATCAGAGAGGACTCCGGTGGATCTTCCGGCATAGATAGTCAGCAGGTGGCACCCAAGGACACAGGCCGAGAACCGGCCTTCGTGCCTCGGTCAGAGTGGACTGAGGAGGAGAAACATCGCTTCGATAGCCTGACGGGACATCTCCCGTGGCAACGGGAAAGAGCGAGAATGGCCAAGCTGGAGGAGACACCTCTTGAAGGGGTTGGGGCAGAATTCATCGTGGTGGAAGGTGTCACCTACATGCGAAACAGGGGGGAACGGAAGTTCAGGCGGGCCGAGGTCTTTTCTGAGGAGGATTTTGACTCCCTGCCTCAACCTGGAGCGCAATCCCGCATCTATAGAGGCGAAGAAACGGAATTCGAAATCCGCGTATGGCTCTCAGATTCCGAAGATCTGAAGTATGCCAGGACGCTGATTGACAGCCTTTTACCCACCGATGACGCGAACTGCTTCCGGGCGCGCACGTCCGTAAAGGTTATCCACCTGCTGGAGAAGAGAGGAATTAAAACGGCCCCAATAGCGAAAGTATCCCCGGAGCCTGCAGGGAGCAATGAGTTTGACAGCGGCTCCTCCAGCCCGGAACAGCGACCGACGGAAGGGGACGCGACCGAGGATCAAGTGCTGCTTTACTCAGAAGGATTTGGCGGTACATGGCCCGCCCGATGGCATGCGTACGATGGCTTAGGGTCTGACTCTGGAGAGGATCACTGGGGTCAGGTCACCTGCAATTATAGTAGCAGTTATTGGTCGGCATGGTGCAGCGGGTCTGGTGACGCTATTTATTGCGACGCCCCCGCTCCCAGGATGAACTCCGTTATGTCCGATACGGTAGGGATCGACATAGCAGGGATGGGAAGGGCAGTGATTTCGTATGCAGCTGAGCTTGACTACCCTGAAGGAAACTACATGATAAGCTCAAAAGTGTTCTACTCTTTCGATAATCACATCTGGGGAGAGCTGGCCAATCATGACACGATTGCCCCAGTCCCTTGGTGGGACGATTATTCTTTCAGTCTTCCGGAGGAAGGTGATCGCGTGTACCTAAGGTTTGCATTTCACAACCATGCAGATCAGTGGGATTATAGCGGTGATGGAGTATATATTGACGACATTGAAATCGTGGGATGGACACCAATGAATCTCACAGTGCTCGAGGGCCCACAGGCTTGGCAAGGCCCGCTAATAATCTCGTCCCAGCCAGGTAGCCAAGAGTGGGAATCACCGCTGTATGCAGGAGTAACAAACTACTTGGATTGGTGCGTTAGGAACACTGGGGCCGGTAACACCGGACCCTTTACGGTGACTGTGCTCATTGATAACACGTGGGATATTATCACTGTCGATACAAGGCACTACGAAAACCTGGGGCCTGGGGACTCCATTATCGTGGAGGACTTCCCATGGGTTTGTCCGGTCACCGGAGCATGGAGACTAGGGCTTAGGGTGGACAAGGATTTGGACAACCCACGGGGAGAGACTAATACAGAGGACAACTCATGCCATGGAAATGTGATGTTTATATCGGCGCCTCTGCTGAATGTGTCTGGGGGGTTGGAGATCCCGGACATGTGGTGTGACTCTTCCTCAACACCGAACCTGCCGCTGTCCGGCTACCGACTAGAGCTATGGGACTACAATGTGTTCGGCTATCCCGACAGCTTGATTGATTCTACTTACACTGACTACGACGGGACGTTCGTCTTCCCACCGGTCTTGAACAGGGATAGCGAAGACACACCCTTGGATATCCGCGTCGTGTGTTATATCAGCAAGGATGGAGCGTGGATACAAGACACGTTATCAACGATAGACGCAGTGCAGGACTATAAGAGCAGTCTGGCTATTGACGTTGCAGACGGGGACTATTCGTTCGGCACAATGGTGGTGGATGATTCGACCGGTGGTAGTTTTTACGCCCTCGACAGGATCGTAGAAGCTCGCAACGCATGGCTGGAATTAGGCATGCTGACCCCATCCGATGTTCGCGTCATCATTAGGAGATTCCCTACGTCTGCCTACAGTGATGGCACCATTGTGCTGGCTAGGGCCTATGGCCTATGGGATGATTGGGACAGGTCAGTTATCTGGCATGAATATGGACATCACCTTATGCACACTCTCAATATACTGCCTAGGACTGATGTCGATAGCACATACCACGGTTGGGATACAGTAATGACCGACAACCCTGAGAATCGACGTCTTCTCTCCTCTGAGTCATTTGCCAACTTCTGGTCTGCTTATGTGGCAAATAACGAGTGGTATATGGATATGGAAAAGGAATTCCACACGGGCGAAATGTGCATGGGCGACAGCAGAAATATCGAGACCGGAGAGAACGTCCTGATCCGGCCTGAACGCTATGACTCCAGCAGATCCTACAACCACTTCGGGTACGGGTGCGAAGCCTCAGTCAGCGGCTTGATCTGGGACATCTGGGATTGGAATGCAGACGACAACTCTGCATTTGGGACCGACTCGACCTGGCCGCCAGCCTCTGTGGACGGTATTGGTGATTCTATGTGCGTAGACATTCGAACCATCTTGGCAGTACTGACGAATACTTACGAGCTTGGGAGAGTCCCGGAGGACATGGCTGAGTTTGCCTATATCTGGAGACAGGATTCTGCATCGCTTGGCAATATTCGGGAAATGCGAAACGTATACTATGAGCACGGCGTGGAGTGCTGGTGCGGAACGCGGGGTAATGTGTCTGGAGACCATGACGGAGTGGTAGATATCACCGATCTCAATGTTCTTATAGACGCAATGTTCCTTTCCCTGAATGATCTCGCGTGTCCCCAGGAAGCAAATGTGCATGAGCCAGATGAGGCGTTTCTGCTCGATGTCACAGACTTGCAGGTCTTGATAGACCATATGTTTCTCACGCTCGAGCCTATTCCAAAGTGCCGACCGGAAGATGTCGGCCCATAGCAAGACTTGAAGCTACAGAAGATATGCTGTAGAGCGCGACATAAAAACACGATGGAGGTATAGATTATGAAGGTCAGGACAATCGCAGTCGCCGTGCTTGCCGTGCTTGCACTCAGTGGTGTCTCGAACGCTGAGTTTGTACAAGACGAGGCGGATGCCTCGGCCCCGGATACCTTAGTTCTGGAGGCATCAGTTTTGCCGGACGCTGGCTCGGGGCAAATGAATCTGCAATTGGACCTTAGTATCGTCAATGATTCAAACATAATCTGGTCCATGAGCGCCGGTTTCTGGTGGGATAACCCAAATCTCCAAATGGACAGCGCCAAGCTTACTCCTGTCGGCGACTCATCTTTCAATTATCTGCAGTATCTCTACTACAAGGACAATCTGGCGAGCACGAATGATGTGAAGAAGTTCATGATTGCTGGCGTCAGACTGGAGGGGAACGGGGTTCCTTCTGGACACGGGCGGAACCATTTGGCAAGCTATTACTTCACGTTGTCAGAATGGAACGTAGGTGACTCCATTGTCATAGATACGGGCCATTTCAGCATGGGCACGTATTACAGGGTAGTTAGCGAGAATTACGATAACTACCAGCCCTATTGGGCTGGCCCGCCGGTGATCTACGCCACACCGTCTTCATGTTGTGTGGGCGACATGGGAAACGTTGACTGCGATCCCACCGACATGGTTGATGTCACAGACCAGCAAGTTCTTATTGACCATCTGTTCTTATCTCTGACCCCTTTGTGCTGCGAAGAAGAGGCAGACCTTGATTACAGCGGCTTTGTGGACGTAACGGACCTGTCAATAATAAACGACCATCTATTCCTTAGCCTGGCACCACTCGGTCCATGCCCGTAATCAGGCACCTCGCTGACAAGAACAGGCGGCGGGGTCTCCCCTGCCGCCTGTTGCGCTAGGTCGATACACGGGCGCTAACCCGTGAAATAATCAAAAACTACATGTTCTTGATGATGTTCGTGGCGTACTGCGAAGTACCCACTTTCTTGGCGCCCTTCATCTGGCGGTGCAGGTCGTACGTAACCGTCTTCTTGGAGATCGTCTTCTGGATCGCCTTTTCGACGAGTTCGGCTGCCTTGCCCCAACCGAGATAGTCGAGCATCATCACGGCCGAGAGAATCAACGATCCCGGATTGATGACGTCCTTATCGGCGTACTTGGGAGCCGTGCCGTGAGTGGCCTCGAACAGCCCGATGTAATCGCCGATGTTGGCGCCGGCCGCCATACCCAGACCGCCGACCTGCGCAGCGCAGGCGTCGGAAAGGTAATCGCCGTTGAGGTTCGGCGTGGCGAGCACGGAATACTCGCTCGGACGAAGAAGGACCTGCTGGAACATGGAATCGGCTATGCGATCCTTGATGAGGATCTTGCCCTTCGGCATCTTGCCTTTGTACTTGTCCCAGAGTTCGTCCTCGGTGACAATCTTCTTGCGGAACTCGCTCTTGGCCAGAGCATAGCCCCAGTCGCGGAAAGCTCCCTCGGTGTACTTCATAATGTTGCCCTTGTGGACAAGCGTCACGGAGGGCAGTTTGCGGTCGATAGCGTACTGAATCGCCTTGCGAACCAGCCGCTTGGTTCCGCCGACCGAGATCGGCTTGACGCCGATGCCGGAATCCTTGCGAATGTCCACCTTCATGTTCTTGTTGAGCCAGTTGATGACCTTCTTGACGTCCTTGGAACCCTTCTTCCATTCGATACCGGCGTAGACGTCTTCGGTGTTTTCACGGAAGATGACCACGTTCAGTTTCTGGGGATGGGTTACCGGGGAGCCAACGCCCTTGAACCACCGCACCGGGCGGACGCAGGCGTAAAGGTTCATGATCTGACGCAGCGAGACGTTGAGCGAACGGAAACCGCCGCCGACCGGGGTTGTCAGCGGGCCCTTGAGAGCGACGTAGTGTTTCTTGATCGCCGCGACGGTCTCGTCGGGCAGCCATTCCTTGTAACGTGCGAAAGCTTCTTCGCCCGCGTAGACGTCCATCCAGGCGATTCGTTTCCGGCCCTTGTAGGCCTTCTCGACCGCGGCGTCCACGACCCGGCGGGTAGCTTTCATGATGTCCCGGCCGATGCCGTCACCCTCGATAACGGGGATGATCGGACGGTTCGGCACGACCAGCTTCTTTTTCTTGATCTTAATCGGCTGGCCCTTTTCGGGGACTTCTATGTGTTTGTACATCTGTTAGTCAGCTCCTATTTGTAGCCCATAATCTTGAGATGCTCTTTG
Organism: bacterium; assembly: GCA_024230675.1. Lineage (GTDB taxonomy): Bacteria > Zixibacteria > MSB-5A5 > GN15 > FEB-12 > JAAERE01. The sequence goes on along the minus strand of JAAERE010000210.1, from coordinate 5,711 downwards.
TAGGTAGAGGCCGAGCCCTGGAGCGATTTCAGTTCACCCTTGTTGAGCTTCAGTTCAAGAATCTTCTCGACGCCTTTGGCGCCCAGCACCACCGGCACACCGATGTAGATGTTCTTGATGCCGTACTGACCGGTCAGAGAAGCCGACGCCGCCAGAACCTTCTTTTCATCGTTGAAGATTGCCCGACACATCTGAACCGAGGCCGCCGCCGGAGCGTAATAGGCCGACCCGGTCTTGAGCAGCTTGACGATTTCGCCACCACCGCCCGCCGTGCGCTTGGCAATCGCCTTGATGCGGTCGGCCGGGATCAACTCTGCAATCGGCACGCCGGATACGGTAGTGTAACGCGGCAGCGGTACCATGGTATCGCCGTGTCCGCCGAGAACCATCGCTTGAACGTCGGTCATAGCGACGCCGAGTTCCATAGCGATGAACGTACGCATGCGGGTGGAATCGAGCACACCGGCCTGGCCGAGTACGCGGTTGGCCGGGAAGCCGGTAACTTTCTGCATGTGGAAAGTCATCAGGTCGAGCGGGTTGGAAACCACGATCACCGTGCTCTTGGGTGCGAATTTCTTGATGTTCTTGGCCACGCCGCCGACGATATCGGCGTTCATGTTGAGCAGGTCCTCGCGGGACATGCCGGGCTTGCGCGGGAGGCCGGCGGTCATGATTACGATGTCGGCGCCTTTGATGTCTTTCATCTTGTTGGTGCCGGTGACCATACCGTTGTAACCGCGCACCGGTCCGGCCTGACAGAGGTCCAGACCTTTACCCTGCGGGGTGCCCTCGATTATGTCGACCAGAACGACGTCGGCGAAATTCGCCTCCGCCAAGTACATAGCCGTCGTCGCTCCAACGTTGCCGGCTCCGATTACCGCTATCTTCTTATTCATTCTTCCCTCCGGATGGTTAATAAGTTTTAACTAGCGTTTATTGTCTGCAAAACTGTGTGGCCGGCATCATGAACAACAGCCAGCCTTCCGTCTTTCCTATTGTTGAAAAATCCAGTCACGTACCGCTGAAGTTCCCCGATCGGTTCGTAGAACACCTGTCTGGCGTGTTCGTCGGGGAGATCCGACAGCAGACGGACTTCGATGCGCTTTCCCATAGCGTTTACGCGCGAAAGTTTATGCGATCCAAATCGCACGACGCCGTCGGCCGCGCGATTCGCTTTACGATCCCACTGTTTGGCCAGTTCGAAAAAGAACTTGGACCCAATCCCTTCCTCGCAGGCCGACACTACCACAGCCGCACCGCCGTCGACCACTGCCGCCTGGCAGTTTTCGAGAGCTTTCTGCGCCTGGTAGAGATTCCCGTCGAGAGGCGGATTGAGCACGGCGATAGCCATGTCGTACCGGTCGCTCACGCGGTGGCCGTAGAGCCCGGCCGCCGTGGCGATAGCTTCCCCGAACGCCCGATCCAGACGGCCGCAGAATATACCGGCGATGTTTCGCTCTGCGTCCATGACTATCTGGGCGGTAAAAAAGCGGTCGAGATCAACCAGCGACAGAAGCTGGTCGAGGTGTTCCGCCACCGGATTCCCGGACAGGCGTAAGGGCTGGGCTTCGAGTGAATTGGCGAGGTTGTGATTACGTTCGATTGTCGCCAGGTCGGTTAGTCCCGGAAAGAGCGATTTCCGTCCGCCGGTGAAGCCCGCAAAATAGTGCGGTTCCACCGAGCCGACAATGAATACGCTCTGGGCCTCAACCACCTGTCGATTGAGCCACACGTCGCAGCCAAATCGATCGGTACCAACCCGGATCATGTTCTTCGCGTCGCGACAATCGTGCCACGACACCCGGCTTCGAACACGCTCCAGATGGGGTCCGAAGACCTGCGCGAGTTGTTCTGGAGAAGGCGCGGCGTGGGCGCCGGTGGCAATAAGAAAGCGGGCACGATCAAGGATCGTGTGATCGAAATCGTCCAGCCAGGTCAACAACAGCTCAGTCGGCGTGCTTCGGTAAGCATCGTTGACGACTATCAGCGGATTTCCGCTGGTGAGCTTTTTGTCACCGCCGGCTTCTGACAGACTTTCGATAAATCGACTATATGTTACCGGTTCCTCCACCTGGGTCAAACCGAACCGGTCCGTTTCAATCGAGTCAGGTACATCCAGTACAGTCCCGGCCTTCCTATATGCTAGTCTGATCTCCATTAACGAGCGCCGCTCAACCCTCCTTCATCAAGAGAAGAAAAAAGATATTTCAACGGCAGCGTTTTCGTCGGAGTCAGAGGCGTGCACCGAATTTCTCTGCACGTCCAGAGCGATTTCCTGCCGGATCGTACCGCAAGCGGCGTTAGCAGGATTGGTTGCCCCGATCAACGTGCGCAGGTCCTCCACGGCGTTCTCTTTTTCGAGCACCATGGGAACCACGACCTGCGAGCACATGAACTCTACGAGCTCGTCGATAAACGGCTTGCCCTCGTGAACAGCGTAAAACTTACGGGCCTGCGTCGACTCGAGGGTCAGCATGCGCATTTCGACGATCTTGAAGCCGGCCTTTTCGAGACGACCGATCACATGGCCGATCAGGTTGCGCTCGGTTGCATCCGGCTTAACGATAAGTAGAGTCCTGCTCACAGTTGTTATCCTTTTTTCAGTTTAGCGGCTTCGGTGAAGCCGATATCAATCGCTTTTTTGTTCTTCTCCTCCGTGCCGCGGGGAGCCCGTTTGAGCACGGCGTTGGTGAGAGCTTCGCGCGAGACAATACCGGTCAACTGGGCAATCGCCGCCAGGGCGATTACATTGGCAACCATGATGTGTCCGGCATCCTCTCGGGCCAACTGCGTGAACGGCAGACCGTAGTAATTGTCGGTCGGAAACTCCGTCACCAGGGTCGTGTCGACTACCAGAGTCCCGCCTTCCTTGAGGTTGGGGAAATAGGAGTCGAGCGATTCCTGGGTCATGGCCAACAGCATGTCCAGCTGCATGGCTTTCGGATAGTAAATCTCGTTGGGCGAGATCACTACGTCCGATTTGGAGGCGCCGCCGCGGGCTTCCGGGCCGTAGGACTGCGTCTGCGTCACGTTGCGCTGATCGCTGGCGCCGATTGCCTCGGAGAGGATAACCGAAGCCAGGATCATTCCCTGACCGCCCGAGCCCGAAAGTCTCAGTTCGAAACGATCCGAAGGGATTTCTATCTTATCAAGCAATGCGCCCATAGTTATTTCCTCCCGTCCAAACGGTCAACCGTCGACTGGTATACGTCACAGAACTCGGTGGTGTCGACTTCGTGCAGTTTGCCGATGACGATCTTACCCTTGAGCTCCTCCGGTGACATCTTTTTGGCCTTGGTCACCTGCACCGATTTCTCCTTGAAGGAGTTGATCATGGTCACAGGATCGCCCTGACGGTTGAGACGGCCGTAATAGGTGTGGCAATTGGACACGGCTTCGACCAGCGAGAATCCACGATGGCTGATCGCCTCGCCTATGAGCTTCTCCATCGCCGTGGCGTGATATACGGTCGATCGGGCCACATAGGAGGCTCCGGAAGCCGCTGCCAAAGCGCTGGGGTCGAAGTGTTTTTCGGCATTGCCGTAGGGCGTAGTAGTCGAGAAAGCAGCCGAAGGCGTAGTCGGGGAACCCTGCCCGCCCGTCATGCCGTAGATGTTGTTGTTAATCAGGATCGCAGTGATGTCGATGTTGCGGCGGCAGGCGTGAATGAAGTGGTTGCCGCCGATCGCCAGCGCGTCACCGTCGCCGGTGACCACGATTACTTTCAAATCCGGGCGAGCGAACTTGACACCGGTCGCGAACGGCAGAGCCCGTCCGTGAGTGGTGTGCAGGGCGTTGAAGTCCAGGTATATCGGCATGCGGCTGGAACAGCCGATCCCGGAGACCATGACAATGTTGTCCTTCGAAAGTCCGAGTTTATCGATAGCTCGAATGATCGCCGTCATGACGATTCCGTTGCCGCAGCCGGCGCACCAGACGCTGGGCATGCCCTTGCGCGGGCGAAGATATTTCAGAAATATGTCTGACTTCTGCTTTGCCTTTTCAGATGTTGTCGCGGTAGCCATCAGAGCACCTCCTCAAGCTTCTCGAGCAGTTGCAGCGGGGTGAGAATCTCACCGTCGTAGCGTTGCAGCGTGTGTATCTCGATATCACCCGGCAACACCCGGCGGACTTCGTGGACGATTTGTCCCATATTCAACTCGCCGACGATCACTTTACGGCAGTTGGCACACAGTTCCTTAACCTGCTTCTCGGGGAACGGCCAGATCGTGTAGAGCTGGACCATGCCGACCTTGACACCGGCCTTCCGAGCCAGATCCACAGCCTGAAGCGCGGCGCGGGATACCGAACCGTAGGCGACGAAGGCGATCTCGGCATCTTCCATCTGCTCGGTCCGAATCTTGACCGTCTCTTCTCTATAGTTCATGATCTTGTTCCTGAGCTTATCCAGCTTGGGGAAGATCTCCGAGGGCTTGTTGGTCGTGAAGCCCATCGGGTCGTGCGTCAGGCCGGTGACCACATAGCGATAGCCCTCGCCGTAGGCCGGCATGGCCGACACGAGGTTCTCCGTCATCTCGAACGGGATGAACTCTTCCGGCGAGCAGGTCGGTTTGACGCGATTGTAGATATCAATCTCGCCCGGTTCAGGCAGATTGATGATCGCTCTCGAGTGCGCAATCACTTCGTCGAGCAGGATCGTTACCGGGGTGCGGAACCGCTCGGCCAGATTAAAGGCGCGGATGGTCTCCGTCACGGTGTCCTCGATAGTCGACGGCGCCACGGCGATAGCCGTATAGTCACCGTGCGGGCCCCATTTGGCCTGCATGGTATCGGCCTGGCTCACCTTGGTGGGCAGGCCGGTCGACGGACCGCCGCGCTGGACGTTACACACGACCAGGGGAACTTCGGTCATATAGGCGTATCCGATATTTTCCAGCATCAGCGAATAGCCGGGACCCGAAGTAGCCGTCATCGATTTGGCCCCGGCAACCGAGGAGCCCACGACAGCGGCGATTGAGCCGATCTCGTCCTCCATCTGGATGAAGCGACCGCCGATCTTGGGAAGTTCACGAGCACAACCCTCGGCGACTTCAGTGGAAGGAGTGATCGGATAGCCGGCGTAGAAATTCAGGCCGGCGTATATAGCGCCCTCGACCACGGCGTGGTTGCCCATGACCAGGACTCGTTTTCTGTCTGCCATTCTACTCTCCTTCCTACTTGTAGTTAGACGTTATGGCCAGGTCGGGGCAGTGGACCCAGCAAATCGTACACTGAGTACAATTCTCCGGGCGGGCCTGGACAGGTTTGCCGTCACGATCCGGTTCAAAGACCTGCTTTGGACAAAGGGCGATGCAGATGTTGCACGCCTTACACCACTTCATGTTGATTTCAAGTGGCTCCGGTCCTTTCGAATAATCATACTTCGACTGCGGTTTTGACAACGGATCTGCCTTGTTGCTTATGCCTGCGTCAGTCATGGTGCTACCTCTATATCGACGGGTGAGCAATCAGATTATCGCTACTTCTTTTTCTTCTTAGTGGTCGCCTTTTTGGTCTCTTTACGGGTCGTTTTTTTGGCGGCCGCTTTCTTCGAGGACTTCTTCTCATCCTTAGCCTTGGCTTTAGCCTTGGCGGCCTTGAAGGCTTCTTTCAGGAGGATCGGGAGCTCGGTTGGAGAACCGGCCACGGGGATTCCGACCTTTTTCAGAGCGGCAACTTTGCCCTCGGCGGTTCCGGAACCACCGGAGACG
>JAAERE010000209.1 GCA_024230675.1 bacterium | reverse complement strand
TCCCAGAATTCCGGGCCGCCGTAATAGTTGTACATGTAGTTTTCGCGCTCTCCGTCGAGGAACGACACCGGCAGCTCAACGAGAGCGTGAGTATTCGGGCTGATCCTGAGGCGTGCCGAGAGAAACCAGACCGACGATACGAAATCGGGATCAAGCGACTGGCTGCTTTCGAACTTGGGTTTCAGAATCTCCGCGGATATGCCGGTGGTCGGTTCAGGGGATAGCCAGATCGATTGGGCTGAGGCCGCTGAGACCGTCAGGACCAGGATTGCTATCGCCAGAGCGAGTGGATTCATGATGGTTTTGCTGATTTGCATCGATACCCTCCCTAGTACTTTGCTATCATCTTATACATCATACGAGATATCTTCGTTCCCGTCAAGGAGGGAGGGTTTCGAGGCAACGTCGAGGGAGAAGGCGAAGGTAGAAAAACCGCCCCGGCGGGATTGATCGCCGGGACGGTTCGAGACAGAGACGGGGGATTAGTGGGGGACTATTCCGCCTCTATTTGAGCAGCATCATCTTCCTTGACTCGCTGAACTCACCGGCCTGCAGATGATAGAAGTACAGGCCACTGGCGACCGCCTTACCACCGGCGCTTCGGCCGTCCCAGGTGGTGCTGTGCCACCCGGCGCTCTGCTGGCCTTCGACCAGCGTGACGACTTCCTGTCCAAGCATATTGATCACGACCAGCCGTACCTGCGAGGGAGCCGGGAGGCTGTAGGTTATCTCGGTTGAAGGGTTAAACGGGTTGGGATAGTTCTGCTCCAGCGAGAAATCGATCGGCATTTCAACCCCGTCCCAATCAAACTCGGCGCGGCCGGCGTAAGTCGCGACCGTGTAGCAGGTCGAGTTCACTACATCAGATGGGGCGTCGTACGGCAGTTGCGGATGTGATACATCCGTGACCGCAAAGCACCAGTCCTTACTGCAATTTCTGGATACCCTGGTTTTGAACGAGGCTACGCCAAGGCCGTCCGTGACCGCGCTCAGCGCTTCGGATGTGGCCCCCGAGGCCGCGAGTGCAACAGTCGCGCCTTCGACCGGCTGGCCCAGCGAGTTAACGACGTACACATCGGCGTATCCTCGGCACCATATCTTGTACTGCTTTCGGCTGGTTACCAGACGGCTCACATGGAGGGCGTCCTCCTGTTCCGGTTCGATTACGACTATGTAGTCGGCCTTCGTTTCAGAGGCGGAGACCGAACCGCTCGCAACTGTCAGGGTAACGGTGAAGCTTCCTGAGGCGTCGTATACGTGAGTCGGGTTTTCTTCCAACGACTGCGAACCATCGCCGAAATCCCACAGCCACGACGTAGGCTCACCGGAGACGTCGGACGAGAAACTAACTTCCAGAGGCGCCGCGCCGGACAGAGTGGAGGATGCGAAATCGACAGTCAGAGTAGGCGTGCTCTCACCTGTAAAGGCTGTGACGACGTTGGAAATATCGGACCAGGAAGGCAGATTATCTGCCGTCTTGATAGCGAAGAAGTAGGTAATCCCGGGCGTCAGGGCGGACACGGTACGTTCCTGTCGAGTCCCGGACGGCTGCGGCGTCGGTAGCGGCCTGACTTTGTTGGCGGTGGTCCAGTTGTTCTCAT
>JAAERE010000208.1 GCA_024230675.1 bacterium | reverse complement strand
ACCGTCTGCGCGAAGTTATCGAAATGTCGCAGCAGACAAGGGAAATGATAGAGCGGATAGCCAGCGCCGGGGCCGAACAGTCAGCGGCCGCAGAGGAAATCGCCCGGAGCGTGGATAATATATCCGCCGTCAGCAGCGCGGCTTCGAACGGCGCCCAGGAATCTGCGGCGGCCTCTGAAGAGCTGAACCGCAACGCCGAGAACCTCCGGGAAATGGTCTCGATGTTCAGAATCGTGGGTGGCAATCTGGGCATTCTCCAACTGGCAAAGGAGGATCATACCCGGTACATGTCCCGGTTGAAGAAGGTTATCGACGGGGAAATAAGAGCCACCTGGTGGGGCCACACCGACCACACGGGCTGTCGCTTCGGCAAGTGGTACTACGGTCCCGGCAGGAACGAATTGGGGCATCTGTCCGATTTCGGCCGGATCGAGAACGTCCATATCAAAGTTCACCAGTTTGCTAACGAAGCTGTTGAGGTTCTGGCGGCGGGCGATACAGCGAAAGCGAGAAGTCTGTTTGGACAGGCCGTATCAGCCTCGCACGAAGTCAAAGATCTCATTGATTCGCTGAGAGAATCAGCGAATTCGGAAGGCGGAGACCCTGCCGTTGAGGATCAGGGGGCGACACCGGCAGTCTGAAGATAGACAGCCGGAGGCCATGTCGAAAAACGGGGGCACAAAGCGAACCGCCGGCTCTCTTGGGAGCCGGCGGTTACAGCCGGAGTGATAGGATGGGATTGTTTGACTTAGCCTAAAACTGCTTTCTAGAGTTTTTCAGCGTCCGTTCAGTTTTTTTTACGCAAACGTAGCGTTGAAGGTTCCACGTTTTTTGTACAGCGCCCGCCGAGCCCCAGATTCCGGCCGGTCCGATCAAATCTGACCTTGCGCCGGACCATAATTTCCGTATTTTCCAGATTCAATCGCCGAAATCAGCGGCGGCTCCGGCCGAGCCGTATGTAACGAAGGATTACTTGCATGGACTACAAAATCAGAACTCGGATTTCAAGAATTCTTTTGGACGATGCCGTCCCGGAGGGCACAGAACTGATAGTACTAGGCTGGGTGCGCTCGGTGCGCGTCAGCAAATCGGTGGCTTTTGTTAACGTCAACGACGGTTCCTGCATGGGAAACCTTCAGGCGGTCGTTCCCGATCCGGACCAACACCCGGTTCTGGACAAAATCCTCACCGGCGCCTCGGTGCGCATAAAAGGGAAACTGGTTCCGTCACAGGGTAAAGGCCAGAAATTCGAACTGATGGCACAGGAGCTTGACCTTATCGGCGAAGCCGACGCCGGGTATCCGCTCCAGAAGAAACGTCACAGCTTTGAGTTCCTTCGCGAAATAGCGCACCTTCGCCCGCGCACCAACACTTTTGGGGCGGTCAACAGAATCCGCTCGAGACTGGCCTATGCCATTCACAAGTACTATCAGGAGCGCGGTTTTTACTATATTCACACACCTCTGATTACGGCTTCGGATTGCGAAGGCGCCGGGGATCTCTTCCGCGTTTCAAGTTTCGATTTTAACAAGATCCCGACCAAAGAAGGAGCTATCGACTGGGACGCCGACTTTTTTGGTACGGAGGCCTACCTGACCGTATCCGGGCAATTGGAGGGGGAGCTTCTCGCTTCCGCTCTCGGCGATATTTACACCTTTGGGCCGACTT
>JAAERE010000207.1 GCA_024230675.1 bacterium | reverse complement strand
GAATCCGAGGACTTTCTCCTGAGTCAGTATCAGCGGTAGTACACCTACCAGCCTGGAGTCGGCCAGGGCCAAAAGACAGCACCAATCCTCGTCTCTTTGAAGTCGGTGTTCGATGTAAGTGGACACCCAGGCGTGGGACAGTGACGGCAACTGCTGATGCGAAGAGAGGGCCAGCTTGTTCCAGGCCTCGATGTGAGGCTGGAGATCGGCCAGGCGGCGCACCAACTCGACGCAAATTGGCGCGTTGGAGTCGTAGTCCTGGTGATTTTCGCTTCCGTTGCCGGGTTTCGTAATGTCACTCCTCGCTGGTTGTCTCACAGCTAAATGGCAGGCCCGAAAACTCGCCTGTTAGAGTTCTAAACGCACTCCAGATCTTCTGGAGGGCGCTTAAGGAACACGTGGGCCTTCTTAGTTTTATGCGGCCATGACTTATAATAACAGACATTAATACCTGCCAAAGTCACGCTGTAGGCCTCTCCGCATGTCTTGAAGCCCATTCGGAAATGGGTCTTCAGAGAGTGAATATTAAAGGCGCTAATGGTACCGTAGATATCCCAACAGTCGCGGCGGTGGTGGTGTTCCAGCTGCTTTTCGAAGCAGACCATAATAAAGCCCTTAAGCCGCTCTTCGGGAACGGTATAGACGTCGTAAAGGAAGAAACCGCTCTGTCCGGTATCAAAGATTATTCCTCCCAGCATCAGGAAGAGCCTTCCCGTGGCTGACCAGCTCCAGGCGACGGCCCGGCTGTCCCGGAGCACCAGAATACAATGGTCCCCTCTCTTGATCCGGTGCCGGAAAAGGGATTCCTTTATACCGGCCCTCGTCATCGTGTCGACATCGTCAAGAGTGGCCGGTCTGATTTCGTACTGGGGGTAGTCACGCACCTTGAGCTTCAACTCCCGGCTACTTATCAGGTAGGTATGGTCGTAGCTGAACATCCACGACGGTAACCGCCAGGAGAACGCATGGAGTATCTTCTCCAGAATCGTGACTTGACTAAGCTTCGGCAACGTTGATCAACCCGGGATTTGTGGTTCCGCCCAATTCCCTTCGGCACTCCTCCAGAAACCGCCTGAGCGGTCCGGATTCAT
>JAAERE010000206.1 GCA_024230675.1 bacterium | reverse complement strand
TTGCTGCGGCTCAACTTTAGTTGTAGGTGACTGGGGCCGCTGGCGTCGGCAGTGATGAAGGGCAGGTTGATTTCAGTCTCCATAACCGTCGATAACTCGATTTTGGCCTTCTCAGCCGCTTCCTTCAGTCGCTGTAGGGCCTGCTTGTCCCGGCTCAGGTCAATGCCTTGCTCTCGCTTGAACTGGGCCACTATCCAATCGACAATGTGCTGGTCCCAGTCGTCGCCGCCCAGGTGGGTATCGCCGCTGGTGGCCTTGACCTCGATGACGCCCTCGCCCACTTCAAGCAGGCTAACGTCAAAGGTGCCTCCCCCCAGGTCAAAGACCAGGATGGTTTCATCGCTTTTCTTGTCCAGGCCGTAAGCCAGAGCCGCGGCGGTGGGCTCGTTGATGATGCGGCGCACGTTTAGCCCGGCAATCTTGCCCGCGTCCTTGGTGGCCTGGCGCTGGCTATCGTTGAAGTAGGCCGGCACAGTGATGACCACCTCGCTGACGGTTTCGCCCAGATAGGCTTCGGCGTCGGTCTTGAGCTTTTGCACAATCATGGCCGAGATTTCCTGGGGAGTGTAAGTGCGATTCATAATAGGGATGCGTACCTGGGCTTCGCCGCCGGGGCCTTTCTGAAT
>JAAERE010000205.1 GCA_024230675.1 bacterium | reverse complement strand
GGAGAGCTGGGCAAGTTCACCGGTTTTCATGGCTTCGTTCAAACCCACGGTCACGGTGACGGTCACCGGACTCAGCTCATCGTTTTTGACGGGCGCTGTCGGCAAGATCACGATACTGGTCACCGACGGACCCCGGGCGTCGATCAAAAGGCTGTCCCCGCTTTCGACCAGATCACCCCGGTTACCGGCCAGATCCCTTGCGGAAAATACAGCATAGGCCGTACCCGCAGGGGCATTATCGGTAATGGTAAAATAACCCGAATACTGTGTGGCAGAATCCTGAGTGATCTCAACGGACATGGGCACACCCCCCACCGGAGTAATGCTTAAAAACGGATCGGTCATGAGGGGTTCGCTCAGGGTCAGGGCCAGATCCACCCTACCCGGCGCCATGGTGCCGGACTGGGGATCAAAATTGCCCTGGGGGCTGTAAGTAATGGAAACAGCCGTGGGCGGCGTGCTGTCCGCTTCTGCAACAGCCTGTGCCGACGGTTCGCTTTCATTTGCCGCTGAATTTACTGCCGTTACCCGGTAATACCAGGTGGTGTCGGTTCCCGGCAGATCGGTATGGGAGGTGGCGGTAAACAGACCGCCGGTGTTTACTTTTGAGGCACCGGAAACATCTGTAAACGGAGATTGCGCCCGATACAGGTTGTACCCGGAAATATCCGTGTCCCCCGGTCTTTGCCACGACAGCCGGATCTGGCCGTTTTCTTTTGCCTGGGCCGTCAAAGCCGTGGGAGCCTGGGGGATGTCGGTATTTAAGGTAACGGTGACCGCCGTGCTCAACGGGCCGGTACCGGTACGGTTGGTGGCGGCTGCCTGGATGGCGTTT
>JAAERE010000204.1 GCA_024230675.1 bacterium | reverse complement strand
GTCATCATCGGTATCTCCAGCCTCACGACCATTGCGGGGTTGACCGCGGCAACGTTCAACGGAACCGAGTTTGCTCCGGGGTTCGCCTTCGGCGCGCCGCTGCCCAATGCCGTCACCACCTTCGCCAGCCCCAACGGCGCCGCGCCCGACCTGGAGCTGACGATCACTGCCTTCTCCACCCTGACGGGCTTCAGCTTCTCCCCCGGGGAAGCCGTGGTCTTCGGCCTCAACGTCGCTCACGGCTCGCTCAGCGACGATGGCATCGGGGAAGACTACATTCCGGGCACCGGCACCCTGTCTACCGTCACGGTGCAAGCCACCGTCGACCTCGGCGACGCGCCGGATCCGACCTATCCGACCCTGCTGGCCAGCACCGGCGCGGAGCACGTTCTGGGAACCGCGGTCTACCTGGGTGCCTGCGTCGACTCGGAGCTCGATGGTCAGCCGTCCGTCGGGGCCGACGGTGACGACACGAGCCTTGGCATCTCGGTCTTCGGGACCTGCGCGGGCAATGACGACGAGGACGGCGTGAGCTTCACCTCCGCCCTGTACGTCGCCGCGACCGCCGGCGTCGACGTGACCGCCAACGCCGCCTGCACCCTGAGCGCGTGGATCGACTTCAACGGCGACGGCGACTGGGCCGATGCCGGCGAGGATCTGTTCCCGGGCGGTCAGGCGCTCGCCGGCGGCGTCAACAGCCTGAGCTTTGCGGTGCCGGCCGGGGCGGTGCCGGGCACCACCTACGCCCGCTTCCG
>JAAERE010000203.1 GCA_024230675.1 bacterium | reverse complement strand
TCGAAATTTCTGAAAAACCAGAAAGACCAGTTCCAGAACCCGGTCGGTCACACCATCCGCAAAGAGACGAAGGCGCTTTTTGACGCCCTCCTCGACGGGGTTGAGCCCGAGGCTCTCGCGGAGACAATTGACAATCTGGTCCGGATCAGAGCTGTCCAGGAGATTTCGGCGGCCCAGGCCACGGCGTTTATATTTCTGCTCAAAACTGCGATCCGCGGGACGCTGGCGAAGGACCTTTCCGACAACGCGCCCCTGAGAGAGCTGCTCGAGTTTGAGTCAAAGATCGACGGTCTGGCGCTGGCCGTGTTCGACAAGTATGTAAGCTGCAAAGAGAAGATATACGAAATCCGGGCCCGGGAGCATAAGATGCGGTCGGCCAAACTGATGGAGCAGGTCAACAAGCTCTACGGCGGCCTCGACGAGACGGGCGAAGTCAAAGACAAATAAGCTTAAGAGGTAATAGAAGATGGGAGGAGAGACTACATGGGCGCCTTGATATCCCTCATTGCCGTTCTCATTCTCGTTCTGCTTGCGTATGCGGGGACGGAACTGGCGGGTTGGCGTTTCCTCTTTGGGGCGGTGCTGCCCTACATCGGTATTGCCACGTTCCTTCTGGGCGTGGTTTACCGCGTGATCAAATGGGCACGCTCACCGGTTCCATTCAGGATTCCTACCACCTGCGGGCAACAGAAATCACACCCGTGGATCAAAAACGACAACCTGGAAAGCCCGCACAACATCTGGGGCGTAATCGGAAGAATGGCACTGGAAGTGCTCTTTTTCCGCTCCCTGTTCCGCAACACCCGGGCCGAAGTAAAGGAAGGACCGAAAATCGTTTACGGTCCCGACAAATGGCTGTGGGCCGGATCGCTCGCTTTCCACTGGTCGTTCCTGATCATTTTCGTACGGCACTTCAAGTATTTCGCCGAGCCGGTTCCCTCGTGGGTTCTCGGCATCCAGAATCTGGACGGCTTTTTCCAGATCGGGCTGCCGATTATCCTGGCTACGGACGGAGTTATCGTCCTGGCCCTGACGTTCCTGTTTTTGCGGCGGATTCTTGATCCGAAACTCCGCTACATCTCGCTGCCGGCGGATTATTTTGCGCTTTTCCTGCTCATGGGAATCGCTTTCTCCGGCATCCTGATGCGCTATTTCACCAAGACGGACATCACCAGCGTCAAGATGCTGGGCACCGGGCTTCTCAGTTTCTCCCCGGTAGTACCGGAAGGCATCGGTGCGATGTTTTTCATCCACCTGTTTATGGTGACAATTCTGCTGGCCTATTTCCCGTTCAGCAAGCTGATGCATTTTGCCGGAGTTTTCATGAGCCCAACCCGTAACCTGGCCAACAACAACCGCATGGCGCGTCATGTCAATCCCTGGGATTACCCCGTCAAGGTTCACACCTACGAGGAATACGAGGACGAGTTCCGGGATGTCATGAAAGCGGCCGGGCTGCCGGTAGAAAAGGAATAGCCTATGTCAGAGGATATAAAAAAACCAGAAGAGCTGGCACAGATCAGTTTCCAGCCCAAGCCGAAAGGCTGGATGGATCCCCATGTGGATTTCCGTAAGGGCACCTGGAACTACGCTGCCGTGCCGGATACTCTCAAATACCTGGACCTTCCGAACCCTCGGAAATGGTCCCCCCCGGATGAGGACTGGAAGCTCCCCGAGAACTGGCAGGAGATCATTTTCACGGGGCTCCGCGACCGCCTCAAGAAATATCGCACCCTCCAGATTTTCATGGATGTCTGCGTGCGCTGCGGCGCTTGCGCCGACAAGTGCCATTATTTCATCGGTTCCGGCGATCCCAAGAACATGCCGGTCCTTCGCGCCGAACTGCTTCGGTCGGTATATCGCAACGACTTCACCACGGCCGGGAAACTTCTCGGCAAGATGGCCGGCGGCCGCAAATTGACCATCGAAGTCATCAAGGAGTGGTTCTACTACTTCTACCAGTGTACCGAATGTCGCCGCTGCTCGGTCTTCTGCCCCTACGGCATCGACACGGCCGAGATCACGATGATGGTCCGCGAACTGCTGAACCTTCTGGGGCTCGGCATTGAATGGATCAACACCCCGGCCTCAAACTGCTTCCGGACCGGCAACCACCTCGGCATCCAGCCCCACGGTTTTGCCGACTCGATCGAGTTTGCGGTCGATGAGCTGGAAGAGCTGACCGGCGTAAAAGTCAACGCCCCGATGAACAAAAAAGGGGCCGAGATCCTGTTTGTAGCGCCTTCGGCGGACTATTTCGCTTCGCCGCACTACTACACTCTGCTCGGTTACCTGATGCTGTTCCACGAGATCGGCCTGGACTACACCTGGAGTTCATACGCTTCGGAGGGCGGCAATTTCGGCCTCTTCCACTCGCAGGAGATGATGAAGCGGCTTAATTCCAAGATTTACATGGAAGCCAAGCGG
>JAAERE010000202.1 GCA_024230675.1 bacterium | reverse complement strand
TGGTCCGGGCACCGTTCGGGCCTTCACCGGGGTGAGTCCTCCGTGGAGTTCACGGCTCGTTTCCACAGGCTATTATGCCCTCTGCTGACTTCTCCCATGTGGTCAAGGAAGGTCACCCTGCCCTCAGCCATTTTCTGCCGCACGCGGCATCCCGTGGCACATGGGAGATCTCCCGGGTTAAACACATGTCTTTCGGTTCGTGAGTGCCGGGTTTACGGACACGCCTTAAGATGGATAGAGGACTTCATCTTGTTGTGCAGACTCGTCCCGGCGTGGACGCCTTATACCCGATTTCTGTACGTCACCCCGTACCTTCGCAGTACCCTGCCTTGGCAGGGCGGCTTCCTTCCGAAGCACCGTCACCGGTACCCCGTTGCCGTACCGCTATACCGTGGCTCCGCATCTCCGACCCGCCTCCACCAGGCTGGATTTGGGACTTGCCTTGACTTCCGAATACGGAAATCATAGCCTCACCCTTAAGAACATATGCCGTGCCCGGCACACACAAAAACATACTGACGGACGAGCCGCAGATGTTTGCGTTATTCAGATTGTCCCGGACCTGCATCCACAAAGACTGCAGGGTGTACATGGCAGCACTGTCTCCATTAAAACTAATCACGGTTCGATCCGGACAGGCAAACGCAGCACCGACCGCACAGGGCATGCCCTGGCCCAGGGAGCCCCCGGTCAGGGTCAACAGACTGTGGGGCATGGCGGTGGATGCAATGGTGCTGTAAGCTGTCCCGGATGTAATGGCTTCTTCCACCACGACACTGTTTTTCGGCACCATCGCCGAAAGGACCTGGCAGATGGTACCGCCGGTCAATTTGCCCTGGGGAAGGTCTGTCTTGGCGGGTCTTTCAGGGGATGCCGCATCCATATCCTTGATTAGGGCCACACCTGCATGGTCAGCCAGGCGGCTCAAAATCTGCTGCAGATCCTGGCTTCCGGGATTGAGGTTTATAACGGTCTGTTCCTCTGAAAGGAGTTGACAATTGACATCTTTATACCCGAAAAACGAAACAATGGGCTTGGTGCCGATACCAATAATGGTTTGATACTGAGCCAGTTTTTGGACGGCATGTTCCGGAAAATACGGCACCCGTTTTAATGCGGACAGGCCTGCGCCGATATCCGTATGTGCAGGAAACGAATCAGACATCAGATCGCACCCAGTTTTTGATTGAATACGGGCTGCTGCCCGCAGCCCATCTTTTCTCAGGGCACCTCCCCCTAATAAAACAAGAATTTTTTCACTGCGCTTTAACTGAGCTACCGCAGACTTGACTAGATCATCATCAACGGGATCATGGGAAAAACAGGGGCTGCAGATGGTGTCATCGGTACATTCCCCCCCCCCATTGAAAGTCCTGGGGGATAATCAGTGTTGCCACCTGCCCTGTCATTGCAGAGGATATTGCATCGGCCATATCCTGTGAAAGGCTTTCAACAGAGGTGCTGGTTCTTTGCCATCCGGGAATGACGCCGGCAAGGGTTTCAATGTCCATGGAAAGCGGGGCATCTGCCGGGCGGTGCCAGGACGCATGACCTCCTATGATGTTGACAACCGGCG
>JAAERE010000201.1 GCA_024230675.1 bacterium | reverse complement strand
TGCTTCACGCCGGAAGAGTTCCGAACTTACGAGATTACGCTGACGGCCGTCGATGATTGTGGCGCTGCCGATTCCGTGACGGTTGAAGTAATAGTCGACGAAATACCCAAGACCGCCATAGAATGTCCCGAAAGCCCCATCGGCCTTTGTGAGGCCGGGCCGCACGAAATCGCGATCCCGATAGTGGGTTCCGAGGTCACCGTGACGACCAGCATGGGCACTTACGAGAACGGCAATCTTGTCGTTACGTTGCCGGACTATGGCAAATACGATATCACCGTCATCGCCGATGGCGAGTGCAACAGCGATACCTGCACAATCACGCTTGAATACGCCGCCCCGGCCGAGGTCGCCTGCAGCGTAGTTGATACGAGCTTCTTCCTTTGCTACGAGATCGATTCCGTTATGTACGAGGCAGTGCCGGTAACCATAACGGGCGACTCGCTCACGGTCACGGTCAGCCCCTCGACGGCCTATTACGAAGACGGCCTCGTATATGTCCCGGTTCATCAGGGCGGGAGCTACACAGTGACCGTCACGGCTGAGAATTTCTGTTCCTCCGACAACTGCTCGTTTGACGTGAACGTGCCTCTCAACTCGCCGCCCGTGGTCGAGGTGGGAGCGGACATCGATGAAAGGCTCTGTGAGTTGACAGAGATCTGCGTGCCTTATTCGGCCACTGACGCAGATGACAATATTATAGAGATTCGGGCCTCTCTGGGCGTTGTCAACGGACAGCAGGTCTGTTTCACGCCGGAGACGTTCGGTGAGTTCGACATCATCATAACGGCTATCGACGACTGCGGCGAGACCGATGAGGATACGGTCCACGTCTCTCTCACCGAGGGTCAGTACGTATCCATAACCTGTCCTGAGCAGCCGATCTTCATGAACGTCCTGGTTCCGGACACGGTTCGCGTACCACTGCCGATAAGCCCGCTTGACGCGACAATCACGGTTTCTCCCAACGGTTACTATGACGAGACCGCTCAGGAACTGGTCGTCTACGTCACCGAGCGCGGCACTTACGATTATCAGATCATTGCTGATGCCGAGTGCAACAGCGATACATGCGCGGTTGAACTGAACATCAGCGAATACGTACCTCCGTACGTGGAATGTATCGGCTCGGTCGATACGGCGCTCTGTCTTGTAGAGCCCCAGACGTTGTGTCTGCCGGTGACCTTTGCAGGCACCGATGTTCAGTTTGAGGTCGATGCCCCCGCCTATTATCTCGACGGCAATGTTTGCCTCGAGGTCAGCGAGCCGGGCGATTACGTTATAAACATGCTGGCGTTCAACGACAAGGCGTCCGATACCTGCGTCTCGACTATCCACGTTACCGGCGGTAACCCGCCGATAGTGACCATGCCCGAGGCTATAAGCGAGGACCTGTGCGACGCCGATTCGATCTGCTTTGACGTAACAGTTGAAGACGCCGAGTTCGACGTGATCTCTGTTACGGTGAACCTGGGCGTCTACGATTCCCAGGCAGGAACCGTCTGCTTCTACGCCGAGACGGCCGGTGAATATGAGATTATTCTGACCGCCTACGACGGCTGCGGCAACGTTTCCGAAGATACAACGGTTGTTACAGTTCGCCTGAATGAAGCTCCTCTGGTCGATCTAGGCGAGGACTTCGACGTCTTCGGATGCGATCTGGCCTCAGAGGTTTGCGTTGACGTCGACATCACCGACAACAACGACTTCCTCGTAGAAACCAATCTCGGACTGTACAACGAGGGCACCGGGCAGGTCTGTTTCGTTCCCGAAACCGCCGGCAGCTACACTCTGATAGTCGAGGTGACCGACGTTTGTGGCGCGGTTGCCGCCGATACGGTGATCATCGAAGTATCCTTGAACAGCCCGCCGGTACTGGCCGCGCTGCGCGATACTTCAGTATACATGTGCTTCCCGACAGAGATTTGCATCGACGTCGATGCATCCGATATAGACAACAACCTGCAGAGCGTAGAAACCTCGTTCGGCACTTATGCCGACGGTCAGGTTTGCTTCGTACCCTATAGCAGCGGCGAATACGAGATCATCGTAACGGCTACCGACGAGTGCGGTCTTGCGGTTGTTGATACGGCCGTCGTGACAGTTCGGACGGACCAGGAGATTACGCTGGACTGCCCGAGTGACACCACCGTGTTCCTCTGTGAGCCGGACACTCTCTGTTTCGAAATCGGTGGCAATATCCCCGCGGACGCCGAGATTACAGTCGGTGGCATAGCTACCTTCCTCAGGTGGTACGACGACAAGCCGTACGTGTGCTTCTACTCCGACTGCTGTTTGGAGAACAGGCTGAGCGTGACGGTTACCACGGAATGTGGCTCGTACAGTTGTGACTTCAACGTATCAGTGCAGACCAACAGCCGGCCTCTGGTGCTACTGCCGCAGGATACTACGATTGTACAGTGTCAGTTGGGCGATGTCTGCATACCGGTTGGGATCAATGATATCGACGGCAACCTGCTTTCGATCGCCGCCGAAGGCGGGACCTACGACGCCTATCGTCACGAGGTCTGTTTCACACCCGATCAGGAAGGCACTTACGAGATTATTGTCACGGCTAAGGACAGCTGTCAGGCGACAATGGTCGACACCGTCGAGGTCACGGTAAAGATCAACGAGGCGCCGGTGATTTCCTATCAGGCCATCGATACCGTATACAAGCAGTGCGCTCCTGAAGAGGTCTGCGTGCCGGTTGGGATCGACGATATAGACGACAACATCACGAGCATAACTGTCGAAGGCGGCACCTATGACGCCGAAAAGGGTCTTCTCTGCATCATGCCGGACGGCCTCGGCTCATTCTGTGCCACGATAAGAGTTGTCGACGACTGCGGTCTGATCGACCAGCAGCAGATCTGCATCGAAGTCGCTCTGGGTGACTTCGTTGAAATCCAATGCCCCGAGACTCCGTTTGAAAACAACGTTCTTTGCGAGACCGGTACGGTCTGCGTTGATCTACCGGTCGCCGGCACCGGCTTCACAGTTATCACCGACTTTGGAACCTGGGAAGCCGGTCAGGTCTGTTTCCAGGCCGATACCAGCGGAACCTACGAAATCACCGCCATCGCCGAGGCCCAGTGCAACAGCGATACCTGTACTTTCACCGTGCCGGTGGAGATTCTCGACCCGCTGTCGATTACCTGCCCTGAGAACACTCAGGAATTCCTCTGTACACCGGATACCCTCTGCTACGACTTCAGCTTCGGCCCGGCTTCGGCTGAGGTCACCGTGAGCGCGCCGGCCTTCATCAGCGAAGGCCAGGTATGTGTGCCGGTTCTGGCCGCGGGCACCCAGTCCGTGATCCTTACCGTCACCAACAAGTGCGGCGTGGATACTTGCAGCTTCACGGTTGCTTCCGACTTCAACGATGCTCCGACGATTCAGACTCAGAATCTGGAATTCGTCGAATGTGATTTCTTCGAAGTCTGCGTCCCGGTTACCATCGCCGATGGAGATAACAACCTGACTGAGATCACTACCTCTCTCGGCTCGTTTAACGACGATACCACGGCCGTGTGTTTCACGCCGACCGAGTTTGGCCTTAGCTACATAGAGATTTCCGCAACCGACGCCTGCGGTGTTGTCAAGTCGAAGACGGCAACCGTGAACTTCACGGAAGGCGAGTACGCCTCGATCGTCTGTCCCGATGCCACCCAGTTCTCCTCCATATGTGGTCCCGATACGATTTGCATCCTGGCGCCGGTCACTCCGGCCGATGCCCAGGTGACCGTGCTTCCGGCGGGCAATTATAATCCCGAGACCGGCGAAGTCTGCCTCTACGTAGTAGAAGGCGGGACCGTCCAGGTGACGGTTATAGCCGCGTCCCAGTGCGGTTCGGATACCTGTAACTTCAACCTCGAAGTCGACATGGGGATTCCGGCGCAGGTTACCTGCCCGGGCGATCTGGATACGCTGCTCTGCCTGACCGAGCCCGATACGCTTTGTCTGCCGCTGGAAGTCACCGGCACGGGCGTTCAGGTGAACGTCAACCCGATCGGTTTCTACTCTGCTGGTACGGTTTGTCTGCCGATCTCTCAGGCGGGCCAGTACGACATTGAAGTTATAGCTCACGGAACCTGCGGCGCCGATACCTGTGATTTCACCGTAACGGTCACGGCCGACCAGGCTCCGCAGCTGATCCTGCCGCAGGAACTGACGTTCGAACGCTGTCCCGACGACGAGGACGAGATTTGTATCGCCGGTGTTTTTGCCACCGATGCGGAGTCCGACGTCACCCTGACCATGACCTGTGGTCCGGGCACGTTCGAGAACGTGACCGCCGACAGCGGCCGCATCTGTTTCGTACCGCAGACCTTCGGAGCTGTCGAGTTCTGCTTCGAGGCCAGTGACGGCTGCAGTACGGTTAGCGGCTCGTACTTCGTAAATATCAACGCCAAAGACGACTGCGACGTCTGCGTGCGAGTATCGATTGACGGCGGCAAGTGTACACCGGTCGGCCTTCGCAAGCAGGCCCTGGTCAATATCGAAACCAACGATCATATCGGCGGCTTCAACTTGCTGCTGGGCTTTGATCCCACCGCCCTTTCTTTCCAGACAGCCAAGCTGGAAGGCGGCCCGGCCGAGGACTGGGAGTATTTCACCTGGAACCTCGGCGGCTTCTCCTACGGACAAATCAGGTTCGTGGGAATTGCGGATCGCAACGACGGCGCCTCGCATCCGCCGGATTCGGCCTACAATCCCAACGGTACGCTGATATTTATAGATTTTATAGTCGCCAACAACCAGAATCTCGGTGATGTTTTCGTGCCGCTCACGTTCCTCTGGTCCGACTGCGATGACAATTCCTTCTCGGATACATCCGGTACGCTGCTCTACGTCGAGAGCCGCGTTTACAACCCCGAAGGTGTCCTGATATGGGATGAGTTCGACGATGTTACCTATCCCGAGTCCAATCGTTTGGCCGGGGTCGGAGTGCCGGATTCATGTATCGTACAGGATGAGAAAAACCAGGCGCTGCGGTGCATCGAGTTTATCAACGGTGGCATCTGTATCATCGATCCGGATTCGATCGACGATCGGGGCGATGTAAATCTAAACGGTCTCTCTTATGAAATTGCGGACGCCGTCGTATTTACGCGCTACTTCATTCACGGTATGAGCGCATTTACGATCAACGTCGCCGGACAGATAGCTGCCACCGATGTTAACGCCGACGGTCTGACCCTGACTGTGTCCGACCTGGTCTTGCTCATCCGCGTCGTCATTGGTGATGCCCCGCCGGTCCCGAAAGTGTCGCCGTTCGCCCAGAAAGCTCAGATTCAGACGAATATCGTCGACGGTCAGCTAAGAATTACGACCGAGACCCACGAGAGCGTGGGCGCAGCCTACTTCGTCTTTGACATTGAAGACGGTGTTGCGTTCGGCCTGCCGGAACTGATCGGAGTTGACTCGGAGTTCGAAGTGATACATTCGGCCCGGGACAATCAGCTGCATCTCCTGCTATACGATATCGGAGACGCCAAGATCAACGCCGGTCGGAACGATCTCGTTCACATCCCGGTTTACGGTGAAGGAGAAGTTACACTGGTTCACTCCGAACTGGTGGATTACGCCGGTCGGCCGTACCTTTCGGAGAACGGCATCGCGATACCTACGGAATTCACCCTGGAGCAGAACTATCCGAACCCGTTTAACCCAACCACTACGATCAGCTTCACGTTACCGCAGTCTTCGGGCTGGAACCTCCGGGTCTATAACGTCAACGGCGGACTGGTACGAGAATTCTCGGGCCAGAACGGCGCCGGTAAGGTTGAAGTGGTCTGGGACGGCCGCAACGCCTCCGGTCGGACAGCGGCATCAGGAGTCTACTTCTACCGTCTGGAGGCGAGCAGCTTCAGCGAGACGCGGAAGATGATCCTTCTGAAATAGAAAAATCCCTTCCTATCTTTCCTCACAGGCGTTCGCGTACGAGTATTGCGCGAACGCCTTTGTTTATTTGTGGTAGGAGCTGCCGTGGAGAATCGAGAGGGCGCGGAAAAGCTGTTCAAGGAGGATTAGACGCACCAACTGGTGCGAAAACGTCAGAGGCGAGAGCGAGAGCACCAGATCTGCCCTCGTGATAATGCTCTCATCGAGGCCGTAGGCACCACCTATCAGAAACACCAGGGTCCCGGATTGAGCCTGAAGCTTTTCAAGTCTGGCGGCCAATTTGGGGGAGTCGAAGCTGCTGCCCCGATCGCCCAATGCAATCAAGTAGCCCCTGCCCAGCTCTTTCTCGATCAGGACGGCTTCGCGGGACTTTATCTCGGCGGGGGAGAGGCTGGACGCAGCTTTCAGGGCGGGTATCATCTTCGTTTCAACCGAGGCGTAGCGGGAAAGCAGTTTCGTGTAATGCTTACTGCCTTCGCTGATCCACGGGTCCTTGTCTTTGCCGACAGCGACAATGCGGACTTTGAGCAACTCAGTTTACCTTCAATATGAACCGACGCGAGCGCGGGCCGTCGAACTCGCAGAAATATATGCCCTGCCAGCGACCCAGGACGAGCCGGCCGTTTTCGACTAAAATCGTCTCCGAGGACCCGACCAGCGAAGTCTTGACGTGTGCGTCCGAGTTGCCTTCGTCGTGGTGGTAACCTTCCTGCTGAGGGATCTCTTTGTTGAGCTTGTAGATGATATCCCGCTGAACGTCCGGGTCGGCGTTTTCGTTGATCGTCACGGCCGCCGTAGTGTGAGGAACAAAGCAGAGGACCAGGCCCGAGTCAACGCCGCTTTCGCTGACCACCTGTTGTACCAGGGCGGTGACGTCGATCATCTCCTCGCGGCGCGAAGTCTGGACGGTCAACTGTTTCATCAGTCGAACAGGGCCTCGGCGTACTGTCGTGGATCGAACCTCTGAATATCGTCAATCTTCTCGCCCAGCCCGATGAAGTCCACGGGCACACCCAGTTCTTCGGCTACTGCGATCACGACACCACCTTTGGCCGTGCCGTCGAGCTTGGTGATAACAATACCGTCGCAGCCAACCGCCTCGGTAAACGTCTTAACCTGCGAAATAGCGTTCTGACCGGTGTTACCGTCGATTATCAGCTTGGCCAATACGGTAGCGTCGGGAGCCGCCTTCAGGACAACACGCCGGATCTTCTTGAGTTCTTCCATCAGGTTGGATTTGGTGTGAAGGCGTCCGGCGGTATCTATCAGGAGCAGATCGACGTTGCGCGAACGGGCGGCGCTTGCGGCGTCAAAAGCCACCGCGGCCGGGTCAGCGCCCTCCTGGGAGCGGATGATATCCACACCGCTGCGCTCGGCCCAGATAGCCACCTGGTCGATTGCGGCAGCTCTAAACGTATCGCAGGCGCCTATCATAACTTTCTTGCCTTCGGAGGCGAACAGCGTCGCCAGTTTGCCGATCGTCGTGGTCTTGCCAACTCCGTTGACACCGGTGATAAGCCAGATTATCGGACCGCCGGTCTCGGGTTCGGGTGCGGCTACTTTCTGCCCGGCGAGTATGGCGGTGATCTCCTCTCTGAGCAGGTCCATCACCGCCTCGCCGTCGGTCAACTTCTTTTCCCGAGCCGTCTTCTCGAGGTTCTCTATTAGGCGCATTGTGGCTTTGACGCCGACGTCGGCCTGTATCAGAATCTCCTCTATCTCTTCCAGGAGATCGTCGTCGATTTTTCGGCGGGTGACTACTCTGGAGATCTTCCCGAGCAGGCTGTCCTTGGTCTTGGCCAGCGACTTTTTCAGTCTGTCAAACGAACCCAGCATGTGTTGTCGCTTCTAGATGTCTTCTTCACGGTTAACGGTTACGCCGGGCTCTATCCGGTTCTGAATGCTCGGCGGAAGGCTCTCAGGCACGTCTGCCGATTCGACTTCGATCAGCTTGGCGTCGGCGCCCTCGCCCGAGAACCTCACAGCCACCAGTTGAGAGACGCCCGGCTGCGACATGGTCACGCCGTACAGGTTGTTGGAGGCCTGCATGGTGATTTTGTTGTGGGTGATGATGATGAACTGCGTCTGTTTCGAGAAAGTCTGGATGATCTTCAGGAAACGCTGGCAGTTGGCGTCGTCCAGGGGAGCGTCAATCTCGTCCAGAATACAGAACGGCGACGGTTTCACCAGGTAGAGCGAGAACAGCAGGGCAATAGCCGTGAGCGCCCGCTCGCCGCCCGAGAGGATCGTGATCGGCAGCAGTTTTTTGCCGCCGGGACGGGCTATGATGTCGATGTGCGACTCCAGCGGGTCCTCAGGGTCAACCAGACTGATATCCGCCTCACCGCCTCGGAACAGCTCCACAAAGAGGTTCTGGAAGTTGATCTTAACCTTCTCAAAGGTCTCGTTGAACAACTGACGGGCGGTATGGTTGATTTTGGTGATTGTCGATTTCAGATCGTTTTTGGCGGTGGTGAGATCGGCCAACTGTTCGTTGAGGAATTTCTCGCGCTCGGCTGCAACCTCGTACTCTTCGAGGGCGAGAAGGTTGACCGCGCCAAAATTACGCAACTTATCCCTCAAGTCGGTCACCAGCTCGGGCGCTTCTTCGTCGGTCGTTTTGTCGTCGGGGCGCTCGACCCGTATCGTGGTAATGTCGACTTCGTGCTCGTCCTGCATTCTCTGGACGAGACCGCTCGTCTCGGAGTCGATAGTACTCAGCCTGATCTCTGCCTGATGCAGGTTGTCGGCAACGGATTCCTTTTCCCTGCGAAGCTGCTTGACGTGCGTTTCTCGCGTCGAGGTCTGTTCCATCAGTTCGCTCTGGACCGTGCGAAGCTCTCCCTGGCTGGCGGTTAGCTGATCCCGTTTCTCGAAACTAGTCTTGAGCTGTTCTTCCAGGGCGACAACGCTAGCCTCGGCAGTTTCAATATCCACTCGGGCCTGGTCAATCTCAGAGGTCTTGGTGGCCCGCCTGGTCTCGATCTCTTTGCTGACCTCTTCGATGTGTCGGATACCGCTTTCGCTCTGCTCCACCCGGCTTCGCGCCTCGATTGTAGACACCTGAAGGCGGGAGACATTCTCGGCCGCTTCCGAGGCGGCCAGTTCCAGGTCTTCGAGTCGAGTCCCGGCCTGATCCATCGAGGAAATCAGGTTCTCTTTCTGGTTGGCCAGTTGATCGGAATCCAGTCCCAACGAATACTGGCGTGAGCGGATCTTCTCCAGCCGTACGTTCAGGCCCTGCTTTTCTTTGTCCAACCTTTCGAACTCGGCGGCCAGTGAGCGATTTTCGAACTCAGACTCACCCAGCTTTCGCTGGCACTGCTCGACCTCTTCTGCCAAAGCTTCCAGCGAGGCTACCAGTTGGCCCGATTCGGCCCGGAGGGCTCCGATCTCAGCCGTATTCTGGCTCTTGCGACGGCGGGCGTCCTCAATCTTTTCCTGCAGGGACACGATCATGGTCTCCTGCTCGGCGACCTTCTCTTTGCGACGGAAAAGTGGGAAGTGGTCGTCGGAGCCACCGGCAATCTGGTTGTTGCTGTAAAGGACGCCGTCGGTAGAGCAAGCGGCAAAGCCGTAGGGGAGACGTTCCAAAATGGAATCAACCGGAGTGCCGGTCTCAAACACGACCGTGCGCGACAGCACCGCCTCCTTCAGAGATCTCAAGTTGTCGTCCGTGGAGACGTATTTATCCAGCCATCCGATCACTCCCGGGATATCCAACTCAGGGCGTTTGACCGCCGGGGCAATTGTACCGCTCTGAGGTACCAGAATGCCGGCCTTACCTTTATTCTCGGCTTTAAGATAGTCGATTACCTTCTGGGCGTCCTGTCGATCGTAACATATCAGGAAACGGGCAATGTCGCCCAGGGCGGCTTCGAGAACCGTCTCCATGCCCGCGACCGGGACAAATTTATCGGCCACGGTACCGGCGATCGAAGGCCACCGTTCTTTGACCTCCATGGCGGACACCACTCCCGCCTCGTACCCTTCAAACTGCAGCATCATTTCTTCGAGCAAGTTGCGCCGCGCCTGGCAGGCTTCCAGGGAAGCCGCGAGGTCGGCCAGCTCGGCGGAAAGATCCTCACCGGCTTCAACCCGCTTCTCCATTTCAGCCGTGACCTCGTTTTGGCGACGTTCCTCGGCGCTCCTGCGTCCGCCAACACCGCTGAGGGCCTGTTTCTGCTGCTCAATCTGATCCAGCAGAGATTTCTGGCGGGGGAGAGCCTCCTCGATCCGGCCATCGGCCTCGGATATCGCTTGGCTGAGTTCGTCGAGCTGTTCTCGAAGGCTGTTTTCCTCGGTGCGACCAGAAGACAGACGGCCTTCCAGTTCTACCAGCTTTTTGTTCTCCTGATCACGTGCCATGCGCCCGGAGAGGAGCTGGCGATCGGTCTCGGCTTGTACCTCCTGCGCCGAGGCCAACTGTTGGGTGAGGCCCTCGACCTCGGTAGTGTTGCGCTGAAGTTCCTCGGTGGCCGCCTTGATCTGTTCTTCGAGAGCCAGTCTTCGTTCTTCGAAAGCCGCTATGTCGGAAGTGTTCTTTTCGATCAATTGCCGGGCGTTGGATTTCTTTTCGTGGAGGACCGAGACCTCCCGTTCCAGACCGTGGGCTTCTTCCGTTATACTATAGAGCTTGTTGCCAAGCTCGGTAATCTCGCGTTCGATCCCGACCAGCTTTTCGCGGTCGGTTTCAAGTTGAGCGTAAGCCTGGTCCAGGGTGCTGTCCCGTCCGGTCTTTTGGTCTCTCAGTTGATCGGCCTGAGCCTGAAGCTCCCGCTTCTCACCTTTGAGACGGCTCAATTTTGAAGTGTTGAGAAACACTTCCCACGCCTTTATCTGGTCGGACAGCTTTTGGTATCTCTCCGCCTTCTTGTGCTGCCGGTATAGGGAATTGACCCTGGTTTTAACCTCGGCGTAGATATCCTGCAGCCGCAGGAAGTCGTTCTCCGTGGCCTCCAGCTTGCGCAGGGCCGCCTTGCGGCGCTGTTTGTACTTGGTGATACCGGCCGCCTCTTCGAACAGGAAACGCCGTTCCTCGGCTTTGTCCGATATCACGGAGTCAATCATGTGCTGCTGGATAACAGAGTATGAGTGCGCTCCTACGCCGGTGTCCACAAACAAATCGGTAATATCTTTCAGACGGCAGGGGACTTTGTTTATCAGGTATTCTGATTCGCCGCTGCGGAAGAGCCTCCGGGTTATCTGTATCTCGTGGTACTCAGTAGGAAGAACGCCGTGATCGTTGACAATCGTGAGGGAGACCTCGGCCATACCCAGCGGCTTCAACTCGTGAGTGCCGTTGAAAATGATCTCCTCCATCTTGCCACCGCGCAGCATGGTCGGTTTCTGCTCCCCAAGAACCCAGCGGAGGGCGTCGAGGATGTTGGTCTTGCCACAGCCGTTGGGGCCGACGATCGCTGTGACTCCGTGGGAAAAATCTACGAGAGTTTTATTTGGAAACGACTTAAATCCCAGGGCTTCTATCTTTTTGAGGTACACTTATCCTCCGGAGGCTAATTAGATGTGAAAGGAGTGGCTCCATCAACCGGCCGATTAATCATCGACCCCAGAGTCTCGAGAAGTGATTTGTATATGTTGCGCTCATCACGCAGATACTTGGTCTTGATCTCAACGTTGTAAAACGGCTCTCCGAGGTGATTGCCGCGCCCGATGCGGACCGCCTTGGGGAAACTCAGCAGCACGGTCGAAGTAAAGTTCGACTGCTGAAGGTTCATATCCAGGATCATGTCGAACTTCTGCTCAGAGAGGTGTTTCAAATAGCTTTTCTTCGGCAGGCCGGTCCAGGTCAACTGATCGGTGGAAGGAGTCAGGATCTGGAAGCCTTTGCGTGGATAGATGTCATAGACCTTGATGCCCGGCATGGCCAGAAGGGTGACATCGGCCTGTTTGAACAGGTGGGTTATGGTCGGAAGAAACTGCTTCACCAGCGTCAACTCGCGCAAGCCGGCGGGCAAACACACGAGGATGTGCCGGGGGCGAAGAAGAGCACCGGGGAATGTTATCTCCGATCTTTCGATGTTCTTGCTGATATGGCCCACTTGAAGTGAGGCCAGGAATCCCTTGACTCCCATGTTCTTATAACTCCAGCCTAAAGGCTGTCTTCCACCTTGGTTTCGGTCTCAACCGGCGGAGCCGGACTTGTCGTATCCTGTGCCGGTGCGGGGGCAGAGGAGGCAGGTCGCGGGCGTTCGGCCGCCGGTGGCTCAAACATTGTCCTGTTGCTCTGGTTGATCTCCACCCGAGATATCCGGCCGCTGGTCGCATTGACCAGATTAACCGGCGTGCCGTCCAGCTTTATGTCCACCAGACGGGGGATGCCTATCGAGACCAGAACTCGATACGCGGCCTTGACGTTGTACTCACGCCAGGGCGTCAGGTTCTGATACAGCACGGTGTCCCCGTCGGCCAGCACCGTAGCCCAGCTCTGTTCGCGCGAAGTCAGGGTCACGAGGAGGCTCTCCGGCCGGGCGTTTTCGGGGACTCCCCACTGGTAATTGGCAAATTCGGCGTTGGCGCTCTCAGTGGGGGAGGGGCCGTCGGCTTCCTCGACTCTCTCGCCAGGTACAGCCGATTCCTCTCCGCCGCCGAAGATGAACTTGTAGCCGACCAGGACCAGAATGAAAACGACTACGATCGCCGCAGAGATATAGATCACCTTCTTGATGAAGGCCTTTTCCTCTGACGGTTCCTCTTCGTCTTCTTCGGCCTCCTTGTCGGACACCGCTTTTTTGCCGGATTCGGGCGGTTCACCTTCCTTGCGTTCGCCGGCTACTTTCAGTTCCGGCTCAAGCGACTCACCCAGTTCTTCGCGGATCGCATCAATCGTCTTGGCGTAATCTATGCCCAGGCGTTCCGCGTAGGTCTTGGAAAACATCTTGTAGTACGGCTCCGAAGGCAGGGACCCGGCGTCCCCTTTTTCGATGCTGGCAAGGCTGTCTTCCGATATCTTCAACTCCGTCGCCAGATCGGCCAGAGTGATCTTTTGGCGTTCTCTTTCGAGCTGGAGTAAATCTCCAAATTTCGTCTCTAATTCACCCATTTACAGCCTGTTAGAGGTCATGGTCAATGTAGTACTCCCCCGGCCAAACGATTCAGCAGGGTGCGTGGTAAACCTATGACATTATCCAGATTACCCTCAATACTGTCAACTAAAAATGCCCCCATGCCCTGTATCCCGTAGGCTCCCGCCTTGTCCATCGGTTCGCCGCTGGCGATGTATTCCCGGATCTGTTCCGGACCAACCTTATTGAAGACAACTTCGGTCTGCTCGGTTCCGGAACAGATGAGGCCCTCGTGGTCCGCCAGCGCCAGGGCGGTACATACATAGTGCTTCTGTCCGGCGAGAAGAGAAAGGGTCCGGAAAGCGTCCTCCTGGTCCCTGGGCTTGCCCAGGATCGCCTCGTCCAGCACAACGATAGTGTCTCCGCCCAGGACGATTTCGCGGTCTTCGAGTTGAAGTGATACCGCTATCGCCTTTTCCTCGGCCAGCCTCAAGGCGCAGGCACAGGGTTTCTCGTCGGGCAGGACAGCTTCCGTGATCCTGGGGACAACCTTGCGAAATTCAAGGCCAAGTTCCGTCAACAGACGGGCTCGGCGAGGTGAGCTGGAGCCCAGGACCAGATCTCGTTGACCGGCCAGTTGATGGAGGTCGCTATATTTCATGTTCGAGCAGGATTGTCACGGGACCGCTATTGGTTAGTTTGACGTCCATTCTGGCGCCAAAGACGCCGGTGGCGGTCGCCAGCGAACTGGCCGCAACCAACTCCACAAAACGCTTGTACAGTCGCTCTGCCTCGTCCGGAGGCATAGCCTCCGTGAAGGCCGGACGGCGCCCTTTGCGCGTATCGGCGTAGAGCGTGAACTGGGAGACCATCATGATCTCGGCGCCGACGTCCAGAGCGGACAGATTCATCTTGCCTTCGGCGTCCTCGAAAATACGAAGATTCACGGCCTTGTCGGCCAGATGGCGGCAGGACTCTTCGCTATCGCCGATCCGGGTACCGAAAAGGATGAGCAGACCGGGGCCGGCAACGCTGTGGCGGGCGCCGTCGATCCATACTTCGCATCCCTCGGTTCTTTGTAGAATCAGCCTCATCTCATGCCTTTCGCCAAAGGCGGGAATATAACAGCTACCGGGACAGAGACCAAGTGAAACCAACGAGTGCGCGAGCTGTAAGCGGCCGGTCAACTTCACCGGTCCACGACTCCACACCATTTCGTTTTTGAGCTTGGCGAAGAGCGGCTGTCGGTACTATATTGCGGACCAGCGAGGGCCGATCGAGCGGCGTCGACGTGGCAGGACCGGATGGGAAATCACCGGTTTCAGGAACCCGACTTTGTTTTGGGTGTTAGAACAGGTCAGATAACGAAATTACATATGCTAAGGAGCTACGAATGAGCAAACCGGTGCAAATTACAGACGACACTTTCGACAGCGAAGTGCTCCAGGCTGATAAACCAGTGGTGGTTGATTTTTGGGCGACCTGGTGCGGTCCCTGCAAGATGATTGCGCCTATCCTGGAAGAAGTGGCGACCGAGATGAGCGATAAGGTCAAAGTCACCAAGCTCGATGTCGACGCCAACAACAAGACCGCCGGGAAATACAACATCATGTCGATCCCGTCGCTGCTCTTCTTCAAGAACGGCGAACTGGTCGATCAGGTGGTCGGAGCGATTCCCAAAGCCCAGCTCCTGGCTCGCCTGGAAAAGGTACTTGCCTGAGCTTTCAGTTGAGACAGTCCAGGCCGGTCCGGCTTCGTCGGACCGGCCTTTTTATTGCCCTCGGGGTTTCCGGAACTTTCGCCGGCCAAACGCCTTTAATAAGATAAAGGAGCCGATCACGTCGATCGTTTTCGCTGGAAAAGTAACGGAAAGAGAGCTATACTGATGAGCTGGCAAGACTTACTTTCTATCGCGGTGTTTGTTGCCGTCTGGTACCTGCTGGTAGCCAAAGTTTTTCCTCGACTGGGGATAGGCACCTGAATGAGCGGTACGTGCGATCTCCCGTCGGGAGACAAACAAGCCAGCAAAGAGAGCTCGATTTCCGGAAACAAAGCTGCGGGGGACGATAAGACGTAGACCGCAGCCACTAACACGTACTCAAAACGTGCCGATAAACTGAGAGATATGAGATACTACCAGACATCAGGCCCAAGCGGCGGTCGCCGAGCGGGCTTCGGTCCGGGGGCGCTTTCCCCCTTCATCAAATGGATGCTCATAATCAACGGCGGCATCTATGTCCTCCAGTACATCTTTCCCGCCATGACCTATCATCTGGGGCTGACTCCGGCCAGGTTCTTTGCTGAATTTCCGAACCTTCTGTATTCGGTTTTCACGTATATGTTCCTGCACTCCACGGGACAGTTCTTTCATATCCTATTCAATATGTTCGCCCTCTGGATGTTTGGCACCGAGATTGAGTTCACCTGGGGGAGTCGGAAGTTTGCCCGCTTCTACATCTTCTGCGGTCTGGCGGGCGCCATCCTGACGCTAATAGTCTATCCCTCGCAGATGGCCCCCATGATAGGAGCTTCAGGGGCAATATACGGACTTTTGATCGCCTACTGGCTGATGTTTCCCAGCCGTCAGTTGTACATTTATTTCGTTCTGCCGGTGAAGGTAAAATGGGCCATTCCCGGGTTTATGTTGCTGGGATTCTTCTTCTCCGGAGGAAACGTCGCTCACATGGCTCACCTCGGCGGCGCCATTTTCGGGCTGGCATACATGAAGCTTGACTGGCGCTGGCTGTCGTTTGGCAAGAAATTAAAAAACTTGCGATACAAACGTCAGGAAGCTAAGCTGGAGAAACGCAGGCAGAACGCGGTTGATGTAATGAAGCGCATCGACTCTATTCTGGACAAGATCAACGAAGTAGGTTTGGAAAACATTAGCAAGGCCGACCGCAAGTTCCTGGAAGAAGCTTCCTCGGAGCTTTCACAGCGCGGTGACAAGTCGGGCAAGAACAGCTAAGATTATGCGACGTAAGATTCTCATTGTCGAATCGGCGGACACCATGCGAGCGGTGGCGGAGACGATCCTTCGCCAGAACGGCTACGAGGTCATGGCGGTGGCGACCGCCGATCAAGCCGCGGAAGTAATGGAGCTAACCCGGCCGGATCTGGTCGTGGTTGCGGCCGACATGAGAGGTGCTGACGAAAAGCTCTATTACGAAAAGCTGCAGGAGGATCCCCGGACCGCGACCGTGCCGTTTTTGTTATTTGAGCCCCTCGACAAGTCTTCTCTGGACTTTCCGGCCGAAGCCGTAATCCCACGTCCTTTTGAACCCCGAGACTTTGTGAACCGGGTTAACGTGTTCGCCGGGCAGGGAGAGGCCGCCCCCAAGCCAGCTGCAAATCCCCCTCTGAATGGATCAGCGGTCGACGATGACTTTCTCGACGCCGCCCTGGGGCTGAACGAGTCATCGGACGGACTGCAGGTCACAGACTCTGAGGTTATGGGGCAGACCACCGGGGTAACCGTTCGTTCTCAGGCCAAGTCCGAGGAGAATATGATCGGCATGAACGAGGAAGCCGAACCGACCGCCGAGCTGTCTGACTCCAAGAGGGTGGAATCGCTCGTGATCGAAGACGAGGTAAGCCAGATCAGCCATCGCCCTCCGAAACCCAAGCCGAAACCGCTGGAAGGATCAGGCAAGCTCGAGATTCTTAACGATCAGTACGGCCTGACAGAACCGGAAGACACTACGGAAGACAACCCCGATCAAGTCCACGACTATGATTGGTTTATAAACTCTATTGCCCAGGACGCCAAACCCGGTCAGTCCCAGCCGGAGGGACCGATCGATGCCTCCGACGCAGGTGATCTGACCTTCTCGGATCCATCGGCAGCCGTCGATCCTGTCACGCCGGGGCCGGCCTCAGTCGGGGCAGTTTCTGATTCTACCAAGAAGGCCGCCGGTTCGGGAGTCGAGAAGTTCATTGACGAATTCAAGAAAGAAATAGAGCAACTGCGTTCTACCGAGCACGACGACATTGCTGGAAGTTCCTCGGCGGCACCGACTGCGAAGCCAAAAGACGGCCTCACCTGGGAGGAGACTCTGGAGAAAGTCGGCCCGGAAGAAGTGAATCAGTTTGCCGGCGAGTTTGCCCGGGAACTGGGTCGGGCCGTGGCCGAGAAAATAGTCGCCAAAATCGACTCCGATAAGCTGCTGGCCCTGATCAGGGCGGAGCTGTTCGAACGTCGTCGCAAAAAGAGCTGATCCGCAACCGTCTCGTGTCAGACTTTCCGCCCTCATTTTCGGCAAACCTTCGGACGGCTGTTGAGTACAATCAATTGACAATCAAAGTTACGGGAGCGCAATAGGATGCAATTCTCGGTCTCGAACAAAGTCGGGGGGGCTGTGGCAGCCCTTGCCGCACTAATGATAATCACCTTTTTTGGCACTTCCGCCGCCGACGTATCGCCGTTCGGTTCAGAGGACGATAGTGGCAGCCTGGTTGAGGCGAAGTCCATCATCTCCATCTCTTCGGCCGCGCCGGGGGAGACCTACGCGGCCGCCGTGGTCGTCAAGGTGGCCCCGAGCTGGCATATCAACTCTTCAGCCCCGCTCGAAGACTTTCTGATCCCGGCCCAGGTTGAGTTGGATACTATCGACGGCCTGACACCCCACGGTGTGGTTTACCCAGCCGGCGGTAAAGCAATGTTGGGCGATCAGGAAATGTCGGTTTACGACGGCAAGATATTGATCCGCTTTCAGGTGGCAGTTGATGCCGGAGCGGCTGCGGGCGAGTATTTGTTGCCGGTCAGTTTCACGGGCCAGCCCTGCAACGACCGGGAATGCCGGGCCCCAGAAACAGTCCAGACCGATCTGAAGATCGTAGTTGGACCAGAGGGTGACCTGATCAACGCAGCTGTTTTTGCCGAAGCCGATGACGAAACAGCAACGATGCCTGCCGACCTGGGACCCGTGGCCGATGAAAACGATCTCGAACGGCTAATAAGAGAATACGGCTTCTGGGGTTATTTTATGGCTCTTGGGGTTGCCTTCTTGACCGGTCTTCTATTGTCGTTTTCGCCCTGCACCTACCCAATGGTCCCTATAACAGTGAGTATATTCGCCGGACAGCAACGTTCACTGGGGCGCGGATTCGTGCTGTCGCTCTTCTATGTCGGTACGATGGCTCTGATGTACGGTATAATGGGGCTCATCGTTTCTCTGGTGGGAGGCGTCTTTGGCGCCTGGCTGGCCAGCACTCCGGTGGTTATAGGCATCTCGGTGGTTTTCGTGATCTTTGCGCTGTCAATGTTCGGCCTTTATGAATTGCAGGTGCCACAGGCCCTTCGCAACAAGATGGGGACCACCGGCAGCCGCGGAGGCGTCGGCGGCGCGATACTGCTGGGCGTGATCGCCGCCCTGGTCGTTTCGCCGTGTGTCGGCCCGTTCGTAGCCGGGATACTTCTGTACGTAGCTACCAGCGGCTCGCCCGTGGTAGGTTTTCTGATGCTCTTCGTGTTCGCTCTGGGGCTGGGGACACTGTATGTGATTATCGGGACGTCTTCGTCAGCTATCAACGCCCTGCCAAATTCCGGCGCATGGATGGAGACTGTCAAGAAGTTCTTCGGATTTGTTCTGCTTCTGATGGCCCTGTATTTCCTGAGGACGATTGTCAGCGCTGAACTTACGGCCATTCTCACGGCGCTCGTGTTGCTGGCCTTTGGTGTTTTCGGCGGCGGTTTGGACCGCCTGACGCCGGAAACAAGTTTCTTCCCGCGCGTAAAGAAATTCCTGGGTGTATTGGCTCTCCTCGTGGGGGGGTATCTTCTGCTCGGAAGTCTTGTCACACAGGGGTTCATACTTCCGGCCTCGTCTGGCTGGATGCCTGGTTTTGCCGACACAACCGCCGAACATCAGTCCGAGCTGATTCCGTGGGAGAGGGATCTTGAAGCCGGTCTGGCCCGCGCCAAAGCCGAGCAACGGCCGGTGCTGATCGATACCTGGGCGACCTGGTGCGCCAACTGCAAGGTTCTGGACAAGAAGACTTTCGGCAATCCCGAAGTGGCCGCCGAGGCTGCGAGATTCCTTCCCCTGAAAGTCCAGCTTGAGACGGATAAGTCTCCAGCCACTATCGACTTCATGGCCCGTTTCGGGCTGAAGCATTACTCCCTGCCGACCACCCTGCTGCTGGACTCCGAAGGCGGAGTGCGCCGGATATTACAGGGCGTGATTGAGCCCGAGGATATGATTGCCGAAATGCGCAAAGTCAGGTGATCTATTGGATTAGATCGACGCGATTGATGTCTCCGGATCAGCCAGGTCCGGGGGTTGATCTCTCTTAATCATCACTGAACATCCGCTACGTTTTTTTGACGTTTTAGTCCGGCCCCGCTTGACGGCTGTGAGCGCGGTATTTATATTTGACGTCAGCAATCAACAATACGAACAGGTTGACATGACTAACATGAATCAGAACAAGTCCGTTATCGCCATTTGCATCCAGGAACCGGTTGAAGACGGGACTAACATGGATCTGGGCGCTATCCAGGGGGATGATCTTCGGTTTCTGCACCAGGCCTTCATTACGGATACCGTTCGCAATGCATCGAAAGTCACGGGCGCCGACATTCGCCTGTATCATATAGATGAGTCGGAGAGAAAACGCCTCGTCAAGATCGTTACAGAATATCTGAACGAGAAATCTGCCAAGAAGAAAACCGACGTTCTCAAAGACCGGTTCAGTCTTCACCCTATGGAGCGCGAACGCTGGGGCATACGCATCGAAAAAGTATTCAAGGAATGCTTCGAGAACGGCTACGAGAACGTGATCGTGGTGGGCAGTCGTACGCCGACCTATTCGGCCAAGATGATGCAGGCCACTCTGCGTATGCTGGAGAAGTCAGACGTGGTTTTTGGTCCGACTCCTGAAGGCCGTTATTACAC
>JAAERE010000200.1 GCA_024230675.1 bacterium | reverse complement strand
CCTGGGAGTGCGTACATCTATTTCAGCCATCGAGTTCGTGCGTAGAGGGACGGAATGGACAATTGGCACTTCGTCATCACGCATTACATCGCCTGAGCGACCGGAAATTAAACGCCCTGAAAGTGGTGCATAATTTTCATCTGCGAAGGGCGGATGGAACAACAGCTGCTGAACGCTTCTTTGGAAAAGAGCCGCAAAACCTGTTTTATTATCTGTTGGAGCGAATAGATTTGCCTGGATTTCCAGCAAAGAAGCGTCCGCATATTAAACAGAAAATCTCTTTGTTTAATCCAGAGAATGCCTGTTTGGCTTAAACGAAGACCATCCCCAAACCATCAATGGCGAAGCGGACTTGAGGGACGATATGTCCAGCCGCACCTGGATGGCGTTGGTTGGTTCGTCGATAGATGGGTATGATACCAGCCGCGAGGCTTTCCTCGGCCCTTATCGCAGTTATCACAATCCCCTGGTGATAGAGCAGGGCCGGAGCAACAACAGCGACGTCTATGGCGATAATGCCTGCGGCAGTCTGCAAACCGATCTCACCCTGCAACCAGGCGAAAGCCGAGAACTATTGGTCATGTTAGGTATTGGTGATGCACGAGGGCTGGGCAAACGCACGCTGGCCGAGTATGGATCCCCGGAACGGGCCGAAATCGAACTACAAGCGCTGAAGAATCATTGGCATACCAGGTTAGGCAGTCTGAAAGTGGAGACGCCCGACGCAGAGCTAGACCACACCCTCAATGTCTGGGGGTTGTACAATTCTCTGATCACCTTTGCCTGGTCCCGAACTGCGAGCCTGGTGTACAACGGCGAGCGCGATGGGCTGGGCTTTCGCGACTCAGTACAGGATATCTTGGGGGTGGTCGCAGCTATCGCCGATGAAGCGTGGGCGCGCTTGGAATTATTGCTTACGGGTCAGTTGGCCAATGGCGGGGCCATTCCTGTGATCAAACCCTTTGAACATCACCCTGGCCACGAACCTGAACCCGAACCGGAGGAATATCGCTCTGATGACCGTCTCTGGTTCTTCAACGCCATCCCGGCCTATGTGGGTGAGACAGGTGATTTTGCTTTCTACAACAAGGTACTACCGTATGCCGATGCGGGTGAAGATACGGTATTCGACCACCGGCGTCGCGCCTTGGAATTCAATTTGGAGCGAAGGGGACGTAACAACCTGCCCTGTGGCCTCTCTGCCGATTGGAACGACTGCTTGCGGCTCGGCTACTATGGTGAAAGCCTGTTCGTAGCTTTTCAACTGCGCTTGGGCCT
>JAAERE010000199.1 GCA_024230675.1 bacterium | reverse complement strand
AGTGATCCCATTGATTCATTTTTTAATGATTCTTTCTTTTCAGCAGCAAGGACAAAGCCGGTACAGGTGTCATCCAATGGGGTAAACCTCGTGGTTAGACCCCTTCCCCCCTATTCAGGAGACCAAACCTTTTCAGGTCTTGTGGGTCAATTTACCATGGGGGCTGTCATTGATAAACCTAAACTTGCTGCCGGAGAATCCGCAACCTTAACCCTTACAATTCAGGGGAAGGGCAATATCATGGATGCCGGATCTTTGCCATTGAACCTGGACCCGGGGCTGGTGAAAGTCTATGATGACACCCCCACAGAAGAGATGGCTGCCACTGCAATGGGTTTTTCAGGAAAAAAAATATTCAAGCATGCCCTGGTTCCCAGGAAGCCGGGGGCCCTGGTCATCCCTGCTGTTTCTCTGACCTATTTTGATGTTGATGACAATGAATATAAGACAGTCTCCACCAATGAAACTATCATTGATGTCATTGGGTCGGCACCAATCCTGACAACGGATTCCAGGGCAGGGGATGTGGGTCCCGGT
>JAAERE010000198.1 GCA_024230675.1 bacterium | reverse complement strand
GAAAACCCCGGAGACATGAAATTGCGCGATTCGCGGCCGGATGCTTCTTCGCAGTTCCTCGCCCCGCATCGAATACAGGACCACCGGATCACCTATGAACACGCCGAGTCTGGAGGCCAGGCCGCTGCCCAGCAGAATGCCGGGGATAGTATCGTCCTGGATTACAGTAGGCTCAAAAGAATATTCTCCGGATATGATACTGGAGCCGATATTGGCGGACCGGCGTTCCTGTTCCAGATCGATCCCTCTTACGATAATGCCGTCTCCGGCCGAGGGGGACGACACCGCCGCCTTGTAATAGACAAAAGGCGAGGCCGCCACCACATGGTCGAACTGTTCAAGCCGGTCGACCAACTGTTGATATTCGCTGATGAAGCCGCCGCGAATGGGGAAGACGGTTATGTGGGAAGTGGTCCCCAGAAGCCGGGCTCTTATCTCGGATTCGAAGCCGTTGTGCATCGACATCACAAAACAGACGACGGCGACCCCAAGCGTGACCCCGGCAATGGTAAACCAGGTTGAGACGGAGACAAAAAAGCGGCCGGAGCGGAAATACCGCCGGGCGATGTAAGTTTCAAAAGACATCCGTGATCTGCTCTTTCCGTAGAGGCTAATCCCTTTATTTCCAACATATTATACACAGACGGGGAAATAGAAAGCAATTACTTTCGAGCGTAGTTCAACCGGCCGCGCGAATGGAAATAGAAGCGGTACGGTATTCCGCTGCTCAGAAGGACATGAGCGTCAACGGCGGTTCGCTGGTGGCGAACAGGCGGTCGACGCTGTCGATGAGTTCCGGCCTCGAAATTGTTGCCAGACCGTAGGTGCACAGCGACCGAAAACCAGCCGCGCCCAGGATCATCGAGGAAAACTCGGCCACGTCCAGCTCGATCTCGGCGTCGAATTCACCGCCGTCGACCACGGTCGCCTGACCGGCCTCAAACGACACCGTCAGGGAGCCGGCGTTGGACTTCAGGAAACTGTCACGGACGGTGATCTTGAGCTTGAGGTCAACATCTGCAAAAGCTCCCGGTCCCATCTGCTCGAATAACAGGCGGGTATTGAATATGCGATACATTAGACCCACCCCGGCCACGTGGCTTTCCTGGTGGGTCGGATTTATGATACCGGTCGATTCGTTCCTCGGATCTCGTAACAAATAGTAGAATTCATCCTCGTCGGTATGCAGAACTATCCGCCGTATCTGATCCAGCTGTGAGCGAAGAAACGTCAGCATCTCAGCGAGTGCTTCGGGGGTGTGGTAAATCATGCAGTCGACAATGAGGTCGTTCACGAGAAACGAGTCAGGAGCAGTTTTCTTGAAAGTGTAGGACAAGTAGCCTTCGAGCCGTCCGTCAATCTCAACGCCCACAAACCGGGTTTTCTTGTATTGGCGGAATACTACTTCCCAGCCGAGATCGGTCTGCTCGACCATGCCCGAACGCTTATCAACATATCGATTGTGGCATTCGGTCAGAGCCGGCATGTCTTTCTGATCCAGATATCGTACGTGATCTTTGGTGGTGCCCCTTGGCAGGCTCGACGGCTTTATAGAATACCGAAACATCCGCGCGCCGAGTCCGAACCCCATATCGTGATAAAAATCCGAGCGGAACGGCCACAATATGGCCATGGGGAAGTCACGCTCAATGTAATGGTTCAGATAGTAAACCATCATCTCTTTGGCGACGTGGGTCTTTTTGTGCATAAGGTCGACCGCGACCGCTCCGACCCCGCCGGTCTTGACCTTGGCGCCCCGGACATTCATAACATAATCGAAAAGACGCATGCAGCCCACCATGGTATCGTCGCGAAACGCCCCGAACCGGACCGTGCGCGGATCGCCTTTCGATTGTCGCATATTGGTGACGTATTTGGCGCGTTCCTCGGCCGTAAAGATCTCCATGCCGGGATAAGCCTCACAGTTTATCCGCATGTAGTCGTCAAAGTCCTTGTCATCAATTCTGCGTATGTCAGACAGTGGCACCTTGAGTCCCCCTATTCCTCGGATTGCGGTTCTCCACGCTCCGGTATCAGTTGCTTGAGGCCCAAAAAGGCTTCACCGGTTTCGACCCGATCCATACCGTAAACTACCGAATCGGTTGGCGTTGGCGAGTTGTCGCCGTTGAAATATCGATAATAGAAAACAGCTCTGAGACTGTCGGTGGCCAGAGGGATAATCGCATCGCCGAAATGGAAAGACAGAAAGTCGAGGTCGCGCGGCGTGTATCTGGTTGTATCCGGGAGAAGCAGGAAGGGCGTTTCTTCCGGCCCGACTCTCAACACCAGGGAGTCGAAACGAAACAGCTTCAGCATGCGATTCTTGAACGAAGCGGCAGCTTCCTCTCGTTCGGGTGCGCTGCTGTGGTCTTTCGAATAGCCCCGGCCGGTGGTGGCCGTATCCCGGATTTTTATCGATATCCAGAAATTGTTGTCGTCCATGTTTTCCGGGATGCCAGCATGTTCCTGATAGGAAACGACTCTGGGGATGAAGCAAAAGCCGTCGACGCATTTGAAGTCACCCGGCCGGGTTTCAAACAGACGCGTGTAGAAACCAACGCAACCGGAGCCAATAAGCAGGCTGAGAACAACGGTCATGGTAATCGTCGTCAGTCGCATGACTTCCTCGCTGAATAAGGGCGCTTCTCGAGCGGTCTATTCTGCCTCTTCTTCCTTCAGAAGCTGATGCAGAATCTGGGACACCGGTACCGAACCCTCTTTGAGGTCCTTCATCTGCGGAAAGAAAATGACGTCGCGGATACTGTGCTGGTCCGTTAGCAGCATGATCAAACGGTCAATGCCAAAACCCAGGCCGCCGGTCGGCGGCATACCGTACGACAGCGCCGTGACAAAATCATCGTCCAGCGGTTGGGCTTCTTCATCGCCGGCCGCAATAGCCTTTCCCTGCTGGAGGAAGCGGGTCAGTTGATCCATGGGATCGTTCAACTCGCTGAAGGCGTTGCCCATCTCCTGATGGGCGATGAACAGCTCGAAACGTTCGGTCAGACGATCATCTTCCCGATGCTTCTTCGCCAGCGGCGATATCTCCACCGGGAAGTCGGCCACAAACGTCGGCTGCATCAGCGTGGGCTCGACTTTTGCCTCCCAGACCGCTTCGATGACTTTTCCCCTGTTGAAGAGTTCATCACCTTCGACCCCAAGCTTTTTCGCTTCGGCGCTGGCTTGCTCAAAATCAAAGTCCGTGAAGTCGATCCCGGTCTGTTCTTCGATCGAACCGATCATGGTCACCCATCTGAACGGAGGGCCGAAGTCCACCTTCTCACCCTCAAACTCTACTTCGTGGCCGCCGGTCAACTCCTTGACCGTGTGGCGGAGCAGCTCCTCGAACATCCGGGCTATATCCTTATAATCCGCATATGCCCAATAAAGTTCAATCATTGAGAATTCGGGATTGTGCAGCCGGTCCATGCCCTCGTTGCGGAAGTCCTTGCAGAATTCCCAGACTTTGTCATAGCCGCCGACTATCAGGCGCTTAAGATAGAGCTCGTCGGCAATGCGAAGATACATGGGAATGTCGAGTTTCTCATGATGCGTCTTGAACGGTTTGGCCATACCGCCGCCGTAAAGCGGCTGGAGAATCGGCGTCTCGACCTCGAGAAAGCCGTTGCTGTTGAGATAGTCACGAATGATCCTGATAATCATCGACCGTTTCGCAAACGCCTTGCGCACCTCTGGGTTGACAATCAGGTCCGCGTAGCGCCGACGGTAACGCGTCTCTTTGTCGGTCAATCCGCTGTGCTTGTCCGGCAGAGGGTGCAGGGCTTTGGTCAGCAGTTCCAGAGACGCGACTTTCACCGTCCGCTCTTCGGTACGGGTTACAAAAACCGTTCCCTTGCAGCCGACAATATCCCCCAGGTCGACCTGGTTGAAAAGCTCGAACGCCTCGTCACCAACATCGTTCTTGCGAACGTATATTTGAATGCGACCGGTGGAATCGTGGAGATCGGCAAAAAACACCTTTCCCATTTTTCGCTTAAGCATAATCCGGCCGGCTACGGAGACGGGGGTCTCCTCCTTTTCCATCTTTTCGAAGTTGCTCAGGATTTCGTCGACGAGATGCGTGCGTTCGTAGCGGTAAGGATAGCAGTCGATTTTGCTTTCGGCCAATTGGATAACTTTTTCCCGGCGGGTGCGGATAAGGTCCGCCAGGGGCATTTGTATTTCTTCGGGCTCGGCAGCCCGGTTGCTTTTCGGATTCTGCTCTTTACTCATAATTCAACTAACTTAGAATGAAAGGTTCTACGGTGTTGCCGGATTCTGATACAGAGGCCGGGCGCCGTCTTATTTGCC
Organism: bacterium; assembly: GCA_024230675.1. Lineage (GTDB taxonomy): Bacteria > Zixibacteria > MSB-5A5 > GN15 > FEB-12 > JAAERE01. The sequence goes on along the minus strand of JAAERE010000198.1, from coordinate 2,352 downwards.
TGCTTTGAATTTCTTGTCCAGCGCCTTTTTGACCGCACCCGGCACCAGATCCTGGATGTCTCCGCCGTTGGCGGCTACGTCCTTGACGATCGAAGACGAGAGGTAGACCCAGGAGAGCGAAGGCATTAGAAACACCGTTTCAACATCCGGGGCCAGTTTGCGGTTCATCAGGGCCATCTGGAATTCGTACTCGAAATCGGAGACGGCCCGCAGCCCCCGAACGATTGCCGCCGCTTCCTGCTCCCTGACCAGATCGGCCAACAGACCCTCGAACGAAATCACCTTGACCCGGCAGGAATACTCCTGTAGTGCCAGGGACGACTCCATAAGATCGAGTCTTTGCTCGAAAGACAAAAGCGGGTGTTTGCCGGCGTTGCGGGAGACGGCCACGACCAATTCGTCGAATAGGTGGCAGGCGCGCTCGATCAACGAAAGATGTCCGTTGGTAACGGGATCAAACGTGCCCGGGTAGATAGCCCGACTGAGATTCTTGTTAGTATCCGCCATGTTTCGTTCCTGCAATAATAACGTCTAATACCGGCTAAACAGGGGGAAAAATAGGGGCAAAGGCGGGCGATGGCAAGCTAATTGACAGTTAGGCCGAGGGCCACCAGAAATCGTTCCGGAGAGGGTTCGGACTCCCGGACCTCGTCCGTAAGATAACCGGGGTTTATCGAGGGGGCTTTGACCCCGACTGGAAAGTATTTCTGGACCACCTGGCGCAGATCATCGCTGACAACCTGCCCCGACAGGATGAGGTTCGAGAGCGGTGACGAGACGCCCCGATCCATCATCGAAGACAGACGGAAGCTTACGACAGTTTTGAGATCGACAGCCAACTGTTCTCTATCAACGGCCGAGTCGAGGCAGTTCGCCGGGAGAGCAAGCGACGCGAGGTCAACTATCTTTCCTTCCTTAATCAAGCAGACCGAGGCCGCCCGCCGGGACAGGTCGACGAGGCAAACCAGATCACCTTCCTCCTGCCGGCAGAAATTCAGATAGGCCCGGCCCAGAGCCATCGAGCGCGGCAGGAAATCCAGAGGCGAAGCAACTTCCGCCCCGGCCAAGCCACAGTCTAAGGTCAGTTTCTCCAGCGCCCGGCGTCTGAAAATCAGCCCAAACCAACTGTCCTTGTGGCCCGCAGGATGGACATCGTAGACAAAGGCCTGTTCGTCCTCCAGCACCGACTGTACCAATTCAAATAAGAGATGGTTCCTGCGGCTGCCGTCGTCCGCGCCTGCCAGTTGCAGGCGTTTGACCTGCACCTCGGCGTCAGGCACGGCAACCACCACCCGGCCTTCGCGTCCGAGACTTCCGCCGTTCTCTTTGACCTTTAGTCCATCGGCTAGTTGGGTAATAACCGGGCGCCCGGTCTCATCGTCAAGCCTCGCCTCGCACCAAACCTCGGTCAAGGAGTCTATGCCGATAACAATCTCGTTCACGGTCGGCTGACTTTCAGGTAGGGGCGAATCCGTTCGAACAGTTTTGGGCCTACACCCTTGACCTCGGTGATGTCTATTTCGCTGGAAAATCGGGAGTGCAGACGGTACTCTACGATGCGATCGGCCAGGACACGACCGATTCCGGGCAGAAGTTCCAGGGAGTCGGCCGGTGCGGTATTGGGGTCGAGAACAAAAAGACCGGTGTATTCAGTTTTCTGGTCGCCGAGAATCACTGGAAGCGTTGGGGCGTCGGGGGCGGGCGTGGCATAAGTTTTGACAAACAAATAGAGAGCCAGAACGATGGCTATGGAACAGAGCACCGTCAAAAATCGCAATTGCCCGGTGCTGAAATCGAAATACCGGTTTAGACTCCCCATCACCTTGCCGCCTCCAAATGGTGGGAATATACGGCTTGGGACGGCAAAAGCAACGGGCTTCGACCGGGCTTCAGCCCAATCCGAGTTGTCCGGCCGGTACTCCCGAAGGCAGGGGCATCAGTCGACCCTCGCGTCCCAGCAGATTGGAGAATTCCTGGAGCGAAAGTCCGACCGCCTCAAGACGCTGCACGAGACGTTTCGAAAACACGCCGAACAGCGGCTGGGGGCGCGCCGCCTGACCGGACTCATCTCGGTATCCTAGGAACAGTTCTCCCTTGTAGCTCTTAACCAGCTCCGCCGCCAGCTCAAGCGGGAAGTCGACGATGTCGCTTGAGCCGATAAACACCGCCTCCGAATCCGACTGCTCGAGGGCGGCTTTGATGCCGACCACCGCGCTTCGGTCGGAAGCGTTGTCGCAGATGTGAGGATAATTGAGATAGCGTTCGGTGGCCTGATCCTTCTTGAGGACCAGCTTGACCTTCTCGAATACGGCGGCGTATCGACGGTAGCCCTTTTCGATTCGGGTCAAATCT
>JAAERE010000197.1 GCA_024230675.1 bacterium | reverse complement strand
GCCAAGGGAGGCCAAGAATGGTCCAGCCGGCGTCAAAAGTGAGCCCGGATGGACCAAAATGGGCCCACCTGGAGCCACTTTTGCCCACTTTGGAAGCACTTTTGGCCACTTGGAGCGTTCCTTTACGCATTTTTACGCATTTTTATGAGGTTTTAGTGAACAATTGTGCATTTTTTCTGAAAATTCCTGGAAATCCCAGAAAGATCAAGCAAATTGCCTTAAAAATCATGAATATTGCACAAAAACACAGACAAAGTGGGTAAAAGTGGGCAAAAATGCGCCAAGGGAGGTCAAAAATGGTCCAACCGGCGTCAAAAGTGAGCCCGGATGGAGCAAAATGGGCCCACCTGGAGCCGCTTTTGCCCACTTTGGAAGCACTTTTGACCACTTGGGGCGTTCATTTACACATTTTTACGCATTTTTATGAGATTTTCATGAACAACTGTGCATTTTTCCTGAAAATTTGTGGAAATCCCAGAAAAATCAAGCAAATTGCATTAGAAATCATGAATATTAAATAAAAGGACACAAAAAGTCCGTAAAGGTGGGCAAAAATGCGTCAAGGGCGGCCAAAAATGATCCAACCGGCGTCAAAAGCGAGCCCGGATGAACCAAACTGGACCAACCGGAGACCAGAAGAGCGCCCTGTAGAGGCACAGGGGG
>JAAERE010000196.1 GCA_024230675.1 bacterium | reverse complement strand
GCTGGTGTCGGCATCGCCAAACTCGTTTAGTACGATAGCGGACGCGATAAGCTTTATCTGCTCCGGGGTAACCAGGTGAGCCCCAACCAAAGTCAGTCGATCCAGGACGGTCTCGAACTGCTCGCTGTTAATCAACCCAAGGTTGGAGAGCTTGAGCAGGAAGCCATAGGCGGCGGGAGTCAGACGCGCCCGCTCGACATCGGTCAGAATCCGATAGGAGCCAACCTGCCGGGGGAAAGCCGAAAACAGGCTCTCGCCGGTCGAACCGAGGTGATCCAGAATCCAGTTGTAGGCGGTGGAGATCTCTTCCGACGAATAGCCAAGGCTTTTCAAGTCGGATGAGTACTCGGATAGGTAAGAGAGTTGCTCGTCGCTGTCCTGCACGTAGTCCATCAAGTAGAAAACAATCTCTAGAATTCTCGCGTCCACTACCTCACCTCAAGTTGACATATTCTAGAGTACAAGATACAGGACTTGGCGGGCGGATGCAAGATTGAACTGGAAAAAAGGGGTCTGGTCGGTCAGCTTGCGACCGATCGAGCGGGGCCGGTCACAAAACAGATAAGTGACTGACTCCAAAAGGGATAGCCCGGAGCGCTAGTTGTCTTGAGCGCCCTGATCGATCCAGTCTTTGATTCGATTGCTCAGGACGGTATCGAGAGGAGACACTCCTCCAAGGGGCATCCACCCGCCGAACGGCGGGGAGCTGGTGGCTTTGGTGTAGAGCGTACTCAGGGCGCTGTTGCCGGGTTGTACTACCAGACTGTCAGTGGTGTTGTTCCAGAGAAAAGTATTCGGACCTTTGGCGATTATGACGGAGTCATACGAAAGGTCCCCGAGCGACAGACCGCCAAGAGAAGACCCGAACCCATGACAACCGGGGCCACAACTACCCATGAGAATCGGCTTGACGTCGTTGAGAAAGCTGACCCCGGAAATGTCGTTGTCGATAATGGTGCCGATCCCGACGCTGTCGGCAACATCGGCGTTGCTCACCGAAGTAAGAGTCAGAGTGAAAGTTTCGTCGGGCTCATCGTCGCCGTCATCGATCGTAGGCACGAGAATGGTCAGGCCGGAGGAGTCGACGGGGATAGTATCCACGCCCGAGACACCGTCATAGTCAAGATTCGCCTGGGCGCTGACGTCGACGGTGAAGTATGAAAAGACCACCCGACGGTCGGCAGGTCGATCCAACGAAATGGTAAAGATGGCCGGGTTGCCTTCAGCTACGGTCAGGTCGCCTATTGATAGCTCTGGTGTTTCCACGGGCGGCTCCACCGGGGCCTTGTTGTCGTCGGAGCATGAAGCTGCCACAACCAGTGACAGAATCGTGAGCAGGAAAATCTCTCTTAATCGCATGCTCTATTTATACTCTCAGAACCACCGTTTCTGCAATGTTTAATTGTGTTCTGCTATGGATCTTTGCCGAAACGCGACAGGCCGACATGCCTTGCACGCCGGCCCAAAACCATTCCGCTTTCTGTGGAGGTCCTGATCAATGTTTAAAGTGACGCACTCCTCCGGTGAGGACCATGGCAGCACCTGCCTTGTCGGCGGCCGCGATAGCGTCCTCGTCGCCCTTGGACCCCCCGGGCTGGATGATCGAAGTCACCCCGGCGTCGGTCCCAACCTCTACCCCGTCCGGCATCGGGTAAAAGGCGTCGGAGGCCATCGCCGCCCCTTTGGCTCGTTCGCCGGCCCTCTTGACCGCCATGAATCCGGAGTCAACGCGCGAGGTCTGCCCCATACCAATACCGACCGTCGCTCCGTCTTTGGCCAGCACGATAGCGTTGGACTTAGTGTGCTTGACAACCTTCCAGGCGAACAGAAGATCTTTCAGTTCGGCCTCCGAAGGCGCCCGCCTGGTGACAGTATTAAGGGAATCGACGTCGAGCACGTGTTGGTCAGCTTCCTGCACCAAAAGGCCGCCCCGGATATAACGATAAGCAACCTCGTTGTTGCTCTGGCCGTTAGCCATTTGAGGAAGCGTCAATATTCGACGGGCTTTCTTTTTCTTGAGCAGCTTAAAGGCGTCTTCGGTAAATCCAGGAGCCAGGATGCACTCCACAAAATGCGTCTTGTGCAGATGCTCGGCGCATTCCAGGTCTACCTCCCGATTGAGGCCAATAATACATCCGAACGCCGACAGCGGATCGCTCTCGTAAGCCCGTTGATAGGCCTGAGCGACGGTCTCTCCGATCGCCGCACCGCACGGGTTAGCGTGCTTGAGAAGACAGGCAAAAGGCTCTTCGAAATCCAGAAGCATATCCAGACAGGCGTTAAGGTCGTTGTAATTGTTGTACGAAAGCTCTTTGCCGGAGAGAATCTTGCCGTCCAGCAGTGTCACACCATCGTAGCCGGTCTCGGCGTACACGGCGGCATCCTGATGCGGGTTCTCGCCGTAACGAAGTTTCGACCGATGCCTATACCGACGAGCCAGAACGTTCGGAAACTTCTGTGCTTCCTCGGGTTTGCCATTTTCGAAATAGGCGGCAATTGCAGTCTCGTAGGCGGAGGTCAGGGCGAACACCTTGCCGGCGCATCGCTCGCGGAACTCAGGAGTCGTGGCGCCGTCGTGCTTTTTCAACTCCTCCAGAAGGGTGGAATAATCCGAAGGGTCCACCACGACCGTGACACTGTCGTAATTCTTAGCCGCCGAACGCAACATAGTCGGTCCACCGATATCTATATTCTCGATGATTTCTTCATGCGTAGCGTCTTCGCGCGCCACCGTCTCCCGAAACGGATACAGGTTGACAACCACGAGATCGATGCTCTTGGATTCGAGAGCGGCCAGCTCTTCCTCATGTTTCGCGTTGTCCCTCTTATACAGAAGACCGGCGTGGATCTTGGGATGCAAGGTCTTGATGCGGCCGTCCATGACCTCGGGGCTGCCCGTGAAGGTCGCCACTGAGACGGCCTTGACCTCTGCCTCGCGGAGTTTCTTCAGAGTCCCCCCGGTGGAGATGATTTCAATTCCAAGCTGATCCAGTTCGGCGGCCAGTTCAACCAGACCGGACTTCTCGGATACGGAAATGAGCGCGCGCTTTATTTTGGCGGAGTCAGACATTTACTTTCTCCCGGTCAGCAACTGTTGGGCTTCCTGATAGCGTTTCACCGAGGCTTCCACGACCTCGTCGGGAAGTTTCGGGGCCGGCGGTCTTTTGTCCCAATCAAGGCCGTCCAGATAGTCCCGCACCGGCTGTTTGTCGAACGACGGCTGCCCCTGGCCTGTTTTGTACTTGTCCAGAGGCCAGAACCGGCTTGAATCGGGCGTGAGGACCTCATCGATGAGAATGAACTCCCCGTCTTTGAAGCCGAACTCGAACTTGGTGTCTGCAATGATAATGCCCTTGGTGAGGGCATATTCCGCCGCGGCGGTGTATATCGCCAGGGACTTGTCCCGGCAGAGCTCGGCGGTCTCTTTGCCCACCTGGTTGACCATCGTTTCGAAACTGATATTTTCGTCATGACCGTCGTCGTTCTTCGACGAAGGCGTGAACAACGACTGGGGCAGCTTTTCCGATTCCTGCAGGTCCGGAGCGAACTCGAACCCGTGGACAACGTTCGAACCGGCTCTGCGGGCAGCTTTCAATTCCTTCCACATCGAGCCGGAGATATAACCTCGCACGATGCATTCCACGTCGATACGGTCCGCCTTGGTCACGATCATGGAGCGACCTTCGAGTGAATCGCGGTACTTATGCAGTTCCTGCGGGTAATCGTCGACGTTGGCCGTAATCAGGTGATTGGCGACCGTGTCTTTCAGGAAGTCGAACCAGAACATGGACGTCTGGGTGAGAACGCTCCCTTTGCCCGGAATGCCGTTGGGCAGGACCACGTCGAACGCGGAAATTCGATCGCTGGCGATAAACAGCAGGGTGTCCCCCATGTCGTAAATATCGCGGACTTTGCCGCGACGCGTCAGAGGGTATTCTTTGATTTCAGTGGTAAGAACTTCGTTAGTCATCGTTGACCTCATATTTTCCAGTAATCAATTTCTCAATAACGGCCGGGTACAGTTTGTGTTCCTCGACCAGCACTCGCGCCGCCAGCGTCTCCGGCGTGTCGTTTTCTCTTACGGGGATTGTGACCTGCTCCAGGATCTTTCCGTGGTCGTATATCTCGTCTACCAGGTGAACGGTTGGCCCGGACACTTTCTCTCCGGCCGCCAGCACCGCTTCATGAACGTGGTGACCGTACATCCCCTGTCCACCGTACTCTGGCAGCAGACCGGGATGAATATTCAGGATTCGTTTCGGGTAAGCCGCCACCACCTCGGGCGGAAGCAGCTTGAGGTACCCGGCCAGGGCTATGTATTCGACACCGCGCTCTTTCAGCTTCTGCAACAGGTCTTTGCCTGCCTCGTCGGGCGTGTCGTACTTCTTTGGACGAAAGACAAACGACTCTATCTCCGCCCCGGCAGCCCTCTTGAGCCCGTAAGCTTTCGAACTGCTGGAAACGACCCAGGCGACCTCGGCCGAAAGGTCCCCGCGAGTGCAGGCGTCGATTATCGACTGAAGTCCGGTACCACCTCCGGATACAAAAACCGCCAGCCTGGTGCGTCCGCTTGGCATCAATAAGACCCTTCAACTTCAAGGCAAGAATCGGCCTGCAATCTCTGAGTATGAAAATGAAAGTGAACTCTGAGTCCGGCTACCGGCTCAAAAAGATCTTGTTGGACCAATGCGCAATCCCTGCCTTGTCGGTTCGCTCACCTGCGTCTGCAACCAACGCCCTTGCAGGTGTCTCGTTCGAAAGGCAGAATATACGCTATAGCCCCATAATGTCAAACCATATCCAGTCCAGCAGGCCGCTCCACTCGGCCAGGATATAGTAACAAGAGCCCTGGAAAAGGATTAGGTAAAGGCGCACCGAAGTCAGGGTTTCGGCGTGCGAAGTATCGTAACCGGCCTTGCGCAAAATGAGAATTGGCAGCCGGGCCATGAACAGAACGAAGTGAAACAGCCAGAAGAGGGGGTTGAACAGTTGTAGCTTTTGCACCCACAGCAGTTTGCGGTACTTCAGGATACCGGCTTCGAGCACCTTCAGCGGCGCTTTGTCGTCGAGCGAGAACTTGCGAACGACTCGATCTCGAAAGATCGCTTTGATGATATTGATCCGGACTTTCCGACCGCCGTGCACAGGCGCGTCACGCGTGACCATGCCGCCGAGTCCGACCTGGCGGAGAGATTCGACCGCCATCGGCACCAGCGGCTCCATTTTCTTGCGCACCATCTGGGCCGGAACGTTCTGCGGTTTGTTAGTGAAATCCGCGTAGTCCCGGTACAGACCTCGGAATTCCTC
>JAAERE010000195.1 GCA_024230675.1 bacterium | reverse complement strand
GAACGCACCAGCCGGAACTCCGTTGGAATGGCTGGTGTATGTGGCCTACTCTCGTTGGCCGATCGAACAATGCTTCAAAGAGGAAAAAGACGAGTTGGGCTTTGATCATTTCGAGGTCCGTGGTTGGCGATCGATTTATCGGCACATGTCGCTCACGCAGGTGAGCCACCTGCATCTGAACAAGATGCGCGAACAGTTGATTGCCGCGGAACAGATGGAGGAAGAGGCGGGCGTTTTTTCCCTCCCGAGCTCCCGACGACAATCGTCCGACGTACCCCGTCGAGAGCCTTACCCACAATCAGATTCGCGATGCCCTGGCCGCCTGGTGTCGGGCTTGGCCCTTGGGTCGGGTTGGCCGTCAACGCCTGCTGGAGCAAGCCGCATGGAACATCAGCTACACCCGGAACCACAACGCCGCCGCCAAGGCCGGCCATCGCAAGACAACACTCAAGAAACTACGAAAACGGGGTATCGATGTGACACACATACGGACTTGCGTAGGAAGTGACTTTGCGCTGTAGTG